>CAMBFR010000042.1 GCA_945865815.1 Candidatus Sulfopaludibacter sp. SbA3
GTTGGAGCCTGGCACGGGGCTGAAGCCCCGCGCCCACAGCTGGAACGACGGGATCGTCATCTGTACGAAATCCGGTAAATCACGTTCGCCTGGTCGTCGGACACCAGCAGTGCGCCATCCGGCATAACCTGTATATCCGCCGGGCGGCCCGAGTTGTTCTGGCCCTCCAGCCAACCTTCCGCGAACGGCTCATATTTCACGGCGCGATTGTTCTCCACGCGGACAAGCGCCACGCGGTAGCCGATCTTCCCGCTGCGATTCCACGAGCCGTGCTCGGCAATGAAAATCTGGTTCCTATATTCGGCCGGAAACATCGATCCGGTGTAGAAACGCATTCCGATGGCTGCGCCGTGGGGGCTCAGCGTAATGGCGGGAGGCGTGAATTTGCTGCAATCCGCGTTCTGGCCGAACTCCGGATCCTTGATCGTCCCGGCATGGCAGCTTGGAAAACCAAAATGCAAACCGGGTCCCGGCACGCGATTGAGCTCATCGGGAGGAATGTCGTCTCCCAGGTTGTCGCGGCCGTTGTCGGTGAACCAGAGGTCGCGGCTCTGCGGGTGCCAGTCGAATCCGACGGTATTCCGCACGCCGCGGGCGAACACTTCAAAAGCCGATCCGTCCGGTTTCATGCGGGTAATCGAGCCGTAGCGCTCGTCGTCCCTGGTGCAGACGTTGCAGGGGGCGCCGATAGGCACGTACAACATGTCATCGGGACCGAATGCGATAAATTTCCAGCCGTGCAGGAAATCATTCGGAAGATCGGCCTTCACAACAACCGGCGGCGGCGGATTGTTCAACCGGGATTCGATGTTGTCATAGCGGATGACGCGGTTCACCTCGGCGACGAAGAGGGCGCCGTTCCGGAACGCCACACCATTGGGCATGTTCAGTCCCTTCGCGATCGTGATCACTTCGTCGGCGATGTTGTTCTTATCGCGATCGACCACGGCAAACACTTCCCCTGCCCCATTCCGCTGCATCGCGCCTGTTCCGACAAACAGAGTCCCGTTCGTTCCGAGCGCCATCGAGCGCGCCCCGCGCACGCCGTTCGCATACACACTGATGTTGAATCCGGGCGGCAATTTGATCTTTTCCAGCGACAATGCCTGGCTGCCACCGACGGAATAAACCAGGAATCCCACAACAAAAAGAGCAATCAGAGTCAACGTCCAACGTCTCATTTCTTCTCCTTATACGCGGCTCGATTCTGTCGAATCTGATCGGCGTGATTGTGCGCATGCGCCGCGTAGATCTGCAGCCACGTTTCGATGGAATAGGGACCGCTCTCGGAATGCTCGCCCCCGCGCTTCCATTCTTCTTCCGACATCAGGTCGAGCAATTGAGCCGTCGCGGCGCGCGCGCCCTCGAAAGCTTTGAGGGCGGGCTCGATGGGTCTCTTCGAATAGTGGAGCTTCTTTGCGAACTCGTCCTGATCGTATGCCTGGATATAGGGCTGACGCTCGACGAGCAGCTTGCGCAAGCGCATCGCGCTGGTGGCTTCGCTATCGGCGAGATGATGAACGATCTGGCGGGAACTCCATTTGCCCCGCGCGCGGCTGAAATCCAACTCCGCTTCAGATACGCCCTTGAGCGCATCGGCGACCTCTTTATATCCGTCCTTGTACCGCACGATCAGCGAAGCGCGTTCCTTGATTGTCATCAGCAACTCCTGAGTTATCCTAACGGAACAATTGCCGTCTGCAGGAGGAATTTATCAGAACAACAACCGTGACGCTCATCGTCCTGTCATTGATGATGTTCGCAGCCATCCCAGCCAGTGCCGCAAACTGTGAAAGCCTCGCCGCGCTCGCCCTGCCGGGCACGTCGATTACGCTCGTCGAAACACGGACGGACGGAACCTTTACTCCGCCTGGGGCGGCGGCGCTTACCGGCCTTCCCGTATTCTGCCGGGTGGCAGCCACGTTGAAGCCATCGAGCGATTCCGACATCAAGATCGAAGTGTGGTTGCCGGCCGAAAACTGGAATGGCAAGTACCAGGCCGTGGGTAACGGCGGCTGGGCCGGCTCGATCGTCTACGCGGCGCTTGCGGAAGGAATCAAGCGCGGATATGCCACAAGCTCGACCGACACCGGACACGTCGGCGGGACCGCGAAAGACATGCTGGGACATCCCGAGAAGCTGATTGACTACTCCTACCGGGCAATTCACGAAATGACGGTTACGGCAAAAGCCATGACGCAGGCGTTTTATGGGAACGATCCGCGGCTCTCGTACTTCGTCGGATGTTCCGCCGGCGGCAGGCAAGCCATGCTGGAAGCCCAGCGTTTCGCCGGCGATTTCGACGGCATCATCGCAGGCGCTCCCTCCCTGAACACCACGCCAATGTATACGGCTGCAAGAATGTGGATCGCTCACGCGGCGTTGAAGGATCCGGACGCCTACATTCCCCGGACAAAGTACGCGATGATTCACCAGGCCGCGGTGAACGCCTGCGATACCATCGACGGCCTCCGGGATGGACTCATCGACGACCCGAGGCTGTGCCATTTCGATCCGAACGTGCTTCTGTGTAGTGACGCCGACAATGCTTCATGCCTGACCGCGCCGCAGGTGGAGGCCGCCAGGAAGATTCTGACTCCTGTAAAGCATCCGCGAACGGGCCAGGAGCTTGTTCCCGGGCTCGAACCCGGATCCGAGCTCGGATGGGGCGTGCAGGCCGGCGGCCCGGAACCGTACGCCGTGGTTCACGAAGGACTAAAGTACGTTGTTTATCAGGATCCCAACTGGGATTGGCGCACATTCAACTTCGAGACCGACCTGATCAAGCTCGAACACCTGGAGGACCCGGCTAACGCCACAAGTCCCGATCTCAGCGCATTCGCAGCGCGAGGCGGAAAACTCCTCATGTACCACGGCTGGGCCGACCAGCAGGTGGTGCCGCGCACAACGATCAACTACTACGAAACCGTTCTGGAGAAGATGGGTGGCGCCGCCAATACTTCGGACTGGTTGCGGCTGTTCATGGCCCCTGGAATGGCGCACTGCCGCGGCGGAGACGGGCCGAATGAATTTGATACGTTGACGGCCCTGGAACAGTGGGTCGAGAACGGCGCCGCTCCGAACGAGATTGTTGCTTCACACGTCACCGCGGATAGCGTGGATCGCACCCGGCCGCTCTGCCCTTATCCCCAGGTAGCGCGCTACACCGGCGCCGGCGGCAGCGACAGCGCAGCGAACTTCGTATGCCGATTGCCCTAGCCCTTTCCGCGGCTATAATGTTTTCCACATAAGGGGAACAAGAGAACCAATGGTTGTATTACAGCGCAACGAAGTGAATCGAAATCATACTGTTTATGTCCTGGCGGCGCTTATGGCTGCCTCTGTTCTGCTGGGCGTGATTCTCACCTACTCAGGCCGTTCCGGAGCCCTCCAGATCGCGCTCGTACTGCTCGCCACCAGCGCCGTGGCGACTCTTGTGCTTGCAGGACTTCAGTTCCTGACTTCTCCGAAACGTAGCCAGGCGCTGATCTTCTATCGAGATGACAGCATGGTCGTCGCGACCAATGCGCTTCATGAAGGGTTCAAGCTGCGGTATCTCCGCGACATCCTCGGCGAAACCGTGTCCGCATTCAGCGACGAGGACCGCCTGCACTGGAAGGATCTGGAAGCCGACGGATTCTACGCCGGCATCTGTACTCGCGGGGCCCGCAGGCTGGTGGTGACCCGCCTTTGCACGATGATATTCGATGATGTTTTCGTGAGCGACCAACATGGCCGGTGGGAATACTTCGACTCATCCTGCACCGCCGACCCCTCATTCTCGAAGCGCGTGACGCCGCCGCTCAAACGGTGGAAAGGAATGCCGATCGAGCAAGGCTGATCAGGCTGATCAGGCTGATCAGGCTGATCAGGAAAGAGGAGATGGACCGGCGCATGAAAGCGGATCACGGAGCATAAGCGCCGGAACATTTAGCTTGACGGCCAGCGCGGCGGCGCGCTAAGTTTTTGTTCGTTTAATTGTTCTTTGTCTCTTGGTCAGTACGTGGCGATTTAAGGCAACTTGCTCCACGTAAAAAACTGCTAAACAATCCACAAGGGTTCAAAAAAGCCCCGTGCCGTTTGGCGCGGGGCTTTTTCACTTTGGGGAGATTCGGAGGAATAGTTAATGGGCTTCGTCAAAGGGCTCCGGTGCCGCGAATGCGGACGTATATATCCCGCCAGGCTCCTGGCCGGGTGTGAGGACTGCTTTGGTCCTCTCGAGGTTGATTACAACTACGAAGGCATCAAGGGCGTGCTGTCACGAGAAGTGATTGCGTCCCGCCCACGGTCGATGTGGAAGTACCAGGAGCTTCTGCCGCTGGATAACCCGCCGGTAGTGGGACTCTCGAGCGGCGGCACTCCCCTTGTTCGCGCCAGGCGCCTTGGCCGCGCCCTCGGCCTCGATAACGTCTACGTGAAGAACGACAGCGTTAGCTCGCCCACACTTTCGTTCAAGGATCGGGTGACCGGGGTCGCCATTAACAAGGCGATCGAGTTCAAACTCGAGGCGGTAGGCTGCGCCTCCACGGGAAATCTTGCGAACTCCGTGGCCGCTAACGCCGCGGCGGCCGGCATTCCCTCTTTCATCCTGATTCCGGAAAATCTGGAACAGGCCAAGATCACCACAACCGCGGTTTTTGGCTCGCGCCTGATCGCCGTGAGAGGAAACTACGACGATGTGAACCGCCTTTGCAGCCAGATTGCGGATCGGCATCCATGGGGATTCGTGAACGTCAACCTTCGCCCCTACTATGCCGAAGGTTCCAAGACGTTCGGTTTTGAAATCGCCGAAGACCTCGACTGGCGGGCCCCTGCCGCGATCGTCGTGCCCATGGCCGGCGGGTCTCTGATCTCGAAGCTCTACAAGGGTCTTCACGAACTCGAGCAACTGGGGCTGCTGAAGGCGCCGCTGCACACCCGGCTCTACGGAGCTCAGGCAACCGGCTGCAATCCGATTACAGCCGCGGTCAAGAAAGGGTCGGCGGAGATCCAGCCTGTGAAACCCAATACCATAGCCAAGTCCCTCGCCATCGGAAATCCCGCCGATGGATACTACGCGGCGCGATTGATGGTGAAGAGCGGAGGATGGGGAGAGGATGCTTCCGATGAAGAAATCGTGGCCGGCATCCATCTGCTCGCCGAAACTGAAGGAATTTTTACCGAGACCGCAGGCGGCGTCACGATTGCCGTAACGAAAAAACTGATTGCACAGGGACGACTGAAACGCGACGAACTGACCGTGCTCGCCATAACCGGCAACGGCCTGAAGACGCTCGACGCTATACCCGTCGCCCGTCCCGAAGTGATTGAACCCCGGCTGGCCGCCTTCGAAGCATTAATTGGAGGTAAGTCTAATGTCGCTTAAGGTGATCATTCCTACCCCACTGCGCCGGTTCACATCCGGAGCAGAGCTCGTTGAACTCGAGCCCGGAACCGTCCGCGAAATTCTGGACCGCCTCGAAACACGCTATCCCGGATTCCGGGCAAGCGTGTGTGACGAATCGGGATCCCTGAAAAGGTTCATCAATATATATGTCGACGGCGAAGACATCCGTTTTCTCGACAATCTCGGCACCCCCACAAAGGACGGCTCGGAAATCGCCATAGTGCCTGCCATCTCAGGCGGCTGATTCAGCTGCCGGCAAGCATTCGCACCGCAATTTAGGTATAGTTTCCGACTATGCCAAGGAAGCTTGCCGGATCGTTCGTTCTCGTACTGCTGGCCGTAATCTCCGCTGACGCCTCGACACTGACAGGCCGTGTCCGTGTTGCCGGACGCAAAGCCGGTGCCGCCGCTGTCCGGATCATCGTTTACGCCGAACGCCTGGGTGGCGGTGGCCAGGTTCAGCCGGACGACTTTAAGATCGCTCAACGAGACAAGACATTCTCGCCCCGCGTTCTCGCCATTCCGGTGGGCTCGACGATCCATTTTCCAAACGAGGATCCCATTTCCCACAATGTATTTTCGCTGTCGCGGCCGCCCTTCGACCTCGGCCTCTATCGGGCGGGGGAATCGAAAAGCCGGGTATTCGGCAGGCCGGGCACTTTCTGGATCTTCTGCAATATCCATCCTCAAATGGCAGCCGCGGTACTGGTCGTACCGACGTCCTATATTGCCGAGGCAGATGCAGCAGGTGACTTTCGATTGGAACTTCCCGCCGGACGTTACACTGTTACTGCCTGGTCCGAACGGTCCCGGATATCGAGCGGAGAAATTACGGTAGGCGCGACTTCTGAAACTGTCGATCTGACGCTGGATGAATCGAGGCATGTCGACATCCCGCACAAGAACAAGTATGGGAACGACTATCCGAAGGCGGCTTACGAGAACAAAGACTAACCCATTCTGTAAACGGATACCGGCTCGCTGAATCCCTTCACCGTCAGCGGCTCGATTTTCTGTGCCGCAACCAGGCCGGCCACGAGTTCATAGGCCGATTCCGATAAAAGCGTTTCGCCGGCGCGCGCCTGGCTGCAAAGCCGGGAGCACAGATTCACATTTGAGCCGATTGCCGTGAAGTCCAGCCGGTCGTCACTGCCGATGCTTCCCAGGATCACCTCTCCGGTGACAATTCCCACGCCAACTCGAACAGCGGCCTCGCCGGGACGGGATGCATTCAAGGCGCCCAGCGCCTTATGTATCTCAACAGCGCACCGAATGGCATTGAGTGCCATGTCATTCCCGTCGAACAGCGCCACAACGCAGTCGCCGACGAATTTGTCGACGTCACCGCCGAACTTCTTGACTCTTTTCGCCTGGAGGCTGAGGCACGAATTCAGAAGTGTCACTGTTTCTTCAGGACTCATGTTCTCGGTCATCGCGGTAAAGCCCCGCATGTCCGAGAAGAAGATCGTCAAAATCAGCTTCTCTCCGGCGGAGATCTTTTTTTGCGCGTTGGCCTGGATCATGTCGACCGTCGATTGCGACACGAACTTCTGCATGTCCGAACGTTCACGAAGGCCCTGGATCATGGTGTTGAATGACCCGGCGAGGACGCCGATCTCATCGCTGGTGCGAACATCGAGACGGTATTCGAAATTTCCGGCGGCCACCTGCCGGGTACCTTCGACGAGCTTTGCCACGGGCGCCGTCAGGTTGCGGGCCAGAACGGCGCTTCCCGTTACGCCTCCGGTTGCTGCAATTATCCCGAGCACAAGCAGGCCGATCTGTATCCGCCGGTACGGCAGCATCGCCCGATCGTGCGATTGCATGATCACGGCAAGAGGCCTGGGTCCGCCGGCGCCGCCGAACAGCATCGCAACCGCCTCGTAGGTTTCTCCTCCAATAGTCACGGCTTTCTGCGAAACATTCGACTCTATGACAGCGTCCCACTCCGCTCGCGTTTTCCACGGCAGGTTGGACTGCAGGATGCTGGAACCGATGACCCGGTCGCTGACAATGACGATGTCGTCGCTGCTGATCTCGTTGAGGTCCCGCGCGAAGGTATCGTCGATCCGAATTCCCGCGAGCACGTATCCAAAAACGAATCCCGCGGCTTCGGCAGGCATCGTCGCCACATGATAGTTGCCGCTTTCCAGTGTCAACACCCCCGTCTCGGGAGGGAGTGGAATGTCTCCGGGATCCGCCTGATCCGTCCTTGCCAGCACGCGCCCTTCCCCGTCGAAGGCGATCAGCAGGTCCAGTTGATCGCTGTTCTCCCGCTGGTAGGACTGAAGAAAATCCCGGACGGTGAGTGCTTCACTGGTGAGCGCAGCTTTCAAACTCGGGAACGATGCAACAAGTCCCGCGGTCAGGCCCATGCTGTCCAACCGCTGCCGTTCGGCGCCTGCGACCAGTTCGCGGCCTCTCTGGAGATCGCCCTCCAGGCGCTCGTCGACAAACGCTTCCGCCTGGAAGTTGACGTAAACCAGCATCGTCACGATGAGTGCGACCAGAAGCGAACTGGAGTAAACAAGAATCTTGCGGCGCAGCGAAGTGGACTGCATGTTCGTTCGAGGCAGGAATTAATTCAGGTGACGTTGATCGAATTGTTCTCGAACTTCAGAACAATTCGATCAACGTCACCTGAATTAATTCCTGCCCGCGTCTTCCTATGCGGGGGCCTGGAAGGGAAAATCGGCGCTGCCGCCGTAGATGCTGGGGACCTTTGCGCCCATGGGCCTCAGGTATGCGGATAACTGGCCGCGATGATGAACCGAATGATGCGTCAGGAATGTCAGATACATCACGGCCGGCTGCTCCATTCCGAAGAACGGAACCGTCTTCACAAGACTCTCAGCCGGCAGGGCTTTCACCCGGGCCATCTGCTCCTTCAGGTTCTTTTCGTACCAGTTCAGAATGTCGCCCATCGTCGCCGGTTTTGGGGCCTCACCGTCCGGCATCGCAAACGCGCCGTCTGCGACGCTCTTGAGAAACCAGATTTCCGATTCCGGAATGTGCCAGGCCAGTTCGTGGGCCGTCATCGATTTCTCGGATGGCCGATAACCTTTCTTGTCGTCGGGAACGGCGGCAATGACCTTCCTTGTGGTTTGCGATTCCTGTTCGATGCTTCCCACAAAAAAATTAAGAAAAATCTTTCCCTGTTCAGGACTCATAACACTCTTCTCCTTGTTCAATAGATATCAAAAATACGCTGTATTTCCCTTGAATCGTGCGTCTTCGTGAGGGCCAGCATCAGCAGAATTCTCGCGTGAGCCGGAAGGAGGCGCTTTACGGCTATCATCGGCTGCGGTTCTGTGTACGGCGACGATGGCGTAATGACCTGAGCGCCGGAAGGAAACGTGGTGGCAACGACGGTCCCGCTCTTCTGCAGTGCATCGTAGTATGTGCGTTCATCCGGGGCCAGGGCGGTTGTGGCGACGACCACGCCCCTGGCGTCGGTCCTGCCGGCAGGATCGGCGCCCGCATACAGGTAATGCACGTCCACGCGCGGCAGCGCGCGAATCCCGGATACGTCAAAGTCTGAATTCGCGGTGTGCTTGCGAGTGGACGAATAAAAAAATTCCACGCCGTGCGGCGCAACAATGCCGAGCGTTCCCATTTCGTCGTCGTTGAAGCCGCCATTGCGGGCGTATAGCTTCTGGGCGTCGCGCGCGGAGATGATGCGCTCATCCATGACGATCATGCCGCCCTTATCGCGCGCCTCGGGAGCGGCGGCGACGCGGACGGCCGAGAGCAGGTTCAGCGGGCCATCCGGGCTGATCCCCGTCGGCGGCCGGTACGCGCCAACGACCACGACGGGCTTGGAAGACCTTACGGTCAGATGAAGAAAGAACGCGGTTTCGGTCAACCGGTCTGTGCCGTGCGTGACAACGACGCCTGCAATGTCGTCACGGTCGGCCAGGATAGTGTTGATGCGCCGCGCCAGTTGCAGCCAGAGCTCCGGCGTGATCCGGGCGCTGGCCACGTTCAAAAACTGTTCGGTTTCGACCTGCGCGTATTTCTGGATCTCCGGCACCAGATCCACGAGTTCGTTGACCGTCTTGCGGATTTCGTATGGACCAAGCGTTCCGGGCTCGCGCTGTTCGCCCGCGATGGTGCCGCCCGTCGCCAGTATCAGCACCTTGGGAAGCGCCGGCCGGGACTGCCTTGATATTGCCGGCGATCCTGCAAGCAGCACGATGGCGAGAACAGCGGCAACTCTTGAGAGGCGCGTACGCGACAATCGCAACAATCGCAACAATGGCATCAGCGGCATCAGCGCATTTAATCACAGTACCGGCGTCAGAACCAGTCTTCGTCTTCTTCGTCTCCCGTCTTCAGGCCGGACCAGAATCGATCGAGCACCGCGCCTATGCCGCCTCCGACCCAGTACCACTGGAGAGTGCCTACCACGTATGCAGTCCCGATTGTCCAGGCGGCCAGCTGAGGAGGGTTCAGACCAAGACGGTTCAGGACCGCAAACAGCCCAAGCAGAGTCAGCATCGGCGCCGTATCGAAGATCAGCATCATCCGCCAGAACTCGGTTCGATTTAACAGGAACGCGCCGAAAGCCGGCTCCGCAAAACCCAGCTTGCTGCTGGCCCTGTACTCGAAGTAGGAAAATATGAAAAAGCCGGTCGCAAGAAGGACGTGGGAAAGGGCAGAAGTCCATGCCACGCGCTGCCAATAATTCCTGCTGTTGAGATTGAATAGATTCCCCCAGGTCAGCAGGTGGTACAAACCAAAGACCAGCAGCGGGGGCAGCGCGAGCGTTGCGGCGAGGTAAAACATCGCGCGATTATATGCGGTTTCTAATCCACGAACGCTTCGGCTTCAATCTCAACCAGCATCCCGGGGGAGATCAGGCGGCTGACTTCAACCATGCTCGTGGCCGGACGAATGGTTCCGAAAAACTGCCCGTGCGCGCGGCCGACCTTTTCCCACTCCTCGATGTTAGTGACGTAGATGCGCGTCCGCACCACATGTTCAAGCGAGGCTCCACAACGCTTGAGCGCGGCCTCGATGTTGCGTATCGCCTGAACGGTCTGGGCAGAGGCATCGCCGAGTCCTACTATTTCGCCCTTCTCACCAGTGGCGGTTGTTCCCGACACGTGAATCCAGTTACCCACCTGTACCGCTCGCGAGTAACCGATAATGGGCTCCCACGCAGTCCCGGTTTCGATGTTCTTTCTTGCCATGTGATATCTACCTCAGCACACCTGCATTGTTGCCGAGTCCTACCGGGACTCCGGCTGATGTTTGTAATCGAGATTCGGCTGGTGCGGCCGCAGGTTGTCCAGATCCAGATTATTTTCCGTGCACGTGTAAGGCAGAATGCGGTCTTTGGAATCGTCAAAACGAGTAAAACTCCGCGTGATGGACCAGGGCCTGGTGAAAAACACGGGGTCGTCGAACGTGGCCGTCCACCGGAGCGTGTTCTGATCGATCTTGCTGATTCGCTCCGTCATATGAAGCTTGCCGCTGTGCTCGTGTCCGGCGGTATCCAGCCAGGTGCGCTCGTCGATTCCGACGCTGTCGATCACCAGCGTGTCACCCTCCCATTTGCCCGTCGAATTCCCCATAAACTCGGGATAGTCCATGATGTCTTCCGGATGGCCGCGCCCATCCATATATATAACGCGCCAGATCGTCTGATACTCGAACAGGAAGCCGATCATGTTTTCCTGTTGGACCAGAATGAACGGAAGCGGAGCCGTGAAGGCGCGCGAAGGCCCCGGGGGCAGGCAACGGCCGGTGGGATCCTGCGCCGTATCCACCGTTCTCCAGCGTTCTGCCCCATACGCGTTGTACGGAGGTTGAACCGGATTCTGCGGCGTTCCAATCGCCGAGGCGAGGTCCGGAGTGTACTGGTTTCGCCAGATGCCGCTCAGGTCCCGCGGATTCCTCACAGCCCCGCTCTGCGCTTCGGCATCGAAGGGCTGGAACATCACCGCCAGCATGAGGACCAAACCGGCTATCGGACGTGCAATGCGCTTACTGGTTTCCACGGAATCCTCCTCCATCAACTACCTGTCGCCTCCGGACGAAGCGCCGAATACTCTCTTGCCATCGGCCAATATCGCGGTCCTCATGTTGGCAAGGTTGGTCCCATCCTTGGCAAGCCAGCCGTCTACAGTCACGACGTCGCCCGGCTTCAGGGAATCCTTTCGCCAGCCGGCCCTGTAAAGCCCACTGGGATTGCCGCCTTCGACGGCCCACCTGGCAACGTTGCCCGCCTCATCCTTCACATCCAGATAGAAATAGATGTGCGGGTTCATCCATTCCATTTTCGTCACTGTCCCCTTGAGAGTGACAGGCTTGGACCGGTCGTACTGCGCCGCAAACGAGTGATGCGAAACCGCAGGCGCGGCGGCCAGGAGCAAACCGAAACCCGCACAAAGGAAATGAAGCCTATTGCGTCTCATCGAGATACCTCCGTATTCGTTATCATAGTGGTCCAATTCGGGGACAGGCTACTCAATTTCCTGTTTTCATCAATGAAAGCATTCACTCAAAATGGGAATTGAGTGGCCTGTCCCCGAATTAGACCACTACTCCTTAAGGGCAACAATTTACCTGAGTCAATCGTGGTGCTGGATTTTGGAGGTACGCTGTGGGCGCAGGGCTTCAGCCCCGTGCAGAATTCCAGAAAATTCCTGTTTGATCCTGGCACGGAGCTAAAGCCCCGCGCCCACAGTAGATTGAAAACATTCGCGAATATTTCAAACCTGCTTCAAGCCGATACGAATTCACCTTGACACCATCATTGTTGCGCTCAACAATTCCTCAGCAATTCGATGCAAACGGCTTGCGGAGAGAAATCGAGAAGGAGATATCGCCATGAAATGTACAATGTCCCGCTTCGTAGCCTTGGCTTTCGCTTTGGTTTGGGCAGCGGCGCCGGTTTCGGCGCACCACTCATTTGCCGCGCAATACGACGCCAAACAGCCCATTACGTTCACAGGTACAGTCATGAAAATGGAGTGGCAGAACCCGCACATTTTCTTCTATGTGGATGTAAAGGACGCCAGCGGCAAGGTTATGAATTATGCCGTGGAAGGCGGTCCGCCGAATACCCTCTACCGATCCGGTTGGAGGAAGGACACCATCAAGATTGGCGAAACAGTGACCGTTGAGGGCAGCAAGGCCAAGGATGGATCGAACCTCGTGAATGCCCGAAGCGTCGTGATGGCGAACGGCAAGAGGGTGTTTGCCGGTTCCAGCGAGAATGTGGCCCGTTAATCAGAAGGGCATGAGAATGAGAATAAGCACGCGTTTTGCACGTTGGGTCATTTCGGCAACCGCCGTTTTCGGAGTCTTGATCCTGTCGGCCACTCCTTCAGGGGCGCAAGGCGTGCCCTCTCCACGGGACTTCAATGGCGTTTGGCAGGCGCCGTTCACCACCGATTTAGCTCGACCCCACGGAGGGCCGCTTCCCCTTACTCCGCATGGGGAGGAAAGCCACAAGAATGCCGATAGTTCGAAGGATCCCGCCGCGTCCAAGTGCCTTCCGACGGGGCCAACACGGGCAATCCAGTCGCCTAATCCATTTCAGATTCTTCAGGGACCGAACGCCATTGCCGTGCTCTTCGAGTATCAGGGGCACTTTCGCATCATTTACATGGATGGAACGGCTCATCCCGCAGACATCATGGACTACCCGGGGTTCCAGGGACATTCGATCGGCAAGTGGGAGGGTGACACCCTGGTCGTCGACACGGTTGGCATCGACGAACGAACCTGGCTGGATACCTCCGGCCACCAGCATAGTGACAAGCTGCACGTGATCGAGCGGTTCCAAAAGACCGATGCGAACACCCTCAAATGGACGGTCACTTATGAAGATCCCGTCTTTTTTACCAGACCTTGGACGGTGTCGTTGGATTTGAAGCGCCAGGATACGCGCCTCATGTCGTTCGCATGCAACGACAACAACATTGATGCGGAGCACATGCAGCCTTATTTCCTTAATCAGAGCCAATAAATACGCGCGCTGGTAGAATGGCCGCGATGATCCTACTGCCGTCCCTTCGCCGCACGCTTTTTTGCGTACTTTTGGCGTTTCCTGCGGCCGTGCCCGCCCTCGCACAGGACTACGGCATCCAGACTTACACGCTGAAGAACGGCATGAAGATTCTCGTCGAGGAGGATCATTCCATCCCGAATATCGCCCTGTACATCTTCTACAAGATCGGATCCCGCAACGAGCGGCCGGGCACGACCGGGATTTCGCACTTCTTCGAGCACATGATGTTCAATGGCTCGCAGAAATACGGGCCCAAACAATTCGATGAAACCATGGAAGCGGCGGGAGGTTCGAACAACGCTTATACGAGCAATGATCTCACCGTCTATCAGGACTGGTTTCCACGGTCCGCATTGGAAAAGGTTTTCGACCTCGAGGCCGACCGTATTCACAACCTGAGCCTCGACGAAAAAATGATCGAGTCCGAGCGGGGCGTCGTGGCGTCGGAGCGGCGCTCATCCGTCGACGCGAACAATTCCGGCCTTCTCCAGGAACAACTGGAAGCGGCCGCCTACACGGCTCACCCTTATCAATGGCCTGTTGTCGGCTGGATGGCCGACATCGAGAGCTGGACCATGGAAGACCTGAAACGTCATTTTGAGATCGGCTACTCGCCCGCAAACGCGACAATGGTCGTCGTGGGCGATGTAACCGGCGCGGAAATTCTGCGGCTCGCACAACGATATATGGAGCCCATTCCCTCGCGCGGTTTGCCTCCGCCGGTCACGACCCGCGAGCCGGAACAACTCGGAGAACGCCGCACCATCGTCAGGAAATTCGCCCAATTGCCGCTCGTGATGATTGCGTACCATACGCCGGAATCCGCCCATCGCGACTATTACGCGCTGCAGGTTCTGCGAACGATCCTCTTCGATGGCGAGAGCTCACGCATGTACAAACGGCTTGTAGACCAGGATCAACTCGCGATATCTGTTCGCGGCAGTTACGGATTCGCATTCGATCCCACCCTATTCCGGATCACGGCGCAGCCCAAAGCAGGGATCCGGCCGGAGACCGTCGAAAACGCAATCTATGAAGAGTTGAATCGCCTCAGAGAAGGGCTCGTCACCGACCAGGAAATTCAGAAAGCGAAAAACATTCTGCTGGCCGATTTCTACCGCCGCATGAAAACGATCAGCGGAAAGGCCAATGCCCTGGGCAACTACGAGATGTTCTTTGGAAATTATCGAAAAATGTTTACGGCGGCAGACGACTTCAATCGGGTCACAAAGGAAGATGTACAGCGCATCGTGCGCACGTACTTTACGGACAGGAATCGGACGGTAGCCACGCTGGCGCCCGAGAACGGAGGCGCGCAATGATGAAAATGCCGCGAAGAGCTCTGCTGGCTGGAGCGGCCATGGCGCTTGCGAATTCCTGGATGTACGCGCAGACGGATCCGGCGAGACCCCTCGTCCCGCCTTACGAAAAGATCCAGCTACGGAACGGCGTGACGCTGTTGCTCATGGAGCAGCATGAAGTGCCGATCGTCAGTTTCAATGTGATCGTCAAGGCCGGCTCTGTCGCGGACCCCATGGGGAAGGAGGGCGTCGCGTCGCTGACGGCCGACTTGCTTCGCAAGGGGACGACGGCGCGAACCGCGGATCAAATCGCCGTGGATCTCGACTTCATCGGCGGCGATTTCGATGTCAACGCCGCGCTGGATTTCACGAGCGCGAGCGCGGAATTTCTGGCCAAAGACCTCGGCCAGGGCCTCGATCTTGTGGCGGAAGTGCTCACGAAGCCGTCTTTTGCCCAGGCAGAGTTCGACAAGCTGCTGCAGCAGCGCATCAACGGAATCAAGTCGGCAAAGGATCAGGCGTCCAACGTCATTGCGAGATACTTCAATGCGTACCTTTACGGATCGCATCCGTATGGGCGCCCCGTCGGCGGGGACGAAACATCGCTGGCCGGAGTACGCCGCGAAGATGTGGTGAATTTTTACCAGACCTATTACTCGGCGGCCAATGTGATCATCGCGGCCGTGGGAGACTTTCGGATTCCCGAAATGCGGCGCCTGCTCGAGTCACGATTCGATTCCTGGCCGGCAAAATCGGCGCCGCAAACGCAGGTTTCAGAGCCCGAACCCGTGCGCGGCAAGCGAGTGCTCCTGGTCGACAAACCCGACTCGACGCAAACCTACTTTTACATCGGTAATCTGGGCATCCGCCGCACCGATCCCGATCGCGTAGCGGTCGCGGTTGTCAACACGCTGTTCGGCGGCCGGTTCACTTCGCGGCTCAACACGGCGCTCCGCGTGGACTCGGGCCTGACGTATGGCGCGTCATCGCAGTTCGATCAGAGACAGCATCGGGGTCCGTTCCAGATCTCGACCTACACTCGAAACGAATCCACCGAGAAAGCCATCGATATGGCGCTCGAAATCCTGAAAGCGCTCCACGAGCAGGGCGTAACAGATGCAGAACTGCAATCGGTCAAGACCTACATGAAGGGCCAGTTCCCACCCACGATCGAAACATCCGATCGCCTCGCCTCGAATATCGCCCGGCTGGAGTTCTATGGCCTCGATAAGAGTGACGTGGATAGTTATTACGCGAAAGTGGATGCAGTAGATCAGGATGCCGCCCGCCGCATCATCCGGCAGCATTTCCCGCTGGAGAACCTGGCCCTGGTGCTGGTCGGCAAAGCGCCGGAGATCCGGCAGATCGCAGCGAAGTATTCGAGCGTTCCTCTCGACTTTAAATCCGTTGCCCAGCCTGGGTTCTAGCGCGTGTCCCCGTAAGTTCTGAAAATCCGCGACTTCCGGATTTTTTCTCTCAATCGCACGACTTTCAGCGCGGAAGTGACTGGTATCGCGTGCACTCCGCGTGGCATCCCGATTGCAGAAATGGATTTCCATGAACAAGGATGCACGTCCACGTCAAAGGACCGGACGGCGAAGCCAAGTTCTGGGTGGAACCGAATATCGAGTTGGCGCAGAATTACGGTTTGACTGCGCGGTCCCCTCGCTCGTTGCGCTCGCTCGGCGCGGGTTATCGGCAGAATCGCTGGACGGCTGGTGTCGATCACTCGTGGAGGTGCAAGATGAATGAACCACCGACAATCGAATGCAAGCAGAACGGTCCATACCTGGTCAAGGACCTCACGGACCTCAGAAGCTCCAACGGAGCCGCCATTCCGACCAAGCCCGTGATCGCTCTCTGTCGGTGTGGCGGATCTTCCAACAAGCCATTCTGCGACGGCACACACCAGAAGAATGGCTTCTCTGGGGTGAAGCAGGGTGACGCCGGCGCCACCACCCTGCAGGACTACCGGACTCTGGGCATTACTATCCACGACAATCGGGGAATCTGCGCGCACGCTGGACACTGTACGGCGGGTCTCGCTTCGGTCTTCGAGTACGGAAGCGAACCCTGGATTGATCCCGATGGGGCCAAAGTGGAGGCGATCGTTCAAACCATACGAAACTGTCCGTCCGGTGCCCTGAGCTACACCATTCATGGGGTCGAGGAGCACGGCCAACAGAACAACCCGGCGATCAGCGTCACCAAAGATGGGCCGTACGCAGTCGTGGGCGGAGTCGCACTGCTTGATCAAACATGGGGCCAGGGAGCCTCAACGGAGCACTACACGTTGTGTCGTTGCGGAGGATCAAAGAACAAGCCGTTCTGCGACGGAACACACTGGAACATTGGCTTCAAGGACGAAAAGAACTAGCGCAAGCAACGCTGGCACCACGCACCTGAGCCTCGCCGAAGAGACCGGCGTCGCACGCCGGAATTTGTGCAGGGGCGGTTTGGGCAACTGGCCGTCCTCGCGACGGCAGCCGAGCTAGAAATCCCGATCGTCGTCGGCCTCATGGCCTGCCAGGGCTCGCTCGCGGGGACCGAACAGCGTGTAAGGATTCACGTTTCCGAGAGCGGCCGTAACCGACTCGCCAATCCCAATGTGGCGGGACTTCATTGTCTGAAGGAACTCGCGGATTTCCCTGCGCACGCTTTCCTTCTCTCCGCACACGCATGTAATCGCCAGGAAACCCGCGGCGCGGGCATATTCGGTCGAAAGATCTTCGCTGACATAGGCGAGGGGACGAATGAGCCTCAGACTTCCCTTTCGGGACTCCGCTACGGGCGGCAACGATGCGATTCGTCCATTGAAGAGCACATTGCGCAGTAAGGATTCCGCGCAATCATCGGCCGTATGGCCGAGCGCGAGAACCGAACATCCGAGTTCGGACGCCACGTTATAAAGGTGATACCGCCGATGCCGGCTGCACACGTCGCAACCATGAGGCACCCCATCAGCGATCAGGCTGAGCGTGGCCGAGTCCTCGCGCAGGACCCACTCGATCCCCAGGTCGCGAATCTTTTCCTCGAGCGCCAGAATCGGCAGCTTGAATTTCCCCTGCTCGATCGTGACCGCAACCATCTCGTAAGGAAATGGCGCGCGCTTCCGGTATGCCGCCAGCGCATGCAGCATAGTCAGGCTGTCTTTTCCGCCCGACACGCCCACCGCGATCCGGTCGCCGGCCCTCAACATGGAAAACGTACCCATGGCCCGTCCCATGAGATCGAGGACTTTCTGTTCGACACTATTCATGACTATTCCTTCGACCGAACCTGAGCGCTCAACTTCCCTTGATGCAGCCGGACCTCGACCAGGCCATCGACTTCGACATCTGAAGAGGAGCGGACGACCCGGCCCTCGGGCGTCAAGCAGACCGCATAGCCGCGTTCAAGAACCGCAAGAGGACTCAACGCATCCAGCGTATGCGCGGCGGCCGAGAATCCCTGATGCCACTTCCGCAGGCTTTGATGAATCGCCGAAGACAGGCGCTGCTCACAGATCTCCACACGGTGGGTCCGCGTTCGGATCACGGCGCCGGACCGTCCAACCTGCTCCAGGCGGAACGCAAGATCGTCCACGCGTTGAACGAGCCGTCGAATCCGCGTCTCGGCAACGACGAAACCCCGGCTTCCAACCTTGCCGGCCAGGAAATTTCTCAGCGTGCTGAAACGACGCCGAATGTGCCCCTGGAGCCTCTCTTCCAGACCGGCGACCCGCTGCAGCAGTTCCTCCTGCGACTTGATCACGATTTCGGCCGCGGCGCTCGGCGTGGCGGCGCGCAGATCCGCAACGAAATCGCTGATTGTGAAATCCACCTCGTGACCGACGGCCGAGATAACGGGCTTCTCCGACCGCGCAATCGCGCGAACCACTCGTTCTTCATTGAATGCCCAGAGGTCTTCCATCGAACCGCCGCCCCGAGCAATGATGATCACATCCACGTCGGTATGCTGGCTCAGGTGGTCGATGCCTTCCATGATCTGTAGCGATGCGCCTTCTCCCTGAACCTCGGCCGGATAAATAAGGACGGAAACGGCCTTGTGCCGCCGCTTCAGCACCGTCAGGATGTCGCGCAGCGCCGCGCTCTTCGGAGACGTTACGATCCCGATCTTGCGCGGAAGCATGGGAATCGGACGCTTGCGTTCGAGCTGAAAGAGTCCTTCCTTCTCGAGTCTCTCCTTCAACTGCTCGAAGGCCAGTTGAAGGGCGCCCAGGCCAGCGGGTTCCAGTACGTCGACAATAACCTGATACTCGCCCCGGCCTTCATACGTGCTCACGCGGCCCCGCGCCCGGAACAGCTTTCCGTTTTCAGGCCGGAATCTCAACAGCCGCGCCGTATTCCGGAAACACACGGCGGGAATCTGGGCGCGATCATCCTTCAAAGTGAAGTAAAGGTGTCCGGCCGAGGAGCTCTTGAAATTCGAGATTTCACCCTCGACCCACACGTCCCCGAAACGCCGCTCGATCATTTCGCGGATCTCCAGGCTCAGCTCCGAAACCGTGTAGATTTTGCGTTGAAATTCCGGGATTTTCACGCTGGCAGTATAGTCTATTCAGCATGGATCACGCTCTCCACTGGCTGCCGGATCTGACAAAGGACGTGACCGGCGTTCCGTGGTCGCCGCTTGGTGATGCCCTTCGGTCGGGCCTGCCCGTACCGAATGGGTTCGCCGCAGGACCCGGCGTTCCGGAAGAAAGCGTCCGGGCTGCGTATGAAACATTGAAGATCCGGGAGCGAACGCACTTTGTGGCCGTGAGAGGGCCCTCGCATGCCGTACTGGACACCATCGGATCCGATCCACTGATCCACACCATGCGTCGTCTCCGGCTGGAAGCGCCTGACGCGACACTGCTGGTGCAGCGCATGGTCCATTCTGCCTGGTGCGGCAAGGCCGGTTGGGACGGAGAAACGGCTCAGCGCGTTCTACGGATAACCGCCAATGAAGGAATGCTGGTTCACGATCCCGATGTTTACCTGTTCAACGCCGCCACCTGTGAGTGCACGGCAAAGACCATCCAGCAGAAGCAGCGCAAGACGATTCGGCGTGTCGATGGCATATCGAAGACGATCGAAGTTCAGGGTGAGCGAATGGCGTTAGACTCCGTCCATTTGAAACGGATCGCTGAACTAGTGGATCGTGTGGGGTCCGGAATCGGGTGGGCGCTCGACGACAATTCCCGCCTGTGGCTGATCAGCATTCATCCTGGCTCATAGCCGTGGGCGCGGGGCTGAAGCCCCGCACCCACAACCTGCACGTCGATTACCGAGCCGCGGCCCGCTGAATATCTTCCAGATTTTTGTCGAACTCGCGGATGGCGTCGATGATGGTTTCCACTGCGCCCACGTAGAACGCCGGCATGATGCTTTCGTATTCGTCGTTCGCCTTGTGGTGGTAGTCGTAGTCCTCGGTCCCAAAGTAGATGAACGGAATTCCGGCGCGGTGGAATGCAATGTGATCCGAATCGTCGGTCCAGTCATCGGCGCCCACCTCATCCGGCCGATCGTGGCCCAGCAGGAACTTCAGCGCGGGCCGCGGCGCCAGCTTTTCCAGGTAAGGACGAAGGTATGGGTAGTGATACGTCCCGACGGCATAAAGCACGCTGCTCTTGTCGCGGCAAATCATGTCGAGATTGACGTTCATCACCATCGCACTTCCGCTGACGGGCGGTGCGCGGACGAATTCCCTGCCGCCATTGATACCGGACTCTTCGGCGTCGAGAGCCACAATCAGGATGGAATTGTCGGGTGGGTGCTCTTGAAAGTATTTGCCGACCGCAAAAAGAGCCGCCGTGCCGGAAGCATTATCATCGGCGCCATTGAAGACCTGGCCGTTGATCACGCCCACATGGTCGTAGTGCGCCGTGACCACCAGGAAGCGGTCCGGACGGACCCGGCCTTTCACATACCCGGCGACATTCGCACCCTCCAATGCCGCGGAGGACCCTCGGAATGAGAACGTGAACGGACGAAGATAGGAATCACCGACCGGAGCAATTCCGGATTGCCTGAATCTGTCGAGGATATACGCACGGGCCTTGAGATGGCCCGCAGTGCCGGGCTTGCGCCCCTGCATATCATCGGCGGAAAGAATCTGCAGGTCGCGGAGAAGCTGCGGCGCATCGATAACGTTAGATCGAAGCGCCGCGGTTGGAGCCTGAGCCAAGTTAACGGACGAGAGCAGCAGCGCGGCTGCAACAATGAAAATTCGAACCATACCGGGATTACGCCTGATCGTAGAACTTCATCGCAAGCGTTCCATGCGCCGCTGCGGCGCCGGCTCGAAGCGCGGCTGCCAGCAGAACGGCCTCGGCGACCTCTTCTTTGGTGGCCCCTGCCTTCTTCGCGGCCTTGGTATGCACTTCGATGCAATACACGCACTGTGTCGTGTGTGCGACGGCGATGGCGATGAGTTCCCTGTACTTGCGCGGAATGTTGCCGTCCTCGCGCGCGACAATCCGGTCGAGATTGACCCACGCGGTGAATTCCGTGGGCGCCAGCTTCGACATGTCTCTCAGAAGTTTCAGGTCATTTTCGTCGTGGTAATGGTTCGACATTATGAGTCCTCCTTTTATTGGTCCTTATCTTCGAGACGCAATCTTGATCTCGAATATCTTCGGCCACAATTTGCCGGTTACGAACAAGCGATCCGTCCGCGAGTCGTAGGCAATCCCATTCAGAACGGCGTCGGCTGAGGTCACCTCGCCGGGACTTAGCAGCCCGCGAAGGTCGATCCAGCCCAAAACATCTCCTGTTTGCGGCGAAATTCGGGCGATTCGATCCGTCTGCCAGACATTCGCCCAGATTTCGCCACGAACATACTCCAGTTCGTTCAATTGCCGGACCGGCATACCTCGATCACGCACTCTCAGCCTTCCGGTTTCCTGGAAAGACAGCGGGTCGAGAAAACGAAGCGTGTCCGTACCGTCACTCAGGATCAGCCTCCGGCCGTCGTTGGTGAGACCCCATCCCTCGCCACTGTATGAAAAACTTCGTTTGACCTTCAGAGACGCGCGATCGTAAACAAACCCGGTATTCGTGGTCCACGTGAGCTGCAGAAGATCGGCGCCCCAGTTGGTAAGCCCCTCGCCAAAGTACGCCGCCGGCAGGGCGTACTCCTGGAGTACCTTCCCTGTCTGCAATTCCGTCTTGCGAACGCTGGACCTTCCGGCAAGACCCGTTCCCTCATAGAGGAAACCATCCAGATAAATCAGGCCCTGCGTGAATGCATTTCGATCGTGAGGAAAGACACGCACAACCTCATACCCGGCGACTGGCGCCGGAGCAGTAGCCTGGAGAATGAGACTCAGTAGTAGAGACAGCATGGACGAAAGGATGACTTTACTCCTATTCCTCCGTTAACAGCTTCTCAATGATTGTCTCGTCCACGTACCGTCCTTTGATCTTTGCCTGCCGGCGCGCCGTTCCAACGATTTCAAATCCGTGATGACGATATGTCGACAAGGCAGCCGGGTTGTCGGCTCGTACGAATGTGAATATTTTCTCGTAGTCCTTGTGGCGCGCCGCCTGAAACATCGCTTCAAAAAGCCGCTTCGCAACGCCCTGACGGCGGCTGGTCTCGGCCACATAGGTACCTAGAACCCCAACGTGGTCGAATGCATGCGTGTAGCTCGCAAAAGGTTCCATGCTTTGAAAGCCCAGTATCTGCCCGTCCGGCTCTCGAGCGGCTACAAGAAAAATGCCGCGCGGCGGATGATTCCGGATGTAATTGCGTTCTTCCTCCACGCTGAATGGAGTATCAAACGCAGTGAAGGCGCCGGCCTCAATAATAGGAGTCAGTATTCGGACGATGTCGTCCGCGTCTTCCGGAACCGCTTCCCGAACAATCAGGTTCATGGAGTAACCCCCAACCGCGCGGCGATCTCCCGATACCTTCTTTCCAGCGCGCTGAGGTCGCCTGTGACGGAGCCCGCCGGAAATACGCCCGCCCCATATGCTGCCGCGGCTGTGTCGTGGGCCTTGCTGATGATTTCCTGGGCGCTCGCATAGTCGCGGCTGAGATTCGCCGCCGTGCTTCCCTCGATAAGGGTTGCCGCCTCGCCCTTGGCCTTCTCAATCCGCATGCGCAGGATGGCGCGGCCGCGCTCGGCAAAAGGATCCGCGCCGGTTGCGTCCCGCCGCACAACGTATGAAGCGAGAGCTACTCCGAAGAAGACCGAGCGCTTCAGCGTGGTTGCGTCAATGTGTTCAATGGAGTCTTCGCTGGTGTGGATGTAATGAAACGATGGATAGGCGAAGCTGATCGACGGAATGTCGCGGCCCTGCTTTTCGAACACGATGTGATCGGTTAGCTCCGCATACTGCCAGGAACGGTATGTCAGCGGCTCGTCCTGCCTGCCGGTCGGAGCGACAAACAACGGGTTCGGCTTGTGATAGACGTCGGCGTAGTTGTTCTGCATGTATTCGCAGAGGTCCTCAAACAAGTCATTGGCAAGAGTCGGCAGCCGATCGGGTTCGCGAATGAAGACCAGATCGTTCCGATAGTCCTTGTCGCCGCCGGCCTGGTCGATATTGATATTGAGCGCGATTTTGCTCGCTTCCCCGGGCTTGTTCTGGAAGTAGGCTTCCGTCCCCCGGATTTCGGTAACCCACCAGAAGCGGATGGTGTGCGTGGGCGCCGGCAGCACTCCGGCTTTGATAAGCGACGTGAGCGTTCGCGCAATTTCGAGCAATGCGGCGCTTCCGGAGGCATTGTCGTTTGCCCCCGGATTCTGGTGATCGAGGTGTGCCGAAAATACGAGGTCGCGAGGCGCCGCGGCCGTTGAACCCGGAATTTCAGCGGTCACCATCTCGAATTTGCCCGGCGAATATGAAGTAGCGCGCACATGCGCGCGTACGCGGACCTTCTGGCCCGCGCTCATCCGCCTGCTCAATGCCATGCCGGCGGAAGGCGAAAGCATGAATGCGAATCCGCCCGGTCTGCCCTGCGCATCGTTCGCAGCAATGGTGTTCCAGCTCACGGCGTCCGCTGAAGGCTCGACGCCAAAGAAGCTGCTGGAAGAATAGGACACGATTCCCGCGGCCCCGCGCTGGAAAACGGCCTGTGCCTGCACGCGGCGGGGCGCACCCGATGTCAGCACTATCTTGCCGGCCACATCGAGACCGGCGTAATTCGCGGCGGCTGTTCCCTGGCCCACGTCGATCAGTTCGGATTCGACATCCGCGCTGCCGCTGTTACCCGCCAGCGCGACGGGCACAAGACGCATGTCCGCCAGGCGGAGAACCTGCGGCTCGATCATCATGAGTTCCGCCTCGACCGGATCCCATCCCGCGCTGTTCGCATCGAACGACTCGATCTGAACTTTCTGTAGACCGATCTTGCGCGCTTCGCCGGCAACGTACTCGGCCGCCTGATGAAAGCCGTTGGAGACCGGATAGCGCGCAATCGAACTGAGGGCCTTTGTGTGGGCGTACGTGTTCTCGCCGGATGCTTCGTTCAATATCGCGCGAATCGTCGGCTCATCGATAAACGTCGATCGCTTGCTGCCAAGAACCTGGGCGTGGCTGAGAGCCGGGAAGAGTAACGCGATA
Organism: Candidatus Sulfopaludibacter sp. SbA3; assembly: GCA_945865815.1. GTDB lineage: Bacteria > Acidobacteriota > Terriglobia > 20CM-2-55-15 > 20CM-2-55-15 > CAMBFR01. The sequence goes on from CAMBFR010000042.1 coordinate 24,268, forward strand.
AGAACGATCTTTACTTTCATTGTTGTCCGCTCCATTCAAGCAATGGATCGAGCCCCTCGAGGGGCCCCTGGTGACCGAACGCCAGATACCGAATCTCACTGCGCCGTCCGCGAAGACGCTCGGCCAGTTCCTGGAGTGACTGCCGGTTGAGCGCGGGATCCATCGAAAAGATGCGTATTGCAGGCGCCAGCATTCCGTTAGACGACGCGACAGCGCTGTCTCCAAAAAACAGTACGCCGTGTACCAGGTAAGCGGCGCTGTCGGCAGTATGTCCGGGCAAAGCGAAGACTTCCACTCGGGTCCCATCGAGATCCAGGACTTCGCCGTCGGACACTCGCCGTGTAACCGGCTCGTCATCAGGATCAAGGCCATAGACCTCGGCCATGGGAAACGCCCGGGCGCCTCGTGTGTGATCGCCATGGCCGTGGGTGAACAGGATGGCGCGAACATCTTCAGGAGTTTTTCCGAGCCGAGTCAGTGCCGCGCGGATCGCCGCGGCCTCCGGGTCGAGCGTGGCGTCGATCAGTCCGAAGCCGCCGTCTTCGAGCCGGAACAGGTATGCGGCAACCTTCATCATCGCCGCATCGACCGTCACGACAGTGACGGCCCCGTCGGCAATCGCGGCGCCGTCCTCCAGTGGAAGACCACTGGTGATAAAGATCCAGACGCCGGCGGCTCCCAGGACGACCAGGGCGACGATTCCGATCAGCACATATTTGATATAGCGGCGCATTCTTCGGTTTGCGAAGGCACTATTAGACCACTGGGCAGGTCTCAGCTCAAAGGCCCTCACCCGCCGCTTCGCGGCACCCTCTCCGGGTGGGAGAGGGACAGCCCCGCGGAATGTGTCCTTCTCCCTCCGGGAGAAGGTGGCCCGAAGGGCCGGATGAGGGCTGATGGAATTACGAAGCTCTATTGAGGTAGCGCCCAGGCGGTCAGTGTGGCGCCTGCAGGTACGAGGAGGTATTGCCTGCCGTCGACCATATAGGTGACTGGTGAAGTGCCATGCATGGTTGCGCCCATCTGATAGTGCCACAGGAGTTGACCTGTGCGGGAGTTGAGTGCCAGCAGGTTGCCTTCAGCGTCTCCGCTGAAGATCAGGCCCGCGGCGGTCGTCATCAGTCCGGCGGTCGATGGTGTGATGTACTTGAATTCCCATTTCCGTTCGCCTGTTGCCGGGTCGATGGCACGCAAAGCCCCGAAGGCGGGTTCGGACTGGAGACGCTGCCCTGCGCCTCCGGTGTAGCGCTGGCCCGGCTCGTATTCGGGTTTCCAGGAATAGTAGGTCATGCAGACTTCGCGCGCGTTCACGAAGAAGTTTTGTGTAGCGGGATCAAATGAAGGCTGCCAGAAATTGGTGCCGCCAGTGAGGTCAGGGCAGGTTACGGAGCCCTCCTCAGTCGGAATATTCCCGGGCAGAAGCACGGGTCTGCCATCGGCGCCAATTTCTGTAGCCCACGTCGTTTTCACAAAGGGTTTGGCGACGATCGGCTTGCCGGTTGTTCGATCAAGCGTGTAATAAAAGCCGTTACGATTGGCAAACATCACCACTTTACGTGGCTGTCCTCCGATGATCAGGTCTGCAAGAATCGGCACTTCTGTGGCATCCCAGTCGTGCACGTCCCCGGGTGTGAACTGGTAGTGCCAGCGGAGTTCCCCCGTATCGGCGTCGAGCGCAACCAGCGAGTTGCTGTAGAGGTTGTCTCCCTTGCGGCTTTCGCTGTAGTAGTCAGGCCCCGGATTGCCGATGCCATACATCAGGAGATTCTGTTGCGGATCATACGCGCCCGTGACCCAGACGCTGGCGCCGCCGATCTTCCACGAATCGCCGGCCCAGGTGTCGTTTCCGGGTTCACCGGGTCCCGGGATAGTGTAAAAGCGCCAGGCCCGATTACCTGTCTGCGCATCGAACGCCTCGATGTATCCCCGGATGCCATACTCGCCCCCTGCTACTCCAACGATTACCTTGTCTTTGACCGCAAGCGGCGCAATCGTGGACGAGTAACCGACCTTGTAATCGCCGAGCGTCGCGTCCCACATCACGGAACCGGTTTTCGCATCGAGCGCAATCAGGTGCGCGTCGAGTGTCGCCATGTAGAGTTTGTCACCGAGCATGGCGAAACCGCGGTTGACGAGCCCGCAGCAGGCGGTCAGGTTTGACGGCAATTCCCGGCGGTAGCGCCATATCTGCCGCCCCGTTCGCGCATCTATCGCCCATGCCACATTTTGCGGTCCGGTGACGTACAGGACGTTGTCTCGAAAGAGAGAAGTCGTTTCGAAGTTGCCCAGCACGCCCGTCTGAAATGTCCACTGCGGTGCGAGCTTGCTGACGTTGTCCGGCGTGATTTGCGTCAGCGGACTGTAGCGCCGATTGGAGTAATCCCCTCCAAAAGTCAGCCATCGCGAGCCATCGGCAGGCAGTCCGCCGAGTATTTCCTCCGGGGTTACCAGAGATGGCAACTGCTGCGCCACAAGAAGGGCGGCCCCGATGCACATGAGCGATGCGAAAGCGGCGAGTCGAGCAAAAGCGCGCATGAAACCTCCTATTGGCGTACCGCGGGATCAAAACCGCGGAGCGTCTGCAAATAGCGGACAACATCGTCGAGATCGCTTTCGCTGAGACGATCCGGACCGAAAAGCGGCATTGCGGACCTGGTTACATCCACAACGGATTTCACCTTATCCTTCTCATATCCCTGGATCCGTTCTCGAGTGTCCATGATTTGAACGGAGAAGAGATCCTCGTTTTTCTTGACGCCCTGGATGGGCGGGCCCGATGCGGGCGTGATCGTGACAGGAGCAAAGCCCGGCCGAAAATCCTCGGCGCCACGCCGAATCCGGATTTTCATCGCCTCAACCGACCTTGACGCGCCGATGCGCGAGAGGTTGGGCCCCAGGCGTCCTCCAACACCGCCGACGCGGTGACATCCGATACAGCTGGCGCGGAAGATGCGCTCGCCATTCTCTGCATTGCCTCGAGGTGGATCCGTCGGAGCGGGCGCGGCAAGAGTGCGCAGATACGCCAGCATCTGCCAGATTTCGCGGTCGGAAGTGCGCGGCGCAATAAACGCCGGCATTTCGGTTTCGGGAATACCAGTTCGGATGGTTCGAAATAAACCGGCGTCCGTGCGGCCCGATGCCCAGATCTGCGTGATGTCGGGACCACGAACACCATGAGCATCCGTTCCGTGACAGTCTGCGCATCTCTGCCGGAATCCACCCATGCCGGCCTGTATGGCAACCGGGTCCCCTTCAAACGGGTTCTTCTCAGGAAGATCCTGGGCCGTCAGCCAGGGAACGGCAGCAAGCGCCAAAACGAGCGCGGCAATCGCTCGATTCCATGTCATGGGAGAGCACCTCCGGTATTCAGATGGATTCCTGCGCGTCACTGGCAGCGGCAGAGTGATCGCGAAAGAGTAACAGAACAAGATTTAGGATGAATCCGGCATGAAGAGTACGACCATCACTATCGAATTAGCAAAAACTCTTTTCGCGATAGAATCGGCGGCGAGGAGGCCCTATGAATAGGTCCGCGCTGGTGATTGCCGGTTGCCTGCTTTTCGCTACCGCCTGTTCGGCTCCCGAAGTCCAGACTCCGGCGGCATCCGCGCAGGTAACGATATTCGAGGGCGCCACGCTGATTACCGGTGACGGCAGTCCGCCGCTTGAGAATTCCGCCTTCATCGTCGAGAACGACCGGTTCACGCGAGTCGGCCGGAAGGGCGAGCTTGAACCACTCCCGGGCGCGGCTCGCGTAGATCTGACCGGCAAAACCGTGCTCCCGGCGCTGATCGACGCACATTCGCACATCGGGTACATGAAGAACGTGAGCAGCGGACCGCAGAACTACACGCGTGAGAACATTCTTGACCACATGTACCGGCTCGCATACTTCGGAGTCGCCGCCAGCCAGGCGATGGGCACCGACTTCGGAGAGCTGCCGTTCCAACTCCGTGACGAACTGCTGGCTGGGAAGCACGCCGGCGCGGCGCGGTTCCTTACGGCCGGTCGAGGTCTGGCGCCAATCGACGAAATCAGCCCCAATAACATGCGCCAGGCTGCGTTCGTAGTGACGACTGAGGAGGGAGCGCGCGCCTCGGTCCAGGAACTTGCTGCGCGAAAGGTAAAGATTATTAAGACCTGGGTGGATGATCGCGGGGGGACCATCCAGAAGCTGACACCCAATCTGTATCGGGCAATCATCGACGAGGCGCACAAACAGAACCTTCGCGTAGCCGTCCACGCTACGGGTTTGGCGGACGCGAAAGATCTGCTGCGCGCCGGGGTCGACGTATTCGCGCACATGATGGGCGACGTCGATGACGAACTCGTCGACCTGTTCAAGCAGCACCCTGATACGGCAGTCTTGCTGGCGCTGGGAGGACCCCGGCGAACGATCTATGCACCGTGGCTCAATCCGCCGCACCCCCTCGTCGCAGAGACTGTCTTGCCCGAACAGATCAAGCGTTTACAGGACCGGCTTGCAGGCACGGCGCCGGCAGCGCTTGCCGAAGGCCGCCAGGCCTGGGATCGGCTGGCCCGCGGAATCGTCAGACTCAATGCTGCGGGCGTCAGGATCGGCGTCGGAACTGACGGCGGCGGACAAACCGGAGATCAGTTCATCGGCTGGACGATGCACACGGAATTGGAAAACATGGTTGCCGCCGGCATGACACCGGCTCAGGTCCTCGTCGCAGCCACCCGGACTTCCGCTGAAATTCTCGGGCTCGATGATCTCGGTATGGTAACCGCCGGCAAGAGCGCCGACTTTGTCGTACTCAACGCAAATCCCCTGAACGACATCACGAATACGAGAAACATCTCCAGCGTCTATCTCCGCGGCAAGGAGGTCGAGCGGTCAAAGCTGAAAGCAGGATGGACGGGCGGCGGAAATGCAAATTAGATCCGGGGACCGGACGCGGGCGCCAAAGCCCGCGTCCGTAAAACGAGGGGAAGAGGGTTACGCGACGGTTACATCCTTCGACAGGTACACATCCTGGATCGCGTTCAGCAGGCCGATGCCTTCTTTTATCGGGCGCTGGAAGGCTTTGCGGCCGGAGATCAGGCCCATGCCGCCGGCGCGTTTATTGATCACCGCGGTCTTCACGGCTTCCTTCAGGTCGCTTTCGCCGGCAGACGCGCCGCCGGAATTAATCAGGCCGGCGCGGCCCATGTAGCAATTGGCGACCTGGTAACGGGTCAGACAGATCGGGTTGTCGCTGGTCAGATCGCTGTAAACCTTCTTGTGAGTCTTTCCGAAGTTCACCGCATTGTATCCGCCGTTGTTCTCCGGCAGTTTCTGTTTGATGATGTCGGCTTCGATCGTGACACCGAGGTGGTTTGCCTGTCCAGTCAGGTCGGCTGCAACGTGATAGTCCGCTTCCTTTGTCTTGAACGCGGGGTTGCGGAGATAGCACCACAGGACCGTATACATGCCGAGATCGTGCGCCTGATTGAACATCTCGGTGACTTCCTGGATCTGCCGCTTCGATTCCTCGGATCCGAAATAGATCGTGGCGCCGACGCCGGAGGCGCCCATGTCAAAAGCCTGCTTGATGTTGGCGAACATGATCTGGTCGTACGAGTTCGGATACGACAGGAATTCGTTATGGTTGAACTTCATCAGGAACGGGATCTTGTGCGCGTACTTGCGCGCAACCGAACCCAGGACGCCGAGTGTTGACGCGACCGCATTGCAGCCGCCTTCGATCGCCAGTTTGACGATGTTTTCCGGATCGAAATAAATCGGATTCGGGGCAAACGACGCGCCGGCCGAATGCTCGATCCCCTGATCCACAGGCAGGATCGAAACATACCCGGTTCCCGACAATCGTCCGGCTTTGAAAAGCTGCTGCAGGCTGACCAGCACGCGCGGCGGGCGGTCCGATGCGAGATGGACCCGGTCGATGAAATCCGGTCCCGGCAAATGGAGGCTTTCCTTCGGAATGGTCGAACATTGGTGGCCCAGCAGAGCGTCGGCATCGGCGCCGAGTATTTCCTTAATTTTCCCGTCCATTAATTCCTCCGTAAGTCATGAATGATTTCAAGTATACCTACCTGCGATTCAACACCGCGAGAATCAGCGAAAGTATCAGGCTGATCAGAATCGATGTGCCGAGGGGGAAGTAGAACCGGACGTTCTCGCGCTCGTAGGAAAAATCCAAAGGCAGCCGGCCGAGGCGAAACGGCAGGCGTGGACCAAGCATCAATATGACACCCAGAAGCGCAATCACGACGCCGGTGATGATGAGCAATCTGCCGAATTGCTCCATGCCAAATACCAGGCCCTAAACCATCTCCAACTGACTGAAGAAATAGGAAATCTCGAAGGCCGCCGTATCCTGGCTGTCGGATCCATGCATCGCGTTCCGCTCGATATTGGCCGCAAACTGTTTTCGAATCGTTCCGGCGTCGGCTTTCGCCGGATCGGTCGAGCCCATGAGTTTCCGCAGCTTGTCGATTGCGGCATCGCCTTCAAGAACCATCATGATCACGGGCCCCTCGGTCATGAACGCGATCAGGCTGCTGAAGAACGGACGGTCCTTGTGAACGGCATAGAACCCTTCCGCTTGCGGCTTTGTCAGTTGCACCATCTTCATTCCGAGAATTCGGAAACCTTCCTTCTCGAGACGGGAGATGATGGCGCCTGCGTTTCCGTCCTTGATGCTGTCCGGCTTTAAGATCGTAAATGTAGTCTGCATGGTGTTTACCTCAGCACACTCTTAATCGCGTCACCGATATCCGCTGGACTCTTAACAACTTTGATCCCGGCAGCTTCCATGGCCGCCATTTTTTCCTTCGCGGTTCCCTGCCCGCCCGCAACAATCGCGCCCGCATGGCCCATGCGGCGGCCCGGAGGCGCCGTCTGACCGCAAATGAATCCGACGACGGGCTTCTTCACATTCTTCTTGATGTAGGCGGCTGCTTCTTCTTCCGCCGTGCCGCCGATCTCGCCGATCATGACGATCGCCCGGGTTTCGGCGTCATCATTGAAAAGCCGGATGGCATCAATGAAGTTCGTTCCAATGATCGGGTCGCCGCCGATCCCAATACACGTCGACTGGCCGATCTGACGGCGCGTGAGCTGTCCGACAGCTTCGTAGGTCAACGTTCCGCTTCGGGAAACCACGCCGACAGGCCCTTCGAGGTGAATATGTCCGGGCATGATTCCAATTTTGCATTTCCCGGGCGAAATCAGACCCGGACAGTTCGGTCCGATCAGGCGCGTCGACTTGCCTTTAAGGAATGTCGCCGTCCGGATCATGTCGAATGTGGGAATTCCTTCCGTAATGCAGACGACGAGTTCAATTCCGGCATCGGCCGACTCCATGATCGCGTCGGCGGCAAACGGCGGCGGAACGAAGATCACGGACGCATTTGCGCCTGTCTTGCGCCGCGCCTCGTCAACGCTGTTGAAAACGTCCATCCCTTCATGTTTCGTGCCGCCTTTCCCCGGCGTCACGCCCCCGACGACGTTCGTGCCGTATTTCACCGCCTGCAAGGCATGAAATGTCCCTTCGCGGCCCGTAATTCCCTGCACGATCAAACGGGTGTTTTTATCGACAAGTACGCTCATTTATAAATCCTCTAATTACCGGCTCCGGCAGCCGCGACAACTTTCTCAGCGGCGTCCTTCATGCCATCGGCGACTATAAAATTGAGTCCGGACGTCCGAAGAATATCCTGGCCCTGCTCCACGTTCGTGCCTTCGAGACGGACAACCACCGGAACTTTGATGCCCATGGACTTGGCCGCCTCGACCACGCCCGACGCCACAATATCGCATCTCATGATTCCGCCGAAAATGTTGATCAGCACCGCCCGCACGTGCTGATCGGAAAGCAGAATGCGGAACGCGTTCTTCACCTGCTCGGCGGATGCGCCGCCTCCCACATCGAGAAAATTCGCAGGGCTGCCCCCGGCCAGCTTGATGATGTCCATCGTGGCCATGGCCAGGCCCGCTCCGTTGACCATGCAGGCGACGCTTCCATCGAGCTTGATGTAATTCAGGCCGAACTTGCTGGCCTCGACTTCAAGCGGGTCTTCCTCGTTGAGATCGCGAAGCTCTTTCAAGTCCTGGTGGCGATAAAGCGCGTTGTCGTCAAAAGTCATCTTGGCGTCGAGCGCATACACTTTGCTGTCGCCCGTTATCAGAAAGGGATTGATTTCGGCCAGTGATGCGTCCGTGTCTTCAAATGCCTTGTACAAGGCGACCATGAACTGCGCCGCATCATTGATTAATTCCGGGGCGATACCAAGACCGAATGCCAGCTTGCGCGCCTGAAAGGGCTGCAGGCCCAGACCCGGCTGTACGAATTCCTTAAGGATGAGTTCGGGATTCTTCGCTGCCACTTCCTCGATGTCCATGCCTCCGGAAGCCGAAGCCATGAACACCGGCATGCCCGTCTGGCGATCGATCACGATGCCAAGATAGAGTTCTTTCTTAATGTTGAGGCCTTCTTCAATCAGGACTTTCTGAACCTTGCGCCCTTCCGGACCCGTCTGTGGCGTGACAAGATTCATGCCCAACATCTGTCCGGTAATTTTTTCGGCCTCGTCAGGCGTCTTCGCGAGTTTGACGCCTCCGCCCTTTCCGCGGCCGCCGGCGTGAATCTGGGCCTTAACGACAACCAAACCTCCGAGCTTGTGGGCGATCTCGCGCGCCTCTTCCTTGGTGTAGGCGACTTCGCCCCGCGGTATCCGGACGCCGTATCGCGCGAGAATCTGCTTCGCCTGGTACTCGTGTATTTTCATGGTCCCTCACAGGGTAAATACTGCAAACGCAAACTGTTTAATCTACAAGCGCCCGAAGAGGCTGTCAATGCGCGGTGG
>CAMBFR010000043.1 GCA_945865815.1 Candidatus Sulfopaludibacter sp. SbA3
CAAACTTGCCGAGGAAGCCCTGGATGAACACCGTAGAGGCAAAACGCGGCCACTCGATCCTGAAGCTCTGTGAAGTCCCATACGACTGCCCGATTCAGGCAGGCGTTTCGGGATCTTCCAGCTTCGGTCCAAAAGCAGGCTCGCGATGCGTATCGGATGTTTCGATCGAATCCGCAACATCCGGGACTTCGGTTCAAACGAGTTCGCGACAAGCCACCAGTCTATTCGGCTCGGATCAATCGGAACTATCGGGTGGCGGGCGTGCTCCACGGAGACGAGATCGTTTGGTTTTGGATCGGCTCGCACAAAGAATACGAACGACTGATTGCGCGCACCGAAACGGGCTAACACCACGATGCAGCGGACAATCGGCGCGCATCGGCTTCAGCAACGCGAAGGGTCGGTCTCGCGCCGCTTGCCGCTGATCGTGTAACCGTTATGCCTCTGCCTGCTGCTCAAAGCTCCATGAGACAATGGCGCGGTGGCAAACCAGTTCGAGTATCAATTCGAGTGGGACCCTGTCAAAGCTGAGAGAAACGCGAAAGAACATGGCGTAACGTTCGAGCAGGCGGCTACAGTCTTCCTCGACGCTAGGTTATTGTCCCAGCTTGACGACGAGCACGGGGATGAAGAGGAACGGTGGGTGAGCCTCGGCCTAGACAAGTCGACTCGCCTCTTGGTCGTTTGCCACACGTACAGGCAGGTTACGGAAGACCGCGCAACTATCCGCATCTTCTCGGCGCGGAAGACAACTCGACACGAAACCAAGGAATACGAGAAACGAAAACCATGAAGAAAGAATACGATTTCTCAAAGGCGGAGCGCGGAAAGTTTTACAGAAAGGGAGCCGCTCTTCGTCTTCCGATCTACCTAGACGCGACGGTGCAGGACGAGGTTGAGGATCTCGCAAATCGAACGGGCCGGAACATTCGGGACGTTGTTAATCGCATCGTTCGGGAACAAGTGCGGCTGATTGAAGGACTCGAGGCCCACAAAAAGGCATAACAAGCAACTGGAGCGGGCCGCTGAAAAGCGCGCCGCTCGCGTCTGAGCGCCAGAGTCGTTAGGCCTCCCGGGGACACTCATGGCGCGCCGGCAAGCCAAACCGAAAGTGAGTGCCGTGCATCCTCGCAACACCGATGACATGAACGAAGGGAACCCCGGCACGGCATGAACAGCGACGCCTTTAAAGACATCGAAAAGCTCGCAGAGTAATTCGTGAGGCGTTCGTCATCGTTTCGAAGTGAAGCGTCGAGACGTCATCCGCCGATCAAACCTGCCTTTTTCAATCCCGCACAGAGTTTCGCACGGATGATCACCGACAAAGCCGGGACGGGGGCAAGCAGGAACAGGGGAGGAGCCGTCATCAGTCTATTCCTATGAAGCGGAACCACCTGCCTGATGTAGAATGCCGACCCATCCAGTCCAAATGAGTCAGCGGATATTCCAGTCGAGGAGGAAAATGGAAAACTCCAGGTATGATCGCCGCGATTTCCTGAAACTCGCGAGTGCAGGTGGATTAATCGGTACGCTCGCGAGTTGCAGCGGCACACAACAGCCTTCCCCGGAAGATGCGCAGGCACGGCCGGCGAATCCCGGCGACCTCTGCTACATGGACGCGAAAGACCTGGCTGCCCTGATTCAAACGCGCAAAGTGTCGGCGCGCGAAGTGATGGCCGCTCATCTGGATCGCATCAATCGACTCAACCCGAAGATCAATGCGATCGTCGCCCGGCTGGAAGATGAGAAGTGCCTTGCACTGGCCGATGCGGCCGATCAACAAACCGCAAAAGGAGAGCCCCTTCCACCGTTGCACGGACTCCCGATCGCGTTCAAGGATCTACAGCCGGCCGTCGGTTTCCCGTTCACGCGCGGCTCGCTGATCTATAAGGACGCCATGCCTGAACAGGACTCGGTTCTGGTCGAGCGATTGCGGAAAGCGGGCGCAATTGCCATCGGGAAGACAAACGTGCCCGAATTCGGCATGGGTTCGCATACCTATAACAAGGTCTATGGAACGACCTTCAACCCCTACGACTTGACCAAGAGCGCCGGCGGCTCCAGCGGCGGCGCAGGAGCCGCGCTTGCCACAGGCATGTTGCCGATTGCGGACGGTACCGACATGGGCGGTTCTCTCAGGAATCCAGGGAACTTCAACAATGTCGTTGGCATGCGTCCGAGCGTCGGACTGGTTCCCACGGCCCCGAGCCCATTTCCGCTCCTCGGTTTTGCCGTTAACGGCCCGATGGCTCGAACAGTGAGCGACACGGCATTTCTTCTGAGCGTGATGGCCGGCGCCGATCCGCGTGACCCTGGCTGCTATCCCTCCGATCCAACGATCTTTCGTGGGAGCCTGGAGCACAGTTTCAGAGGGACGCACGTCGCGTGGTGTCCGGATCTCGGAGGGCTCCCTCTCGACCCGCAGGTGCGCGCGGTGCTCGACGGGCAACGCAAGACGTTTGAGACACTGGGATGCGTGGTCGAGGACGCGGACCCGGATCTCGGCGGAGCGGACTCGATCTTCCTTACGATTCGCGCTTTTCGAAGCGCCGCGGTGTACGGCCCACTGATGGCCCGGTATCGCAATCAGATGAAGCCTGAAGCGATCGCAGAGGTTGAATCAGGACTCGCGCTGACAAGCGCCGACGTGGCTCAGGCGATGATTCGGCATGGTCAGTTACTGGACCGTGTGCGCCGGTTCCAGGAGAAGTATGAGTTCATACTCTGTGCCGTGAATCAGGTGCCTCCCTTCGATGCAACCCTGGACTGGCCCAGGACAATCAACGGCGTAAAGATGGACCACTATGTAGCGTGGATGAAATCCGCGTACTGGATCACAGCGACCTATCGCCCGGCCATCTCCGTGCCAGCCGGTTTTACCCCGGAGGGCTTGCCGGTCGGCATTCAGATTGTCGGCCGTTATCGAGACGATCTGGCGGTGCTCCGGCTTGCTCATGCCTTGGAGCAAGCCACGGGGTTTGGCAGGAAGCGCCCCCCGATTGCGGCGGACGGACAATAACAAGCTGCCAATACCGGCACATGGGAGGAGGAAACTTTGCGCCACATCCAGCCAACAGGGCCAACAGAGCCAACTGGCAACACCTTGGTAAGCCGCCGGGCGGTACTCGGCGGTTTCCTGGCAACAGTGGCGGCAACAGCGGTCGGAACGCTGCCGGCCCGGCAGATGCAGACTCACATGCCGCCGGGAGTAGTGCCAAAGCCGAAGGGCCCGCTTGTCTTTCTGGACTACGACAAGGAAGAGATCGACGCTGCTTACGACCAGGCGCCATGGGCGCCCAACCAGGCGGAGATCGCCAGGCGAAACGCGCAAAAAAGCGCCGCGGCCATTGCGCGGCTGGGCCCGCCTCGCCGGCTGGCCTATGGTCCCACCGAAATCGAGAAGCTCGATCTCTATACGACAAAACAGCCAAACGCGCCTATCAACGTGTTCATTCACGGCGGCGCCTGGCGTGGTGGGAGCGCCGCCTCGGTAGCCTACAAGTCGGAAACGTTCGTCGATGCCGGGGCGCATTTCATTGCCCTCGATTTCAACAACGTCCTTGAGACCAACGGCAACCTCATGACGATGGCTGAGCAAGTTCGACGCGCCATCGCCTGGGTGCACAGGAATGCCGCGAGTTTTGGGGGCGATCCGAATCGGCTTTATGTGTCCGGTACTTCTTCAGGCGCGCACCTCGCCGCGGTAGCGCTCACGACGGACTGGCGGAAGGATTTCGGCCTGCCAGCGGACACTGTAAAAGGCGGGCTGTGCTGCAGTGGTTTATACGATCTCTATCCCGTGACCCTGTCGGGGAGAAGCAACTACGTAAAATTCACCAGTGAGGTCGTGGAGGCGTTGAGCCCCCAGCGCCATCTGGACAAGCTCGTGGCGCCGGTGATTGTCGCTCACGGGACACTCGAGACTCCCGAGTTTCAACGCCAGAACCGCGATTTTGCCGCCGCGGTGAAAGCAGCGGGGAAACCGGTGACGTTCCTTATCGGCGAAGGTTATAACCACTTCGAAATTCAAGAGACGCTTGGCAACCCCTACGGCCTGCTTGGCCGCGCTGTCCTGGAACAGATGATGCTACCGAAGCAAGCCTGATAACTTGTCATTTCGACAGAATAACGGCCCTGCAACCGCGCAGGGACCGAGACTCCCGGCGGCCCCTCATCTGTAATACGCACTCGCTTCAAGCCTTAGCATGCACACGTTTGGCTGCCTACGTGCGCCATCAAGGATGGAGGGTTTATGAGAACCTCTGCCTTCTTGCTGATCGTGGCCTCGGTTACAGCGGTGTCGATCTTCGCGATTGGAATGCTTATCGATGTTGCTTCGACTGTCCCGCCGCGCACAGTACAGCTGCGAGCCACTGAAGGCGAGGTGTATTTCGACAACTGCGCGTCGTGTCATGCAAGGAACGGGAGTGGACAGACGGCCGAGGGATTCAGGATGAGGATCCCTGATCTTCGCAATACCGATTTTGAGAACAAGACCGCCGACCAGTTGATCGAGGATATCGCCAGGACGGAACCTCACCGCACGCTGAACCGAGACCTTGGAAGGACCGAAATGCTCGAGGCGATCGAGTTCGTGCGGCGCCTGCAATAGTTCAGGGCTGCAGATTTTCTATCTCCACCGGCAGGATCTCGTCAGCGGACTTGAACCCAAACACACGACCATAAAAATACAATTCCGCTTCGGCTGCGCGCTGGATATTTGCCGCCTCGCGGAAGCCGTGCCCCTCCGTCGGAAAAGAGACGTAAGCGAAAGGTAGCCGCTTGGCGCGGAGCGCGCGAATCATGATTTCAGCCTGCGAAGGTGGAACGACTTTGTCCTCCAGGCCCTGAAAAATGATCAGGGGACAGGAGAGCCGTTCGGCGTAGTTGATCGGTGAACGCTTCTCGTACAACTCCGCCGCTTCCGGATAGGGACCGATGAGATTGTCCAGATACCGGGACTCGAACTTGTGCGTGTCTTTCGCAAGCGCCGCCAGGTCGGCCACACCATAATGACTTGCGCCGGCCGCGAAAACATTGCTGAAGACGAGCGCGCACAGGGTTGTGTATCCACCGGCGCTTCCTCCTCGAATCGCCATGCGCTTTCCGTCGACATCGCCGCGTTTCTCGAGAAAGCGCGCGGCATTGATGCAATCTTCCATGTCGACGATTCCCCAGGCGCCATTCAACCTCTGGCGATAAGCGCGGCCATATCCCGAACTGCCGCCGTAATTCACGTCGACCACCGCAAAGCCGCGGCTGGTCCAATACTGGATTGCCAGCTTGAGAGCCGAAGTGGTGGCGCCAGTCGGACCGCCGTGACTGAGCACAAGCAGCGGCGGACGCTCGCCGGCCGCGCCCATGAAATCCTTGTTCTTCGGAGCGTAGTACAGCGCAAAGGCTGTCAGCCCATTCGACGTTGGAAATTCGATCGGCTCGGGAGACGAGATATAGCCTGTATCGACATCCACGTCCATGCTGCGCCGCAGCACCCGAATCTCTTTTGTGCTCACATCCATCGCCGCCACTTCCGCGGCCCTTGAAGGGGACGCGGCAATGAAGAACAGTTTGTTCCCGCCGTCGGATCGAATGCTTCCAAATGTGCTGTATGGAACCACAAGCGTCTCGATTTCCTTTCCGCCGGGATAAATGATGCCGAGGTAGTCGAGTCCCTTCCTGCTGTAGACACAGGCAACGCGGCCGCCCGACAGAAAAGCGTAACGGGACATTCCGAATACCCACTGAGGCTGGCCGAACTCCGCATCCGCGGGCGCCAGCGGAGTGGCGGCGCCGTCAATCAACGCGTAAATATTCCACCAGCCGGTGCGATCCGAAACGAAGTGAAGCGTCCCGCCCGGACTCCACTCCGGCTGGAAGATGGACTCGGAGTTCCCTCCAGCCACGCGTTTGTGATCCACCCACAACTCGGTCCCGTCCCATGGCATCTGCGGATGGTTCCACTGCAGCCATGCCAGCTTGCCGTCCGGGCTGATCCGCGGAGATGAGTAGAAGTCCGCTCCGGTCGCGATAACTTCAGGTGACCCAGACCCGTTGGCCGGCACGGCAACAATCTCGGTGATCACTTCCCCGCCGGGCTCGTGCCGCTCGCGCACACAGATGATCGTCCTGCCGTCGGGCGTTACCCGGCCATCGGCGAACCTGACGCTGCCGGGCGGGTCGGCTTCCGGAGTGATCGGAGGCGGAAATGACGATCCGTCGTGCCGATACATGCGCTGGTCCGAAAAGTTTGAAAAGAAGAGACCGCCCCCGTAAACAACGTACGCGCCGCCGCCGTACTCCTGAGCGCGCGTACGCGCGTTCTTGTTCCGCGGGATCTCCCAAACGGAACCATCAGGCTCGGCGCAAACCACAGCCACACGCCCGGACTCCGCAGGGCGCCCTTCAAGCCAGAAAACTCTTCCCTCGCAAAACACGACCTCCGCAAACGACACGCCCGCGGAAATCAGCAGCGAACTCGTAATAGGAGACTTCCAGGATCCGTATGGAGCGGGTACTGAACTCATGCGAGTAAACCTCTGCGAGCCGCCTCGATGGTTTCGTCGATATCGGCCTCGTTATGGACGGCCGAAATAAACGCGGCCTCGAATTGAGACGGCGGAAGATAAATGCCTTGATCGAGCATCGAGTGAAAGAATCGATTGAATCGCCCGGTATCCGAAGTTTTGGCAGACGCGAAATCGGTTACCGGTTCGTCCGTAAAGAATAGCGTAAACATGGAACCCAGGCGATTCAGGCGCGCCGGCACACCGGCTTCCCGAACGGCGCTCATGAGGCCCTGCTCCAGGCGCCGGCCGAGGGCATCCAGTTTCTCGTACGGGTTCTCTTTTTCGATCCGCCGCAGCGTCGCCAATCCGGCCGAGACCGCAAGGGGGTTTCCCGAAAGCGTACCCGCCTGATAGATGGGACCTGCCGGAGCAATCTGATTCATGATCTCGGCTCTGCCGCCGTATGCGCCCACCGGCAGGCCGCCGCCAATGATCTTTCCGAGCGTCGTGAGGTCCGGCTGAATGCCGTATCGTTGCTGTGCGCCTCCGGCGGCGACTCTGAAACCCGTCATCACTTCGTCGAAGATGAGCAGCGCCCGGTGGCGCGCCGTGAGATCGCGAAGAACTTCCAGATACCCGGGGTTCGGAGTTACACACCCCATGTTCCCCGCAACCGGCTCCACGATGACACAGGCGATTTGATCGCCGCTATGTTTGAACTCGGCAGCCGCGGCCTCAGCATCGTTGAAAGGCAACACGGTTGTCAGTTCCGCGAGCGCCTTTGGAACACCCGGACTATCCGGCAATCCCAGGGTCGCGACACCCGAACCTGCCTTGACGAGCAGACTATCGCCATGACCGTGATAGCAGCCATCGAACTTCACGATGCGATCGCGGCCCGTGTAACCGCGCGCCAGGCGGATGGCGCTCATCGTGGCTTCGGTGCCGGAACTTACCAGGCGAACTTTTTCCACCGACGGGAAGAATTTCGTGATCAGCGTGGCGAGCTCGACTTCCCGCTCGGTTGGGGCCCCGAAAGAAGTGCCGATCTCCAGGGCATCCGTCAACGCCTTCAAGACTTCCGGCGGACGATGGCCGAATATCAGAGGACCCCATGAACCGACGTAGTCGATGTATTCCTTCCCATCAACGTCGGTGATGCGCGAACCGTTTCCGCGGGCGATGAAAAGCGGCTTGCCGCCGACAGCGCGAAATGCGCGGACGGGAGAATTCACTCCACCGGGAATCAACTGTTGTGCGCGATTGAAAAGTTCTTCAGAGCGATTCATCGGATATGAGACCAACCTGTGGGCGCTATAGTGTCTTCGCCAGTTCCAGGGCGTAATACGTTATCAAGATATCCGCGCCGGCGCGTTTTATCGCGGTTGTGGTTTCAAGAATGATGCGTTCGCGTTCGATCCAGCCGGCCCGGGCTGCGGCCTCGATCATCGAATACTCGCCGCTGACCTGGTAGGCGGCAAGCGGCACGTCAAATCGTTCGCGCGCCTGCGAGATGACGTCGAGGTAGGCGAGCGCCGGTTTGACCATGACGATGTCCGCGCCTTCCTCGATATCCAGCGCAATTTCGCGCAGCGCCTCGCGCGCATTCGGCGGATCCATCTGGTAAGTACGGCGATCGCCGAACTTCGGCGTCGATCCCGCGGCCTCCCGAAATGGGCCGTAAAACCCGGACGCATACTTCGCGGCATACGACATGATCGGCGTTCCGGAAAACCCATCGTCATCCAGGGCGCGGCGAATGGCGGCGACGCGGCCGTCCATCATGTCGGAGGGAGCCACTATGTCCGCGCCCGCACGCACATGGCTGACCGCGCTGTCGGCCAGCAGCTTCAGCGTGGGATCGTTCTCAACATCTCCGTGGCGAATGACGCCGCAGTGTCCATGCGATGTGTATTCGCAGAGGCAGATATCCGTAACCAGCAGCAGGTCGCGGACGTTTTCGCGGATGGCGCGAAGCGCCTTCTGGATTATCCCGTCTTCGTTGAATGCGTCCGAGCCGAGTTCATCCTTCTCTTCGGGAATCCCGAACAGGAGGATTCCGGCGATGCCGGCCTGCTCGGCCTCTCGCGCCACATTGACGGCATTGTCGATGGACAGGTTGAACTGTCCGGGCATGGAACTGACTTCCCTTTTCACGTTGCCGCCCGGGCACACGAAGATGGGGTAGATCATGCATTCGGGCGAGAGCCTGGTCTCGCGAACCAGATTGCGAAGTCTTTGATTCCGCCGGAGGCGGCGCATGCGATTGGTCGGAAATGCCATCAGAAAAGTCTCTCTTGCTGCCGGAGTGTTCCGTACGAGCCTATGTTTTTCAGTGTGAACGAGAACCGGATCCGGCTTTCCTTGCGTGCGCCGAGATCGAATTGCATGAACTCGAAGTTGAGGCCATAGCAGTCGGTATTATAGCCAACCTGGGCGATGGAATTCTGGAATAGCCTTCGTCCGACATCGTAATTCAGGCTGAAGGCCCCGCTGAAGCCGGGCTTCTGCTCGTTTCCGTAGTGAATAGCGGCGCGCAACTGGTTGTTTGGCGTCTGGACCGGGCTTCTTCGCGTGAAGAAATATGCGATGCTTCCAAAGGCCTGCCCTCGATTCAAGCCTCCCATGATTCCAGCGCTGCCGAACTCCCGGCGAACCGTATCGTAGTCGACAAGCAGGTCGGTCGAGGTGGATGGACTCGTGGAAATGCGCATTGTCGAAACGATTGGCGAGAACCTGCGCCTTCCATCGGCGAAGGCAAAACCCGTAATGTCCAGCACCGGCGCAAAAACATTTCGCTTGCCCGCCACGATTGCGCCGCCGAAGGTTGGATCGAAGAAATACTTCTGCGAAATCCGCCAGCTGAATACTTCGTGCCCCGTCAGAAAGCGATTGGTAACGCCGTACTCGAACTCGTTCGTGTTGGTAACGAGGTCCACCTGATCGACGACGATAACGTTATTGAACCGGTCGGCGCCCGTCAGGTAGTGGTACTCCACCGTCGGCTCCACCACGTGTCTCCAGGTTCCAAAATTGCGTTCCGTCCGTGGCCCGGTAAAGTGGGTTCTGTATTCGAACGACAGACGATTCAGCGTATCCCGCTCGACACGAGCACTGCGGCTGTGCGTGTAGGCCGTCTCCCTGGCGGCGATCTGGTGCGACCATTCGAAGGCGTCGGACCGCAGCAACGGAATCTCCAGGGTGGGCCGGACGTCCAGGCGCTGGACGAACGCCGGCGCCGCGATCTCGGAGTCGCGACGGGCGATTCCGGTGAACCCGCTCTCGAGACTGAAATACACAGGCAGCGTAGACAGCCGGCGTTGAGCGAGACCTATATCGACTGAAGGAAATCGCCGAAGGGCCACGGACGGCTGGTCCGGAAAGAAAATGCCGGTGCGGCTGTACTGGGCGTTATAGCTGACGCGCGGTTGATTGTTCGTGAGGAAGGCCAATGAATGCTGGATCGGCGAAGAAATGACGTTGAATCCCTCCTCGAAGATCTGCCGGAAAATGAATGAACTCACCAGATTCATGTCGACCACGCCACGGTAACCGGCGCTGAAGTCGGTCGAGGTCAGGATTCGCACGCTTTGGCCGCCCTGCCCCAGGCGGTCCTTGGCGAAAAACGAGTTCACCACAATGTTGGATGCTGCGCTGGGACGAGCGCGAAAGTCGACGGACCCGGACATGCCGCGCTTGCTGAAATATTCGCCGGTAAACGTCGCGTCGGCGCTCCGGTTGATGGCGTAATAGAAGGACTGCCGAACGCTCCGGCCCTTTGTCGTCGATGTCGATGTACCAGGAATGAGAAAGCCGGTGGACCGCGTCCTGTCCGTTGTCGGCGCAATCATGTAAGGCAGAAAAAAGACTGGAATCCCTTCGAATCGGAAAACCGTATTTCGGGCAACCACGCCGTTCTGGGGATCGATCACGGCCCGCGCGGCCCCGAAGGTCCAGCCCGGCTTTGGACCGTCGCAAGTCGTAACAGTAGCATTGAGTAGTTCGTAGAATCCGTCCTCGCGGCGGCGGGCCTCCGCGGCGACAATGAAGAATCCGGAACCGAGCTGGCCGCGGGCATTTGTCAAGACGCCGGCCTTCGTATCCAGATCCATCTTCAGGCCGGATCCATCGAGGCTTTCGTTAGCTCGCGTGAACCGAACCCGGTCGCCGGCCTCGATCTCGTTGGTCGACTCGTTCCAGGTCAACCAATCCGCTTCGACGCGAACGTCCTGGTAGGTGATCGCAACGTTTGTCGTTACGCGAAAAACGGTTCCGTCCCTCTCCTGGGGACCATCCGACGTGATGACCACCTCGCCCTGCTGGGGAATGACGAGCAGCAGCGACAGCGCGAGTTGCAACATACCGGTGAGTATGCCAGAATCGCCACGAAATGGAACGTAAGCAGAAGCGGACCATCATTGCCCTTGAGGAATACCAGCCCGAACTTAATTTCGAAGAAGCTGAACACAGCCAGCCATTCAGTTTTCCGGAGTACCAGCGCGAACTGCTATTTCCGCGGCTGGCAGCCGGAGCAACGGATCTCCTGATCGTGGCAGCCATATACCTATTGTTCCTGCTCACGACTTTGACGGAAATGCCGGAAGGCGCCGAACTGGACCGTCGAATAGCCGGAATCTATATCGTGGGGTACTTTCTTCTGGTGGTGATTTACTTCTTCCTGTTCATGCTCAGCGCGAGCCAGACTCCCGGAATGAAGATGCGGCAACTCGCAGTGGTCACTCGCGACGGCGCGGCCCTCGATCTGAAAAGCGCATGCATGCGGGGATTTGGATACTTGATCTCATTTCTCCCCGTGATGCTGGGGCTCGTCTGGGCCGTTATCGATCCCGAACATCTCACCTGGGCCGACAAAGTCTCCAGCACCTACGTCAGGAAAGTTTCGTAGCCGCGGCCTTTACGGCCGCGTTCAATCCACGCGGGAAATTGACTTGTGCATTGGCACAAACTCGATCGTCAACCCGGGATCCAGTTCGTAGTGAACCGGACTTCGCGCCGTGTAGCCCATTGATCCATAGAGCCGCGCGCCTGGAAGCGTGGCCATGAGTTCAGCGCGAGAGAATCCGTGAGAGCGAGCGTCCGCTTCACACCGCTCCAGCAAGGCACGGCCAATCCCTCTGCGGGCGTGCGCCGGGTCGACAAAAAATGCGCGTATTTTAGCGGGCTCGGTCCGGGGATCAAGCTCTGTGCCGTCCCGGCCCGTGCCCGCGTCACTGCCGAAAAGCGTTCGGCGACGGCTCCAACCACCGCAGCCCAGGATTTCACGACCGGATTCGGCGACGAAGTACGTCCCGTCAATAATGAGTTGCGTGTCCACGCCGAACGCCCCGCGAAGCGCGGCCTCGATTTGATCGGGTGTGTAGTCAGGCGCACACAGCGTGCGTGACGAGCGCGCGATCAGGTCCTCAAGATGCGCTTGATCGGCGAGAGTGGCTTTACGTAGCTGAAAAAACACTGCGCTTCTCCGGGAACATCTGAGGACTCCGGCGACTCAGCCGCCGCGTTTCTCAGCAGTCGGCTGCATCGGCGTTTTATGCCTGGTCCAGTTCGCTGGGGCCAGCCCTGAAGTCTGTCGTACAGTTCCGCGTCGTAGTCGAGCCACCACGCGAGCTGTGATAGGTAAGCTCTAAGTTGACCGTCGTTCCCCTCATCATCCTCTGTCAGCAACCAGCAGACGCCAATCGACAGGCCGGAAACCCACCCAGGACGCGCAGCAGGCCGTACTTTCGGTGGTCGTTGATATCAGCGAAGTATTGGTTCTTCACGGATGCTCCGCTTGGCTAATGGCCTGGCGATGAGCCGCAAACGGACGCTTTCGAGACTAGACCAGCACCCACATCACGACAATTACATAGAACAGTCCCGTTGCGATTAACTCCAGCCGCAGATAGTGTTGCTGAATCCGGATGAACCCGGGCGAAGCTGGCTCGCCGAGTCTGGGAGACAGCTTCTCGAACTTCGGCTCGACGACAATGTCGATGATCGGACCCAGCACCCATATCGCTCCGACGAGGGCGAGTTTCACGACGAGCAGCGGCGTGAACGGGTACCCAAGCAGGAGCCAGCCGACACCCGACAGCGTTAGCAGAGCCAGCCCCAGTACGATCAGTCGCGTGACAGGCTTGGCAGCCACGATATAGGCAGGCACGAAAGCCTGATCGGCCCTACACCTGACGAGCAACGTCAGTTTTGCAGTGGCGCAACCGACGCCCAACGCCAGTCCAATGAAGTGCGCCAGAGATAGGAGTGACGGCAGCGAGATCATCTGATTATTCGTCCTGAACCTGTTATTAATGACGCATAACGGCCTGCCGATCGGCCGCGCCGAGGCGAGCGTTTTTTGCGAGCCGGGGAAACGCGACGCGGCCCGCTGCGGAATTATATTCGACTACGTCCCCTTCAGCAGTACTGGAACTAGGATGGGGAAGCCGAAATCCAGAATCCTGGCAAAGGGTCGCAGCGAAGTGATTATGGCAACACAGGATAGTGCCAGCACCGCATTCCTCCAAGCGATAATAGGCAGCGAGAACTGCAACCGAAATCCCGGTAAAGTAGGACGCTACAGGCTGTCGAATGGGCTGCGAACACCGCGCCGTCCTCGATTCAATACGTGCGTGTAGATCATGGTCGTCCGAACGTCGCTGTGCCCGAGCAGCTCCTGAGTGGTTCGAATGTCGTAGCCGGCTTCCAGCAAGTGCGTGGTGAAGCTGTGTCGAAGCGTGAGGCAGCTTGCCGGCTTGGTCACCTTCGCATCGCGTACGGCCTGCTTCATGGCGCGTTGAACTACGGACTCGTGCAGGTGATGCCTCCGTTCGATCCCCTGGCTCGGACAACTACTTCACAACAACGCGGAGGAATCAGCGATCGACCGGGCGCACCGGGCTTGCATTCGCAGCCGTTCATTATCTTGATGTAAGCTGTTCGCATGGAGAATTTCGCCCTGATCGCGCTTGTCGAGAACCTCCGGCCAATGATGGAGGGCCTGCTCATCCGGCGCGTCATTCAGCAGCAGGACAATGGGTTCATTTTCCAGACTCGCTCCGCAAGACTTCCAGCCATCAAGGTCCTGATGGAAGCGCGGAATCCCGCGATCTACATATCCGAAACCAGGCCGCCTACGGAAGCGCCAGGATTGGACTTCCTGATGGTTTTACGAAAGCACCTGACATCCGCGGAAATCGTCGACTTCCGAAAACCTCTATCGGAACGGGTTATCGAGTTTGTGTTCAAGACCGTCGTTCCATCCAGGGAACTCGAAACAATGTCGCTCGTGGTGGAACTCATACCGAACGCGCCAAACCTGATTCTGCTCGACGCCGAACGGCGTTTGGTTTCTTCATGGGTTCCGCTGACGCCTCAGCACGGAATGGGCGAATATGAGCAGTATTCCTTCCCGAAATCCGGCGACAAGCTCAGCCTCGATCAGATCATGGAACAGGAAATCCCCGAATTGGATGCGCTGGCCTCGGGCGAAGATCCACGCGCGGCGCTGATGTCGCGTGTCGCCGGCCTGGGTCCGGTATTCGCGGCGGAGATCCTGCACCGCCAGAAGAAGAGCGGCCACCGTCTCACCGAAGAAATACGGTCGCTGGTCGAACGCGTCCGAAGCGCTTCAACACTCGCATGGCTTTACACGGAACTGCCGCTCAGTCACATCCTGGATCAGAACGATCTGCAAATGCTGAACAAGGCAATCCTCAGCCCTGTCGAGATGGAGTCTCTCCAGCGAAGCCACAGTTCGCGGCTGTTTGCGAATATGCAGGAAGCCGCCAGGTTCTATTACGATGAACTTGAAAGCCGGACCCTGCTCGAGCAGGCGAAGTTACCCGTCCTTCGGGACCTTCGGACGGCGGGCAGGAAGCTTGCGGATCGCGAGAAACGGTTGCTTCGGGACCAGCAGAAATACGCCGAAGCCGAGGCTCAACAGAAGACCGCGCAGATGCTGACGGCAAGCGGTATGAAAATGGAACAGCATTACGAGTCCGTAACCGTCACCGACTACTTCGGCGACAAACCGCGGCGGATTGAGGTTCCTCTGGATTCATCCATCAGCCTGCGCGGAAACGTCGACAAGATGTTCAAGCTGCAACACAAGGCCGCTCGAGGCCGAAACCTTGTGGCGCGGCGGCTTTCCGAGATTCAGAACAAACGCAGTGCGGTTGATGAGCAGGTGCGCCGTCTTGCGGCCATCAAAGACTGGGACACATGGCTCGCCGTCGCCGGCAAGCTTGAAAAGGTCCGAACCGGGGAGGTAGCCGCGCCGACCGGGCCAGAAACGCCGCGGCGCCGGTTTCGCACGGTGACAATCGAGGGCCGCGAAATTCTTATAGGACGCAACAGCCGTGAGAACGAAGAAGTCACGTTTCATGCCGCCATGCCGGATGATTTCTGGCTGCACGTGGCCGAATACAGCGGATCGCACGTCGTCGTACGGAATCCCAACAGAGACAGGGATCTTGACGAATCCATCCTGGTGAAGGCGGCGCAACTGGCGGCATATTTTTCCCAGGCGCGCAATTCATCCAAAGTCGAAGTGCACTACACAAAACGCAAGCACGTTGCCAAACCCAAACGTGCAAAAGCCGGACTTGTACGGTTGGCGGAGTTCAAGTCCGTTAAGGTGGAACCCAAAAGCTGGGAGTGAACCGATGCTGGAACTCGATTACACAAACGTCCTCGAAGATGCCGTGGGGGCCGCCCAGGGAATTCCCAAAGTTGCCTTTGATAAGGCTGCAGAATCCACAAAGCACATCGTTGACGCGCTTGAAGCCGCACGCAATTCCGGAGCGCTCGGATTCATGGCGCTGCCGTTCGATGACGCACCCGTAAAAGCGGTCACGGAATTTGCCCGGCAACACGCCATGCCGAACGTCCTGGTCCTGGGCATTGGAGGATCCGCACTGGGCCCGATGGCCCTCGATTCGGCGCTGGCACGGCCCCATTCGGGCAGACGTCTTGTGGTTCTCGACAACATCGATCCGGATTTCATTGCCGACACGCTCGAGACGCTCGCGCCGCAGGACACGATTGTCAATGTGATCGCCAAGTCCGGTGTCACGGCGGAGACGATGGCGACATTCGCCATCGTTAGAAAATGGATGACGGATGCGCTGGGCGAGGGGCGGGCGCGGGAGCATTTCGTGGTAACGACGGATCCGGAAAAGGGCGACTTGCTTGCGATCGCCCGGCAGGAAAATTATCCCGCGTTTGTGATCCCTCCAAATGTGGGCGGACGCTTCAGCGTATTGACGCCCGTAGGCACGTTGCCGGCTGCGCTGCTGGGCTTCAACGTCGAATCGATCATGGAAGGCGCAAGACGCGCCGCGCACCAGGCGCGCCGGCCGCTTTTCGAGAACCCCGCCCTGGCGGCCGCCTTCATTGAGTTCGTCCTCGAACGTGAGCGCCGGAAGTCCATTCTGGTGCTGTTTCCCTATTCACAGGCGCTTTGGAAATTCGCGTTCTGGTTCAAGCAGCTTTGGGGCGAGAGCCTCGGCAAGAAACATGACCGGCGCGGCCGCGAGGTCTACTACGGGCAGACGCCGACCGCGGCGCTTGGCGTCACCGACCAGCATTCGCAGCTTCAGCTCTTCATCGAGGGTCCCAACGACAAGTCTTTCCTCTTCTGGGACGTGAAGGAATTCCGGAACAAGCTGGCGATCGAACACCCGTACTCGAACTTTGATTCCATGGGCTATCTGCAAAACAAGACGATGCCGCACCTGTTTCGCGCGGAGAAACAGGCGACGGAAATCGCCTTGACCGAAGCCGGGCGTCCCAATGCGACGGTGACGGTCGATCGCATCGACGAGGAGACGGTCGGCGAGTTGCTCATGTTCTCACAGTACTTCACGGCATACGCAGGCGAGTTTTATGACATAGACGCCTTTGACCAGCCGGGTGTCGAATACGGAAAGAAGCTGACATTCGCCATGATGGAACGTTCCGGATTCTCGGAATACCGCGGTAAGATCGAGGGGGTTCGACAGAAAGGAAGATTACTCATTCGATGAAGCGGCGCATCTCATTATTGTTTTTCGCCGGTATTTTCCTCGCGGGATCGACCGCGCTCGGCTATTACTACTATTACGTTTACAGCCCGCCGCTCGAGGCCGCCGAGCGCTTCATGACGGCAATGGAGTCCGGGAAACCCGACGCCGTGCGCCCGGAAATCATCATGAGCACGGAATCCGAGGGTGTTGAACTCCGTGAGCCTACCGATCAGGAGCTTCAAACGCTCGTCGCAACCCGGTTCGAGAGAGGCCGGATCCTGGACCAGCGCAGGCGCGAAGGCAACACGCGCGATTTCTACTATCTTGTGTATCGTGAGCCTGATGGGGCTGTTTACGCTCTCGTGATAACTGAGGTGGATGGCCGGTTTCGCGTCGTGATTCCAGTCATGCCTATGAGCAAGAGGCAGCAGTATCTTTGGGATTACGCATGGACGAACTAGGAGCGTCTCGCTATACTGACACAGGTTTTACTCCCCAGGAGGCGATATGTTTGGGCTAGGAATGCAGGAACTGGTCATCATTTTGATCATCGTTTTCTTTCTCTTCGGTGCGAAACGGCTGCCCGAAATGGGCAGAGGCATCGGCGAAGGAATCAAAAATTTCAAGAAATCGATGAAAGGCGACGAACCGCCAAGCAGTATCGACAAAGACAAGAGCGCGTAGACTATAGAATCAGCCGATCTTCTCCCACCCTTCGAGTGACCCGTTGCCGATCCAAATACTCCAGCAGCGGGATTGCGTACTTTCTGGACACTCCGGTCAGTTCCTTGAATTCTCCGACTCCGAGTTTTGGATTTTTTGCTTTCATCGATCGAATGTCGGAAATCATCTTGTCCATGACCGTGCGATCGATGAACATTTCTTCGGTGACCTTCACGAGCACGTTTTCCTTCACCATCAGCTGGATCAGCTTCCGCGCGGTATTTTTGTCGATCTTAAGACCGCCGATGAGTTCGTCGACACCCGGAGCCTGCAGCCCCACGGACCGGATCTTGCCAATGATCTGGTTTCGCATGGCCTCTTCATCGGTCTTCAGCGTCACCCTCCGGCCAAACTCAAAAATGACGTCCTGAACGCCGGCGATCTTCTTATCCGCGGCCAATTGGTCCATTGCAGTCTGAAAAACCAGATTCGGCGCGTCCGCGAAAATGCGTGTCTTCAGCTCCTCGCGGCTTATGCCTTGTACGAGCGGGTTCGCCTGATGGTATCGCTTCACTTCGTTGACGGCGCGTGTCAACAGCTCGTTGAACAAGGGCGCCGAAATAACGGTGAGCGGGTTTTCTCCGAGAATGCGGACACGGCCGGTTTTCGCAAGGTTCAGAATTCTCTCTCGCGCCCGATCCGGAATCATGCCGAGGCGCCCGACAAGTTGCTTCAGTTCGGCGGTTTGAGTTCCTGCTTCCTCGACCAGGGCCGCCAAACGGTCTTCGGGAGATCCGTCCCTGAGCGCCTTGAGGGTATTGAGAACGGTCACATCCGAACGCCTGCGCTTCTTCGGCAGGTAATCCAGAATCTGGCCGCCTCCGATGGTGATCATCGGCGAATACTGGCGAAGGATGAACCGGTCGGAGGGCAGGGCGAACGCCGGCTCTTCAAGTCGAATCTGGGCAAATGACGATTTGCCCGGCTCCAGACGATCCTGGCCGACCAGCACAACGTAACCCATGAGTTCGACCGTCCCCACGTGAAATCGAATTCTCTTTCGCAGTTGTATGGGCCCGGGCGCCGACGGAAGCAGTTCGATATGGCAGTCGAACATGGATGTCGGCTGAAAGTAGCCCGGGGTTGTCAGGACCATGCCGCGCTGGATGTCGGAGACGTCGATGCCCTGAAGGTTCAGCGCGGTACGCTGGCCGGCCCGCGCCTCATCGGACATGTGGCCATGGACTTGAATGCCGCGGACTCGCGCGACCCGTTGTGTTGGAAGAATTTCGACTTCCTGGTCCCTCCGGACCTGGCCTGAAATGAGCGTGCCGGTAACGACGGTTCCAAATCCCTTCATCGTGAAACATCGATCGATGGGAAGGCGGAACAATTCCGCTGCATCTTTGGGTTCGACCTTTGCGGCAAAATCACGCAGGACGTCCACGAGCTGAGGTATGCCCTCCCGCGTCAGGGAGCTCACCCGAAGGATCGGCGAATTCTCCAGGAACGAACCCTTGAGGAACTCGCGAACTTCCATTTCAACCAGGTCGACCATATCCGGCTCAACGTTATCGATCTTCGTGAGGACGGTTATTCCCCTCTTGATGTGGAGCAGCGAGCAGATGTCGAGGTGCTCGCGCGTCTGAGGCATGATCGATTCATCCGCCGCAATGACCAGCATGACCATATCGATTCCGCCGACGCCGGCAAGCATGTTCTTAATGAACCGCTCGTGCCCGGGAACATCGACAAATCCGATCGTCGTCTGCGGATCGAGCTGAAGGTTCGCAAAACCGATATCGATGGTAATGCCGCGTTCCTTCTCCTCCTTCAGGCGATCCGCATCGATGCCGGTCAGTGCCTTGACGAGCGCCGTCTTGCCATGGTCGATGTGCCCTGCTGTACCTACGATAATGTGCGGCATAAAAGCTTATGAACGAGCGGTAACGGCAGCCCCACGACGTTGAAGTAGTTCCCGTCGATCTTTGTTATGTAAACACCCGCATAGCCTTGTATGGCATACGCACCGGCCTTGTCGAGCACGTTTTCGCGGCGAACGCAGTCCCGTATTTCGTGGTCCGTCATCGGCTCGAACCACACTTCGGTCTGGTCTACTTCCTCAAGGGTCTCCTGCTTCACCTGATTGATAACGCAGACGGCGGTCAGGACGGAATGACGGCGGCCCTGGAGTTTCGTCAGCATTCGAATCGCGTCATCCTCGCCGGCGGGCTTTCCGAGAATTTCGCCGCCGATCGTCACCACGGTGTCTGCCGACAGGACCACTGATTGCGAAACCCGCGAAGCGACCTCCATTCCCTTTTCCCGCGCGACACGGATGGCGAATTGCTTCGGATCTTCGCCGGGAGCAGGCTTTTCTTCAATAGCCGCGGGAACGATCGAGAAGGGAATCCCGAGCAATTCGAGCAGATCCTTGCGCCGGGGAGATTCCGATGCGAGCACCAGGGCAGGCTTCATCATTTCTTGAGAGTACGCATCGTGCGCGGATCGAACGCCCAGTGAAATTCGAGTTCATAAGCAAGGGATCGAGCCAGTCCATCCAGATCGGGAAACAGCGTGGCTTGAGTGATATTCATTCGATAAAGCTCACGCATTGCGTTTTCCCGGATATGGACTGGCAGAAGAAACTTGATCAGTGTGTTCCGTGGATCCGGATATTGTTTCAGAATGTCATCGACAGGCTTGTCGAGAACGCCGGGTACGATGAATGTTCCGGACTGCGCAATCAGGCGGCGATTCATCGCATACGGTTCGCCCATCCAGACAAATGAGCCCGTCCGTGACAGGAAGTGCCTGCGAAAGTCGCCCGGCCTCTCCAGCTCAAATTTCTTAATGGCTTGGATTTCAAACGGATTGCACGCAAAGACGGCAGCCTCGACCGTGGCATTGTGCAGCGCGAGAAACGCGGCGACATAGGGCGACCAGGTGAAATCGAGCAGCCGTGTGGGAGCTCCGTGGTCCTGCATCAATGCAAGCCACTGAAAATCGTCGTCGGGCTCGGGAACATGCTGGAGAAAATTCGTGGCCTTGCGCTTGAAGATACGAAGAATGCGCTCTTCCTGATCGCGCCACGCCCTGGGGTCTACCTGAAAGACGTGAAGATACCGCGAGAGCGCGCTGGAAAGCGGCAGGCCGGCATCGCGTTGTCCGCGATATGCCCAGTTGTGATATGGCGCAGCCGTGCTGACGGAAACAAACTCGTCCCACGAGTTGAGACGGATAACCCGGTATGGAGTATCGGCGGATTTCTTCCTTGTCGCCATTGTCAGTGGGGCTTATACAACGCCACGCCGCCGTCGGGTCCGGCGAAGATCTTTTTCATGGGTCCGATGGCGTTTGAATCCACGACTACCATCCACGGCTGCCGCGACTTCACCGCCTGCGAAAAGGCATTGCGGAACTCGGCTGCCGACCGAACCCGCTCCGCCTGCCAGCCAAATCCGCGCGCGAGGGCAACGAAGTCCGGGCTTTCGAGATCCACTCCAACAGTCTTGCCGTCGTAATGCGCATTCTGGATATTTCTCAGAACGCCGTATCCGGCATCGTCAAAAAGGATGGCGATGACCGGGGCCTTTTCCTGGCGTGCCGCGGCCATTTCGCCGATGTTGACGAGCAGGCCTCCATCACCGCACATGAACACCACGGTCTTGCCGGGAGCTGCGACCTGGGCGCCAATGGCCATTGGCAGCGCCTGGCCGATTCCGCCGCCCGAGGCATGCACCGTTGTGCGGGGATACCGGCGGTCGATAAGCCGGGTGCCCCACGTCGTCGCCGGAACCGTGACATCGCGGACATAGATTGCATCCTGGGGCATCACCTCCAGAATCGCATCGAGAATTCCCTGCCACGGGCCCAGCGTGTCGTGAACCTTGGTCCTCAACGCGCCGCGCAATGCAGCCACTTCCTCCCGGTAACCGGGCTTCGGCTTCGGATTCCTGGCGCCGATCAGCTTCACCAGCGAAGACAGGATCGCTTTGGCGTCGCCCACCAGGCCCACACTATGGGGAAAATTTCGATTGATCGCCGCGGGGTCCGCATCAATACCGATGTGCTCGGCAGGCACTTTGACGCTCCAATTTGAAGTTTCATTGCCGCGAAAGCGCACTCCGATGCTGACCAGAAGGTCCGACTTACCGACAAAATCCCGTAACTCCGGGAACGTGGAATAATAGCCAAGGCAGCGCGAGTCGGTTTCCGGCACGATTCCGCGGCCGCTCTGCGTGGTAGTCACGGCAGCATCCAATAACTCCATGAGCTTCGTAACCTCCGGAGAGGCATCCGAAAACATGGCGCCACTCCCCGCCCAGATCACCGGCCTTTCGGCTGCAATCATTTTTTCGGCGACGTTCGTGAGTTCGGACTCGGGGGGGGACAGTAGCTGCGAAGACGCGAACGCGATTTCCGGCGGCGTGATGAGCGCAGCCTGAAAATCGATCGGAATTTCGACGGTAACGGGGCCTGCCGGCGGCGTCATCGCCTCCGCGATGGCGCGGCGGAAGATCGAAACCGCCTGCTCGGGGCGCCGCAAGCGATACGCTTCCTTGCCGATTCCCTTCAGCATCCCGAACTGATCCTTTACGTCATGAATATAGCCGCGGCCCGTCTCGACAAACGCCGACCCGACCTGTCCGGTTATGTGCAGCAGGGGCGAGCCGCCGTTCCAGGCCTCCATAATTGCTCCCGCTGCGTTGCCGGCGCCCGTACCCGTGCTGGTGATGGCGACTCCAAGTTTTCCCGAAACGCGTGAGTACGCGTCGGCCATATTGACAACGGCTCCTTCGTGGCGGGCCGTGACAACACGGAATCCACCGTGCCGCTGGAGCGAGTCGTAGAAGGGAATGTTATGAATGCTGATAATGCCGAAAACCGTGTCGACTCCGATTCGCTCCAGTTCCTTCAGAAACGAATCGGCCACCGTGACTCTATTTGTCATCAAGGGGTTATCTCATCCTCGCAGGTCCAAATCAAATACTTCCGAAATCTGTTTGACATGCGGACTCCAGACAACTAATTTCTCGTCATGCTTGGAACATCAAAATACATAACACTCGAAGGCGCGAAGAAAATGATGGCGGCGGCGGAAGCCGAAGCTCGAAAGAACAACTGGAATGTGGCGATCGCTATTGTGGACGCAAGCGCGAACCTGATCATGTTCCAGAAGATAGACGAGACCCAGCCCGGCAGCGTCGCCATATCCATCGGCAAGGCGAAAACAGCCGCGAACTTCAAACGGCCGACAAGGGTTCTTGAAGAGATGATCGCGGGAGGCCGCATGGCCTTCCTGGCGGTAGAGGGAGCCACGCCGATGCAGGGAGGCTTGCCGGTGACCGTCGATGGAAAGATTATCGGAGCGGTCGGCGTCAGCGGCGTGAAGTCCTCGGAGGACGAGCAGGTGGCCCAGGCCGCGATCGACGCGCTGACACGCTGATTCCGATGAATCCTGAACATTAATCATCAACCAATAATCAATTCTCATTTCTCGTCTGACCGACTAATCGCGCAAAAGACGACACTCCAGATGAAAACTGAAAATTGATTATTGGTTGATGATTAATTCCCCTGTTCAATCACCCAATTTCCTTATCTGCCAAGCAATTAGTCATTACCCATTAATCAATTTTCAATTGTCATCCGGTCGCGTTGGAATCAAAGCTGCTCACTGCGACCAACAGTATGGCGCGGAACCCCAAAGCGGATGACCTCGAAGGACGTCTTGTTCGATTCGCAATCGATATCGTCACGCTGACGGGACAATTGCCGCCGAATTTTCAAGCAAAGCATATTGCAACTCAGTTGCTGCGTTCGGGTACGGCTGCTGCACCAAACTATGGCGAAGCGCGGGCCGCGGAAAGCCGGGCTGATTTTATTCACAAACTGAAGATTGCTTTGAAGGAGTTGAATGAGACCGCGGTCTGGCTTCGAATTCTTCAGGGAAGTTTCGCGGTTGACGCGGATTTTATTACTCGATTAGTCGCGGAAAACACGGAACTTTCGAAGATCCTCGTCTCGTCGATTCAAACCGCCCGTCGCAACGATAATCAAAGCCGCTGAAACCTAACGATTTCAATCTCATATCTGCCAAGCAGCATTGATCATTAACCACTAATCAATTTTCAATTCTCAACTGGCCCAATCATCCGATTAGTCGCCGAAAACACGACACTCCAGATGAAAAGTGAAAAGTGATTAATGGTTGATGATTAATGCGCATGGAGATTCACATTAACCATTAACCATTAATCAATTTTCATTTTTCATCCGGCGTGACTATGGCAGGTCGGTGGCGCCCATCAGATACTTGTCTATGCAGCGCGCGGCGACGCGGCCTTCCTTGATCGCCCATACGACAAGAGACTGACCGCGAGACATGTCTCCTGCGGCAAAATCGCCGGGGACGCTGGTCATCTTTTCCGCATCGGTCGCCACGTTTCCACGATCGGTGATTTTCACTCCCAGTTGATCGAGCATGCCGCTGCGTTCCGGACCGAGGAATCCCATTGCCAGCAGGACCAGGTCGGCCTCCAGCGTGAATTCGCTGCCGGGGACCTCCTGCATCTGCCTGTCGACAAACTCCACACGGACAGCATGAAGCCGTTCGACCTTTCCGCTGCCGCCGGTGAAGCTCGTTGTAAGAACGCTGAACTCCCGATCGCCGCCCTCTTCGTGCGCCGACGAAGTGCGGAAGATATTCGGCCAATTCGGCCACGGATTATCCGCGGCACGTTCGGCCGGCGGCCTGGGCAGCAGTTCAAACTGAACGATCGACCGGGCGCCCTGGCGGTGGGCGGTACCGAGGCAGTCGGCGCCGGTGTCGCCGCCGCCGATGATTACGACCCGCTTGTCTTTGGCCGTGATGAATTTTGAATCCTCAATGGTATCGCCTTCGCACCGCTTGTTCTGGAGCGGCAGGTACTCCATCGCGAAGTGAACGCCATTAAGCTTGCGGCCGGGAACGGGAAGATCGCGGGGAGCGGTTGATCCGCCGGCAAGCAGGACGGCATCGAAGTCGCGTCGAAGCTCATCGACGGAAACATTCGCGCCGACATTGGCATTGGTCCTGAATTTAACGCCTTCTTCGGTCATGATGTTCAACCGCCGATCCAGGACGGCCTTTTCCATTTTGAACTCCGGAATGCCGTAGCGGAGCAGGCCTCCGATTCTGTCCGCGCGTTCGAACACAGTCACCCAGTGGCCAGCTTGATTCAGCTGGGCCGCTGCTGCCAAGCCCGCGGGACCTGATCCCACGACGGCGACTTTCTTTCCGGTTCGAACGGCGGGAGGCGCCGGCCTGACCCAACCTTCCTTGAAGGCCCGGTCGATGATACTCACTTCGACGTTCTTGATTGTTACCGGATCGGCATTGATTCCCAGGACACACGAGCCTTCGCAGGGGGCAGGGCAAATACGGCCCGTGAATTCGGGGAAATTGTTGGTGGCGAAGAGGCGCTGAAGCGCATCCTTCCAGCGATCGCGAAAGACGAGATCATTCCAGTCGGGAATGATGTTCCCGAGCGGGCAACCCTGGTGACAGAAAGGGACGCCGCAATCCATGCAACGCGACGCCTGGGCTTTCAGCTTGTCCTCGGGAAAGTCCCTGTAAACTTCCTTCCAATCGTGGATTCGCTCGTCGACCGGACGCCGCTCGAAAGGAACACGGCTGATTTCCAGAAATCCGGTCGGATTACCCATGCTGCACCATCGTGGCTGATGTCTGTTGCCCGTTAGCGGCCGCCTGGGTCAGAACCCTGCGGTACTCCAGCGGCATGACCTTAACCAGCTTTTCCCTGTAGTGATTCCATTCGCCAAGGATCAGCTGCGCGCGAACGCTCTTTGTCAACTCCGCGTGACGCTGTATGTAATTCCTGATAGTCCATTCCTCTTCCGGATCCGCCAGTGTTTCCAGGTCCACCATCTGCAGGTTGCATCGCTGTGCGAAGTCGCCTTCTTCATCGATCACGTACGCAATACCGCCGCTCATGCCGGCTGCAAAGTTCCGGCCCGTCCGGCCCAAGACCACGACCCGTCCGCGGGTCATGTACTCGCACCCATGGTCGCCCACACCTTCGACAACGGCTACCGCGCCGCTGTTGCGGACCGCGAAGCGCTCGCCGGCCACACCGCAGATGTACGCCTCGCCTCCGGTGGCTCCGTACAACGCCACGTTGCCGATGATGATGTTCTGGTCCGCGGCGAAGTCCGCTTCAGACGGCGGATAAACCACCAGCTTGCCGCCCGACAATCCTTTTCCAAAATAATCGTTCGAGTCTCCTTCAAGCGTCAGGCTGACGCCTCTTGGAATGAACGCGCCGAAGCTCAGGCCGGCCGAACCCTTGAAGTTGAGGCGGATCGTATCGTCGGGCAGGCCGTCCGCGCCGTGCCGGCGGGTAATCTCGCTGCCCAGCATCGTTCCCACCGTTCGATTCACATTTCGGATCGGCAGGCTGATCTCAACGGGAGTCTTCGAATCAATCGCGTCTTTTGCCAGCTCGATCAGAAGATTGTCCAGCGCCTTGCCGAGACCGTGATCCTGCTTATGGACGCAGCGTTTCACGACGTCATCGGCGACCTCAGGCATGTGGAGGATCGGAGTAAGGTCCAGCTTCTGCGCCTTCCAGTGGGCAACGGCCTTTCGAGTGTCGAGCTTGTCCATTCGGCCCACCATCTCGTCCACCGTCCGGAATCCCAACTCCGCCATATACTCGCGCACTTCCTGCGCGATCATGCGGAAGTAGTTCACAACGTATTCGGGCTTGCCCGTGAACTTCTTTCGCAATACCGGATCCTGAGTTGCCACTCCGACAGGGCAGGTGTTGAGATGGCAGACGCGCATCATGATGCACCCTGAAACGACAAGCGCGGATGTCGCGAACCCAAACTCCTCGGCTCCCAGCAGCGCGGCAACCACCACGTCGCGGCCGGTCTTCAGTTGCCCATCCGTCTGCACGATAATCCGGCTGCGAAGATTGTTGAGCACCAGCACCTGATGCGCTTCAGCCAAACCCAGTTCCCACGGAATGCCGGCATGCTTAAGGCTCGTCAGCGGGGAAGCGCCTGTTCCGCCGCTGTCGCCCGAAATGAGAACAACGTCGGAAAGCGCTTTCGCCACGCCGGCGGCGACTGTTCCGACACCCACTTCCGCGACAAGCTTCACACTGACGCGGGCGCGGGGATTCGAGTTCTTGAGGTCGTAAATGAGCTGCGCCAGGTCCTCAATCGAATAGATGTCGTGATGCGGCGGAGGCGAAATGAGGCCGACGCCCGGAATGGAGTGACGGACCCGCGCAATATGGTCGGCTACCTTGTGGCCGGGAAGCTGTCCGCCCTCGCCGGGCTTTGCTCCCTGCGCCATCTTGATCTGCAGTTCGTTCGCGCTCACCAGGTACTCGCTGGTGACTCCGAACCGTCCGGAAGCCACCTGCTTGATGGCGCTTGAACGCGAGTCGCCGTTCGGATCGGGTACGTAGCGGGCCGGATCTTCCCCGCCTTCGCCGGTGTTGCTCCGGCCACCGATGCGGTTCATCGCGATCGCCAGCGTCTCGTGCGCTTCCATGCTGATCGAGCCGAACGACATGGCGCCCGTGGCAAACCGTTTAACGATGGAATCCACCGGCTCGACTTCCTCCAGCGGGATCGCCTTATCGGCAAGCTTCAGGTCAAGCAGGCCCCGCAGCGTGCACAGCCGCTGGCCCGTTGAATTCACAATGCCGCTGTATTCCTTGAAGACCCTGTAATTGTTGGTCCGCGTCGCGTACTGAAGTTTGTGGATCGACTCGGGATTGTACATGTGGTACTCGCCGTCCTGGCGCCATTGATATTGCCCGCCCCAATCCAGATCCGGAGTCCGGACAGGACGCGACGGGAAGGCTCTCTGATGACGCGCGAGCACCTCCTGCGCAATTTCGTCCAATCCGATGCCGTTGATTCTTGACGGCGTTCCGCTGAAGTACTTGTCCACGAACTTCTGATCGAGCCCGATGGCTTCGAAGATCTGCGCTCCGCGGTAGCTCTGGAGCGTTGAAATGCCCATCTTCGACATGACCTTCAACACGCCTTTGTTCACGGCCTTGGTGTAGTAGTTGACCGCTTTCTTGTGGTCCATGCCCGTGAGCAGGTCCTGGCGGATCATGTCGTCGAGCGTTTCGAAGGCCAGATACGGGTTGATCGCCGAGGCGCCGTAGCCGATGAGCAGGCAATAATGATGCACTTCGCGCGCATCACCGCTTTCGACAATGAGCGTTGCCTTTGTGCGCAATCCCCTGCGAACCAGGTAGTGATGCAGACCTGCCGTGGCCAGCAGGCTCGGTATGGGCGCGTGATCCTTATCGATGGCGCGGTCGGACAAAATCAGGATCGTTGCTCCGGATTCGATGGCAGTGACTGCGGCCTTGAACAGCGCATCGAGACTCTTCCTTAGCCCCTCTCCGGCCTCGGCTACCTTGAACCTCATTGGGAGAGTTATGGAGCGAAACCCTTCCAGCTTTATATCGCCGTCTATATCACGCAGCTTCGCCAGATCGTCGTTGTCGACGATGGGCGACATGATCTTGATCATCCGGCAGCTTGCCGGCTCCGCCTTCAGGAGATTGCGTTCCGGCCCCAGGGCCGTCGACATCGACGTCACCAGTTCCTCGCGGATCGCATCCAGAGGAGGATTGGTCACCTGAGCGAAGAGCTGCTTGAAGTAATTGAACAGCGAGGGCGCCATGTCCGACAGAACTGCCAGCGGCGTGTCGGTACCCATCGAACCGATGGCCTCTTCTCCGCTCCTGGCCATGGGCGCCATGAGGATTCGCAGGTCCTCATGCGTATAGCCGAATACCTGCTGCCGCAATAGAACCGTTTCGTGACCGGGCGCCGGCACTTCCTTCTTCGGCAGATCGGACAGGCGTACCACGTTGTCCTTCAGCCATTGCCGATAGGGCTTCTCGGTCGCGATTTTATGCTTCAGTTCGGAATCGTCGATGATGCGTCCTTCGCGCGTGTCGATCAGGAACATTTTGCCCGGCTGGAGACGGCCCTTCTGAAGGATCTCCTGCGGCGGAATTTCCATGACGCCGACTTCGGAAGCCATGACAACCATGCCGCCTTTGGTGACGTAATAGCGCGAAGGGCGAAGGCCATTGCGATCGAGTACGGCTCCAATAACCGTGCCGTCGGTGAATGCGATCGAGGCCGGGCCGTCCCACGGTTCCATCAGGCACGAGTGGAATTCATAGAACGCCTTTTTCTCATCGCTCATGGTCTCGTGCCCGTCCCATGCCTCCGGGATGAGCATCATCATTGCGTGCGGCAGCGGGCGGCCGCACATGACCAGAAACTCCAGCGCGTTATCGATCATCGCGGAGTCGCTGCCGCCCTCCCTGATAACGGGCAACAGGTCCTTCAGGTCGTCCCCGTACAGCTCGGACGCAAACAATTTCTCACGCGCCGTCATCCAATTGATGTTTCCGCGCAGGGTGTTGATTTCACCGTTATGGGCGAGATAGCGGTACGGATGCGCAAGCGGCCAACTCGGAAACGTGTTGGTGCTGAACCGCTGGTGAACCAGCGCCAGGGCGGATTCCACGCGCCGATCGGTCAGGTCGGGAAAATAGGTCTCGATCTGGTCGGCGGAAAGCATGCCTTTGTAAATGAGCGTATTCGCGGAAAAACTCGGAAAGTACACGTCACGCGTCGAGTTCTCAATGCGTTTGCGAATGAGATAAAGGCGCCGCTCGATCGCCTCGCGCGATCTTATATCCGCGCTGCGGCCGATGAATACCTGCTTGAAAACCGGCTCCCCGGCAATCGCCGAGGCGCCGAGGCCCGCGTTGTTCGTCGGTACCGCGCGCCATCCGAGCAGAACCTGGCCGGCGCGCACGATTTCACGTTCGATAACCTCCTCAGCCGCGCGCGCAAGTTTCCCGTCTTTGGGAACGCAGGCCATTCCAACGCCGTATTCGCCGGCCTCGGGTAGTTGGAATCCGAGGCTGGCACACTCCGCCTTGAGGAATTCGTGAGGGACCTGAATCAGGATCCCGGCGCCATCTCCCGTGTTCGCTTCGCAACCTTTCGCGCCGCGATGAAGCAGGTTCATCAGAACCTGAAGGGATTGGCGAACGATCTCGTTCGATTTCCGGCCTACCAGATCGGCAACAAAACCGACTCCGCAACTGTCGTGCTCGAATTGTGGATCGTATAAACCCTGCTTTGGCGGAATTCCTGCGTGCATACATACTCCGTCGTTGACTGCAAATAGCTATGTCAAGCGAGCCTATACTCTAGACGGTTTCAGATAATTAGTCAGTCCGCAAAATCAGCGTACTCTACATAAGCAGAATTAATGGTATTGCGCGGCACAAATAAGGGGAGACGCGGCGGGCGGGACACATCGAATCAGACGCGGCCGCCGGACCCGCCGGAGTAATCGTGGGCCCGGTCCGAATAGCGCTTTGGAATGGATTTATACGAGCGGCCGAGTCCGCAGAAAAGGTTGAAACGCAGGATGTACCAGAGGGCGAATATGGCGTCGCGAGCGCCGATTTTCTTGCCTTCAAGATACGTGCGGCCGTAGTAGCTGATCGGGACTTCGTAAACAACCGCGCCGAGCTTGGCAACCTTCGCGGTGACCTCGATTTCGAATCCAAAACCCTTGGAATCGATAATCATGTTGCGAATGATATCGCCCCGAAATGCTTTGTAGCCGGTCTCGACGTCCGTCATGTTGAGATTGGTCAGCGCATTCGACAGAAACGTCAGAAAGACGTTTGCAATGTAGTGATAGAAGTAGAGGACGCGGGCAGCCCGCCGCACCAGAAAGCGCGATCCATAGACGACGTCGGCTTGTCCATCCAGGATCGGCTGAACGACGTGTTCGATTTCAGCCGGATCGTACTCAAGATCGGCGTCCTGCACAATGACAACCTCGCCGCGGCTCATCTCGAAGCCCTTCCTGAGGGCGGCGGTCTTTCCCGCATTCTTTTGATGGATCAGCCGGATTCGGCTGTCGTTGGCGGCAAGCCCCTCAAGAATTTCGGCGGTTCCGTCGTCTGAACCGTCATTGACGGCAATGACTTCCAGGTCAAAAGGCACTTCCAGCACACGGCGCATGACCCTGGAAATGGTCTCCGCCTCATTGAACACCGGCATGATGATCGACAGGGTGACGCTC
This sequence comes from Candidatus Sulfopaludibacter sp. SbA3, assembly GCA_945865815.1. Lineage (GTDB taxonomy): Bacteria > Acidobacteriota > Terriglobia > 20CM-2-55-15 > 20CM-2-55-15 > CAMBFR01. Next base: position 30,348 of record CAMBFR010000043.1, read on the forward strand.
ATTGGGTCCGGAGTCTATACGAGTGGACAAAAAAGCTGCAATTCAAGACCAGTCTGGCCGCGAAACAAAGCGGTCGAGCCGGATCGTGGTTCGTCGTCTCAGATCCATATTGCAGTCTGAGGATACGCTTCCTGTGGCCGCGGGCCTTAAGCCCGTGCAAAGTTCAAATGGAAAAGTCTTTTTGGAGCCTGGCACGGGGCTGAGGCCCCGCACCCACAGGAAGCTACCTTATTGAGCCGACGCTTTGAAGGCCAGGACTTTCAACTCCATCGGACTCTGGCGGTCGTTGAGTATCCCCTCAATTGTCCCGGACGTCGCGGAGGGAACCTTTGGAGCATTGGCAGCGGCGGCGAGCAAAAATTTGTCCTTGCCAGCGACGAAGAACTGCTTTCCACCCTCGTCCTGCACCCGGCCTTTGGCGCTGATCTGGAATTGCGTAATTCCCACCTTTAGCGGGTCCAGAACTTTCCGAATCTCTGCCGGAAGGAACGGTGCGCCGGGCTTGTAGGCAATCATGATCGACTCATTGGACCGGCTGATCGTGACCTTGTCGACACCCGTCATGCGTCGCAGGTTGACCTCGGAAACTGCGGCGCAAACACCGCAGGAAATTCCGGTCGTGCGCATCGCGGCCTTCTCGACTTGAGCGAATACTGGAATGGCGGACGCCAGAACCAGCGACGACAGCAGCAGTATCTGTTTTTGGAGTTTCATCTTTTTTCCTTCATCGATATCGAATCGATAGAAAAACCCAGCCACCAACCATCAAGACGTTCATCAATATGCTAACCCCGAGAATCGCCTTGATTCCCCAGGTACGCATCGTTGGCGGACGACTGCGCACTATCCATACCTGGTATGCAAGCGCCCCGACCGCCATTGTAAAGAAAAGCGGCTGAAGGCGCTCCAGCCAAATCAGACACGCACTAATAAACGAGAATGCGCCCAGTCCTGCCAGGACCGGAGCAATCACTCATCAGCTGGGCGTAAGCAGGGCTGCAACGATTGAAAGCACTCCAGCCCTCTTCGGATCGATTGTCATGGTTGCTTTATCTTACACCGACCACGCCTAATTCGGGGACAGGCCACTATCCGCCTTGAAGCCGAACCAGCGACTCTTTCACGCTCGGAGATTTCCCCGCTTCGACATCGGTGCGCCGAAGCTGGTGGAATTTTGTAAGAATGTCATTCGCGCCGGCGAGCACCTTGATCCGTTCTGAATACTCCCCGATTCGCGCGCCGGGCAGCGCCCAAAGCGCGAAATCATCGGTGAGCACGTTCAGATAAGCGCGCGCTCCGCAGCAACCCAGGCTCAGCGCGGGTTTTCCGGTATTGATGGCTTGCGGAATTACCGCACAGGCAGGGCGGCCGAGAGCCGGTGGCACACCAGGCTCCACCTGTTGGACCGCCTCTGTGATGGCCAGGCTTTGCCGGGAATTCGCGAATAACAGAACTGCGCTCGGAGCCACCGGAGTGGAGGCAAGCGGAGCGTACACGACGTATTTCGCCTCGTCCTTCAACACGGGGATGCCGGGAATATCTTCGGGACGAACATAGCCGAGATCTCCGAAGACTTTCAGGCAGTCATTCAAGTTCTCCTGCTGCGCGGCTGTCGCAAGCGGCATGTGATGCGTGTACATACCGACGACGCAGTTGTTATGGTCGTTCGGGGAGGTTACGAGAGCGCCCTGGGCTCCCCATTCCCAGAACACGCAGCCGGCGGCGGCCGGCTTTGACGGCCCCGTCACCCCCTGGGGCGGCTTGTCGGTCATGCAAACGGCGACGGGAGCAACCCGAAGCCCGAGCGAATCTGTAAGAACCTTGGCGATCGCGGAATAGTCACTCATCACAATTCTCCCTATTGATTTATGAAAGGCAAAACTCAGCCAACAATGGATGTGTGAATGGAGATCTATCCCGCTCTCGGAGGAGGATTGGGATCGGAAAGGATCGGGTTCGAATAGAACGCAGCCGCCTCTATCACCATGGATTCCGCGGCAGCGATCCGCTCCGGCGAAATCTCAGAAGGAAGGATTGCCGCGCCAAAATCAAGGACACTGATGGATGTGTCGCTGCCCGGCAGCAAAAGACAGATCGCGCCTGCGTTTGCCCTGTGCTTCAGAGCGCATATGCGCGCACAATTGGCCTCTTCTTCCGACTGCGTCGAAGACCCGGTCCCAGCCCGTTGACCGTCGGATGGACCACTCTTACAGACCACCCACAGGCCACCAAGCAGCATCGCGGGCAATAAGAGACCAATGACCAGGTTGCGCGCCATATGAGAATTAAAATGAAAGTTTAAGGAGTCCCCTTGTAGCACTAAGAAGTAATCAGTGTCAAAGGTTATGTCGGTAGCTGTCGGTAGCACATGATCTGTCCGGTGCCTGTAGCAAATGAAATGTCCGGTCTGAAGGGCAGGGTCGACGTAACGTCACATTCGCACTGGAGGTTAAGAGCGGATGGCGTTATATCCGGCCCGAGCTTGGGAGCGGGCCATGAAGATC
>CAMBFR010000044.1 GCA_945865815.1 Candidatus Sulfopaludibacter sp. SbA3
CCCCCCCCCCCCCCCACTGGTGGTGGTGCCCAGAGTCCCGATTTTCTCGGGTTGTTTTCCGGGAAAGTCGTATATGCTGGCGGGCATTATGACGACCACACTTCCTGTATATGCACTGGCACTGTGGCTTGCAGCCGCTCCGTTTCAACAATCGACCGACACCCGCGTGATTGCCTCCACCGGAGATTGGTCCATTACGGCGCAGCAGTTCGACGCCATACTGGCAACGTTGCCCGACCAGGCCCGCGCCTTTTATTCCGTTCCCGAAAACCGGCGCAAGTTCCTCGATGAAGTCATCGAGATGTGGGTCATGGCGGCCGAAGCCCGGGCCCGCGGCGTCGACAAGGAAGCAGGCACGCGCGCGATCCTCGATTTCTACACCAACAACATCATCAGCAATGAATACAACAAGGTGATTGCGGAAACCAATCAGGTCAGCGACGCGGCGATCGAGGCGGCTTACAAAGCGAACGAAAACGAGTACCAGGAGGTGCGGCTCTCTCACATCCTGATCATCAATGCCGACGGCCCGGCCATTCGCGGCCAGAACGTTCCGGATGCGCTGCCCGCGGACGAAGCGCGGAAGAAGATCGATGAGATCAAAGCCAGACTTACCGCCAACGGCGCCAACTTCGCGGAGATCGCAAAAGAGTTTTCACAGGATCCCGGAAGCGCGGCCAATGGCGGCGATCTCGGATTCATCACGAAGGGTCAGCTCGTTCCCGAAGTGGAGACGGTTGCCTATCAACTTGCTCCGGAAACGTTGAGCGATGTCGTCGAAAGCCCGTTCGGCTTTCACATCCTCCGGGTCAGCGAGCGGAAGGCAACGGCCCTGGCAGACGTGCGCGATGCCATTCGAACAAAGGTAAGCTCCGAGCAGGTAATCATTCAGATTCAAGACAAGATCAAGGCGGCCAACGTGAAGGTCGACGAGGGGTACTTCAGCCGGTAAAGCCGCGGAGGATCTCCTCCCACTTCCCCTGCGCTTTGACGATAAGCTCCACCACTTCGCGTATGGCGCCTCGGCCACCGGATGCGCTGGTGACATAAGCGGCGCGGGACTTCACCTCGGGATGCGCGTTGGCCACCGCCACGGGAAAGCCGACGCGCGCCATCACACCGAGATCCACCAGATCATCTCCGACGTAGCACACATGCTCGGGCGCGACGCCGGTTTTGCCCAGCAGATCCTTCAACGCCTCGCGCTTGTCCTTGATTCCCAGGTAGACGTGATCAATCAATAGTTCTTCAGCGCGGTGGCGGATCGCCGGAGACTGGCGATTCGAAACGATCGCGGTGCGGATGCCGGCTTTGCGGCACATGACAATGCCGCCGCCGTCGGTCACGTCGAACGCCTTGGGTTCGGCGAACGATCCGTCGGGCATGGGTATCCAGACGATCTGGCCGTCGGTAAGAACGCCATCGACATCCATCACCAGCAGTTCTACTTCTTTTTCACACACCTGCGTATCTCGACAAGTTGATTGAGAAGCCCCGCCAGCAGCGACAGATCCAGCGCATTGGGGCCATCGGAAAGTGCCTTGGACGGGTTGTCGTGCACTTCCATGAAAAGGCCATCGACGCCCGCGGCCACGCCCGCGCGCGCAAGATGCGGGATGAATTCGGGCTGGCCGCCCGAGCTCTGGCCCTGTCCGCCGGGAAGCTGCAGGCTATGGGTCACGTCGAACACAACGGGACAGCCAAAGCCCTGCATGATCGGAAAACTCCGGAAATCGACAACAAGATTGTTGTAGCCGAAAGATGCGCCGCGCTCGGTGAGCATCACCGCCTCATTGCCGGCCTCGCGCATCTTGTCGACGACGTTTTTCATTTCCCATGGCGCAAGGAACTGGCCCTTTTTCACGTTGACGATCTTTCCCGTCGCCGCGGCGGCAAAGATCAGGTCGGTCTGCCGGGAAAGGAATGCGGGAATCTGGAGAATATCCAGCACCTTGGCCGCGGGCGCGGCGTGCGAGGGATCGTGAACATCGGAAAGGATGGGAACCTTCACGCGGCTCCGAACTTCCTTTAGCAACTCGAGACCTTCATCGAGCCCAGGCCCGCGAAACGATTTGATCGACGTGCGGTTCGCCTTGTCGTAGGAAGCCTTGAAGACGAATGGCATGTTGCAGGCCGACGTGATTTTCTTCAGTTCTTCCGCCATGAAGATCACGTGCTCGCGGCTTTCAATGACACACGGACCCGCAATAAGGAAGAGATCGCGCGAGAGATCGATGTTGAATTCGGGAATCCGGTACTGCGTGCCTGTCACTTCACCGCCAGACGCCCTGCCTTCGTGCGCGCCAGGCGATGCTCGTACGCGGCATGAACAAAGGATGCGAAGAGCGGATGCGGCGTGAGCGGTTTCGATTTGAACTCCGGATGGAACTGGCAGCCCAGAAACCACGGATGGTCTTCGATTTCGACGATCTCCACGAAGTTCTTGTCCGGCGAGATGCCCGAAATGACCAGGCCGTTGCCGGTGAGAACTTTTTCGAATGCGCGATTGAATTCGTATCGATGGCGATGGCGTTCGGAAATCACCGGCGCATCATAGATCCGCTGGGCGAGCGAGCCGGACTGGAGAGCCGCGGGATAGGCGCCCAGCCGCATGGTTCCACCGATCGTATCCACGCCGAGCAGGTCGCGCAGTTTGTAAATGACCGGATTCGGCGTGTTCGCCTCGAATTCCGTGCTGTTGGCGTTCTTCAATCCGCAGACGTTCTGCGCGTATTCGATGACGGCGCACTGCATGCCCAGGCAGATCCCGAAGAAAGGCACTCGTTCTTCACGGGCGTACTGGATGGCACGAATCATTCCGGGAATGCCGCGCTTGCCGAATCCGCCGGGAACAAGGATTCCATCGAACTGTCGAAGGCGCGAAGGCTGTCCCTTGCAGTCAATATTGTCCGGGTTCTCCAGGCTCTCGGCCTCGATCCAGTGAATTTTCGTGCTGAGGTTATGCGCGATTCCGCCGTGGATGAGGGCTTCGCGAAGGCTCTTATAGGCGTCTTCGAGCTCGACGTACTTGCCCACGACGCCGATGTTCACTTCGTCGATCGGATTCTGCACGCGCTCGATCAGCAATTCCCAGTCGTGCATGCGGCGTTCGGTCACGGGCAGATGCAGCATGCTGACAATCTGCTCGTCGAGCCCCTCGGCGCTGAGCACGAGGGGAACTTCGTAAACAGTCTCGACGTCTTTTGCCGTGATGACGGCCTTCTCCGAAAGGTTGCAGAAAAGCGAAATCTTCGCCTTCATATCGGGCGACAAATACCGGTCGGTCCGGCAAAGCAGGATGTCGGCCTGAATACCGATTTCGAGCAATTCTTTCACACTGTGCTGTGTCGGTTTTGTCTTCAACTCGCCCGCGGTGGGGATGAATGGAACGAGCGTGAGGTGGATAAACAAACTATTTTCACGGCCGACTTCCTGGCGCATCTGGCGAATGGCTTCGAGGAACGGCAGCGACTCAATATCGCCGACGGTGCCGCCGATTTCGACGATCGTGATGTCCACGGTTTCCGATACCCGGCGAACGGCCGCCTTGATCTCATTGGTGACGTGGGGAATCACCTGCACGGTCTTTCCCAGGTAGTCGCCGCGCCGTTCCTTCTGGATGATGGTTTCGTAAATACGCCCCGTGGTGAGGTTGTTTTTGCGCGTGAGTTCGGCGTGGGTATAGCGCTCGTAGTGTCCGAGGTCGAGGTCGGTCTCGGCGCCGTCGTCGGTGACGAAGACCTCGCCGTGCTGGTAGGGACTCATTGTGCCGGGATCGACATTAAGGTAGGGATCGAACTTCAGGAGGTTAACGGTAAAACCCCGGCTTTCCAGCAAACATCCGATCGAGGCCGAGGCCAAACCTTTTCCCAACGAAGACACGACTCCGCCGGTCACAAAGATGTACTTCTTATTCATTATTCCATTCCCCGCTTTCAGGCCGTTCCATTCCCCACCAGCTCCCTGAATTTTTCCAGATCCGCCAGCGTGTCGATGCCCCAGGACTCGCTCTCGACCTCGACTACGCGGATGCGGTAGCCGTGCTCCAGCGCGCGCAACTGTTCGAGCCGCTCCGCTATCTCCAGCGGTGTCCGCTCCAGCTTTGTAAACTTCCGCAGAAAATCCACGCGGTAAACGTACAGACCGACGTGGAGAAAACAGGTCCCTTCCGAAGGAATCGGCGATCGAGAAAAATAAAGCGCGAATCCCCTCCGGTCTGCCACCACCTTGACTCGATTCGGGTCGTTCCTGAGTGCAGGGTCCAGCCGAGTCATCAAAGTGACGATTTCGGCGTCACCCTGCCGGGCCGATGCCACGGCCTGATCGATAACAGCGGGCTCGATCAGGGGCTCGTCGCCCTGGACGTTCACGACCAAGGCGCCGGGTGGCAGTCTTTCGGCGACTTCGGCAAGACGGTCGGTGCCGCTCGCGTGGTCGTGGCGTGTCATGACGGCTTCGCCTCCAAAACGCTCAACGGCTTCGGCGATCCGGGCATCGTCGGTGGCAACGACTATCCTGTTGATGAGCCGGGCCTGCGCGACTCGGCGATACACGTGTTCGATGAGTGTTTTTCCTGCGATTTCGGCTACGGGCTTTCCGGGGAGACGGGTGGAATCGAATCTTGCAGGGATGATTGCAATAGCGGTATCCAATTTCATCGACCACCGCACCTCAGCTTAGCATGGAACGCGCGACGTAGTTCTTTCAACTTGGTGGACTTATGGAAGGTCTCAAGACAAGAGGACAAAGCAGGTCCCGATTTCAGACTACTTGCCGTTGGCACTAAAACCGCCAACAAAATGGACTAAACGGGTTGCAACTTGTAGAACCGCTACCTATAATTGCGACACCTAAGACCTAATTTGAGACTTGTCCCGGCAAGGAGAGAGCCGAGTGACTAGACAAAAGAGCATCATCGTATTCGTGCTGGTCCTTCTGACGATTCCCGTCATGATGGCAGGATACGCGGCCCAGCTGCAGACGGAACAAACTGCGGCGACGCAGAATGCTGCGCCAACTCTCCAACCCCCACAGACTTTGAAAGTGGACGTCGACCTGGTGCAGGTGAACGTCACCGTAACGGACCCGCAGAATCGATACGTTACGGGATTAGAGAAAGAACACTTCCAGGTCTGGGAAGACAAGGTCGAACAAACCATCGAGTACTTCTCCGCCGAAGACGTGGCGCTGAGCCTTGGCATCATTTTCGATGTCAGCGGCAGCATGAAAGACAAGATCTCAGAAGCGCGGGACGCCGCCGCAACATTCCTGAAGACAGGCAGTCCCGACGACGAGCACTTCCTGATCAGCTTCAGCAATCGCGCAGAAATTGCCGAAGACTTCACATCCGACCCTGGCCGCATCCAGAACAGGCTCATCTTCTCTCCCGCAAAGGGCATGACCGCGCTCTACGACGCCGTCTACATGGGACTCGAGAAACTCAAGGAAGGAAACAACCCCAAGAAGGCCCTGCTTCTCATTACGGATGGCGAAGATAATCGCAGCCGTTACACGTTCTCGAACGTCAGAGAATTTGTGAAGGAGCAGGACGTTCAGATTTATGCCATCGGCATCGTCAGCGACTTCAACTCGCAACTCGGCAGCGGCCGGACGGGCCGCGCGCTGATCGATGATCTTGCCGAAATCACGGGCGGCCGCGCTTTCTTTCCGGATTCAGTCTATGAGTTGGAAGACATCTGCACGAAGATTGCGATCGAGTTGAAGAACCAGTACGTGCTTGGCTATAAGTCCACCAACGAGGCGAAGGACGGCAAGTGGCGCAAGCTCAGCATGAAGATGAACGCTCCCAAAGGCTTGCCCCGGCTGAACATCCGCGGAAAAGCCGGCTACTATGCCGCGGTTGGCGACACGGCCGCCAGCAAATAACCCGGATCGAGTTTCTGACATGTCACGTTTCATTATCTTCGCACTCCTGATTTCTCTCTGCAGCGCCATCGTCTTCGCGCAAACGCAGGGCCAGCAGGGCCAGCAGCCCCGGAGACAGGACGATCGCAACTTCACGCTCAGCGTCGACGTTGAACTAGTGCAACTTCCCGTCTCGGTGGTCGACAAGGATGGCCGCCCTGTGAGCGGCCTGGCGAAAGAACACTTCCAGGTCTTCGAAGACAACACGCTTCAGGACATTTCTCTTTTTAAATACGAGGACGTGCCGCTGAGCCTCGGACTTGTGATCGACAACAGCGGCAGCATGCGCAACAAGCGTGAGCGCGTGAACAGCGCCGCGCTGTCTTTTGTTCGCGCAGGCAACCCGGACGACGAAACCTTCATCGTGAACTTCGACGATGCGGCATACCTCGAACAGGATTTCACGGGCAGTATCGGCGATCTCATCGACGTGCTCGATAACGTCGACACGCGCGGCGAAACCGCACTGTATGACGCGATCTACCTTTCACTCGATCACGCCAAGGCCGGAAAAAGAGACAAGAAGGCGCTGCTGCTGATCAGCGACGGCGAAGACAACAAAAGCAAATACGGCATCAACAGAGTCATTGAGGCCCTGCGCGAATCGAAAGTAACCGTGTATGCGATTGGCCTGATGGAAGAGAACGATCAGCGCGGCGGCCTGTTCCGGAAATCGCCTTCGAAGAAAGCCAAAGAAGCGCTGGAGCAGTTTGCCGAACTGACCGGCGGCCAGGCGTATTTTCCGAAATCGATCGATGAGGTCGAGGAAATCTGCAAGCGCATCGCCCACGATCTCCGCAACCACTACACCATCGGCTACAACCCTTCCAACAAGAAGCTGGATGGAACGTGGCGGGAAGTCCGCGTCAAAGTGAATCCCCCAAAGAACGCTTCGAAAGTCTCTTCGATTTTCAGTAAGCCCGGCTACTACGCTCCCACCTCAGAACCGGTTTCGAGCAATCAGTAGAATTCCAGAGCAGTGGGCTTCGAGATAAGAAGTTGCCTCTACTGAACGACCTCGACGCCCTTCCAGAACGCCACGTGGTCTTTGATCTGTTTTGCGGCTTCGCTGGGTTCGGGGTAGAACCACGCCGCGTTTTCATTCACAGCGACGCCAACGACCACGTCGTAGTAGCTGGCGACGCCCTTCCAATGACAGGTTGTGTGATGGCCGCTCGGGCGAAAGTATTCGTTATGGAGTGAATCTCTCGAAAAGTAATGATTCCCTTCCATCACAACGGTCGAATCGCTTTCGGCCAATGTCTGGCCATTCCAGACTGCTTTCATAACGCCTGTCCTTAGAAAATCTCCGGAAAGTAATACGTCAGCACCCAGTTCAGGGCCATGTCCGCGACGATGATTTCCTTGTTTGCGGGATTGATCGCCACTCCGCGGGGCTTTTTCAGGGCGCTCATCGGCCCTCCGATTTTCCACCGGGGTGCAACGTCTCCGTTATCGTCGATACTCCAAATGCCGACAAAAGCGCCCTCGGGCTCCCGCTGATCTCCACGGCCGGGCATGCTCGCGATAATCCATCCCTTTTGAGGATAGATCGCCATCTGGTTTATCCGGATAATCCCGGTCCTGGGACCGCGGATGACGGCGCGAGGCCTGGTGTTCCCCTGGTCGGTACGGTTGAAGATGAGGAGGCCACCGCCGCCCGCCTCAGCCCTCCGGTCCTGGGTCCCCACGACGATCAGGTTACGAACGGGATCCACCACCACGGACTCCGCGTTCACGAGGGCCGTGTCGGGGCCCTCCAGAATGCGAATCGGTGCAACATCTCCGTTCGCCGTCCGGGAGAACACCAGAATGCGATTTCCTTCGGGAACGAGAATTTCGTTGTTCACGGGATCCACTTCAAGCCGGTCGGGAGCCACGATCGTTGTTTTGGGTCCCTGAATGAAGCGGATCGGCGCTTCTTCGCCGCTCGCGGCGCCTCGAAAAACGAGGATGGCGCTGGCGAAGGGATTGCTCACCAGCAGTTCGTCATGCACTTCGTCGTACCGGATATCGTGCATGGTCCGGCTCAGCAGAGTTTTCTGACCCGCGAGCAATCGGGCAGGCACTGCATTTTCCCCCGCCAGCCTGGCGAAGGCCGCAATCTGCGGGTGAGCCACTCAGTTCGGTACCAGGATCTGGCCGCGTCTGCTGTCATATGCGACCGCTCCCGGATTCCCGATCGCCAGGGCCTGCTTTCCGGCAGGCGCCGCGCGAACCGTACGGATGGGGGCGGCATTACCATTGGCGTCGCGCGCAAACACGGTGGCCGAGTGATTCCCCATGTTGGACACGAAGAGTTCCTGATTCCGGGTGTCCACGAAGATTCCCGTGGGGTTCTTGATTCCCGTCCTCGGTCCCTTGATCGCGCGGACGGGAGCGGCATTTCCATTTGCGGTTCCGCGAAACACGAGAATCGAATCATCGGCGTCATTGGCCACGAACAGTTCATCGCGGTCCGGGTCGAAGTAGAGGCTCGAGGGCCAGTTCAGGCGTGTCTGTTGCCCTTCGATAATGCGCAGCGGGCTCGCATTGCCCTGGGCATCGATCCGATAAACGGTGATCGATGGCGGATCAAAGCGTCCGGACCCGGTCACAACCGTATCCGAAGCGCCGCCCGAGGCGGCATCCCCGCGATACCAGGCCGCAGCGTCGCCGCCAAAATCCCGCGCGTGGCCGTGATTGCTCACGAAGATCAATCCGTTTTTGGGATCGAGCGCGATTCCGTGCGGATCTTCCATCTGCGTCGCGGGTCCCTGAATCGTGCGCAGCGGCTTCTCTTCCCCTTCGGCCATCTTTCGGTAAACGACAACCGAATTCGTATGCTGGACGGTCAAGTACATCTCTTCCCGGCTCTCATCCACCACAATTCCGAACGTACCGTGCGGCGTGTGCAACTGCCGAGTCGGAGGCACGTTTCCGCGAGCGTCGCGCGAGAAAATCGTCAGCGTGTCGATGGTGTCGTTGGCGACGGAATAAATGTTCCCGGTCTTCGGGTCCACGTATAAGCCGCAGTTGAACTCCACTTTGGTGAGTGGCCCTCCGATCACTCGCTTCGGCTCCGCGATAGCGGCCGGCGGAGTGTTGGAGGTTCGGTCGTACACCATGATTTGAAACAGGTTCTCATCCTGAAGAATGAGTTCATTGTTCGCCAGGTCCACCGCTACGGCGCTATACGTGGGGTAGGTGTCGCGGATCACCCGGACTGGCGCCGTGGACGAGTCCGCCACCGGCCGGTTGCGCTGCGGTTCCGCTTGAGGCGCAGCCATGCTTGTCATCAACGAAACGCCGGCGCTTTGAGGCTCCACGATGCACATCTCTCCGGACATCTCGGGCATCTGTTGAATCGAAACCAGCTGCGGAAAGCCGGCCGGCGTCCGCAAATCGGTGCGGCCGAAGCCGAAACCGTCTGTTTCCAGCGCCGGATCTTGTCCGCCCGCCAGTACCCAGGCGCCAAAGGCTGCAAGTGCAAGGATGAAGGCCCGTCGAACCATGCGAGTATCCTCCCGTAATGTTGAAACTAAGGATACGCGAACTCGGTTGTGCCGCGCTGCAATTCGGAGCAAAATTCACAAAAGTAAACAGGAGCTTTGATCGGTAGTGGCGCCTGCAATTCCCCTCCTGTTTTAGGAGGGGTGGCGCGAAGCGCCGGGGTGGTATTGAAGGTCCAAAGAGTCTCTCGATCTTTTTACCACCCCGCCCTCGCTGTCGCTCGGTCTTCCCCTCCTGAAACAGGAGGGGAATTTGATCGCCAAATTCAAAGGACACCACTACCCTTTACCGTTTGATAGGAGGGAATGATGAAACGTTTTCAACGTCTGGGATTGATTTGCGCCGCCATGACGCTTGCGGTCACCGCATCGGCGCAGAATTTGCCGCAGCAATTTGTCATTGGCGGAGAAGCTGCGAAGCGGATCCGCGACTTCACCACGATCAATCTGGCGACCGCGGAGCGCATTGCCGAGACATGCGAGCGCCTGGCGCGCGAGCAAGGGGTCGGGGTCAGCATCTACATTCTTGATAACGACGGCAACCACGTCTACATGCATCGCATGGACGGGCAGGGCTATCTCAACATCGTCACCGCCGAAATGAAGGCGCGAACTGCCTTGATGGGCCGTGAGCCGAGCAAGAACCGGATGAACCGTGTCATTCAGAATCCGGATGCCGAATTACAGCAGATCCAGCTCGGCTTCTTCCCCAACTCGGGTGGGCTTCCCATCGTCGTCAACGACCAGTTGATCGGCGCAATCGGCGTCGGGGGATCGGCGCCACGGGTGGCGCAGGGCTGGAGCGACGAAATCTGCGCTCACAAGGCGATGATCGAAGTGCTTGGGCCGCAGCCGCCGCTGGTTGAGGACCTGCCGCCACAGGCGCCACAGGGATCAAGCACCCAGGCCACCGCGCCGGTCCCGCGCTTCGACCTGCCCCAGGGCACGGCCCCGCGCTCGTCCCTGCCCGCGGAATTCGTCGTGTCCGGACGCGCCGCGGCGACCATATTCGATGCCAATCAGATTTCCAGCGAAGCCGCGAAGAAGGTCGCCCGCACCTGCCGTGCGTGGGCCGCGGAGCGCGGCGGGACTGCCTCCATCTACATCATCGACACGCACCGCACATTCGTGCATCAGGAGCGGGGCGATGGACAGGTCTACAACAACATCCATACTGCCATGCTCAAGGCGCAGACGGCGCTGACTACGCGTCAGCCTACGTCTATCCGTGCAGCTCAACTACGCAACGACCCGCGCGGACTGCCACGTCAGTTGATGCAGTTCGGCTTCTTTGCCGTCTCGGGAGGACTTCCCATCGTTGTCGACGGCGAGATGATCGGCGCCATCGGCGTCGGCGGCGGCGCCGGCGGGGGTGACGAGAATTGCGCCATCGAGGGCCTCAAAGCCACCTTCGGCAATCGCGTCCTTCTGCCGGTCTATCCGGCGCAGCAAGACTAGATACGGTGGAAGATCCGGTCGGAATAGCTGATATACTCAGGCTTCGAATGGACTTCCACCACAAAGAAATATTGAAGCGCTACGCGCGGATGACTACAGGCCGCCCTTTTGCCCCGATCCTGTTGAACATCCTGATCACGTCAGTTTGCGACATGCGGTGCGTCCACTGTTTTTTCACGGACGAACTGGACGACAAGGCGCGCAAGAAGCTCCAGATGACCACAGCCAACGTCGAGCGCATCAGCGAAACGCTGGGCGCAAACCTGGCCGTGCTGATTGTGGCTGGCGGAGAGCCGTTCACACGCAAGGACCTTCCCGAGATCGCCCGCGCGTTCTACAGGAACAACAATCTGGAGTCGATCTACCTGATGTCGAACGGCCAGATTCAGCAGCGCATTATCCCGGATGTCACGCGCATCCTCGAAGAGTGCCCGAAACTGAACGTGACTGTCGCGCTCGGAATCGATGGCATGAAGGAAGATCACGAAAAGATCCGCCAGAAGCCCGGAAGCTGGGATATCGTCATCGACACCGCGCGCCGCCTCCAGCAGATCAAGAAGGAATACGGCCGGCTCGACATCCAGACATGCACGTGCCTGATGAACAGCAACCAGGCCCGCATCCTGGACTGGTACAGCTTCCTGAAAAACGAACTCAAGCCGGATAAGGTGAACTTCAATTACATTCGGCCTCCGTCGGCTCGGCCCGAAGAGCTCGTTATCGATAAAGGCCTGTACCACCGGTTGTCTCACATGATCAGCGAGGATTCGCGTCATGCGGCAATCAAGAACAGCTATACCGGCGACGCCGGTTTCTTCAAAGCCGCAATCGATATCTACATGCACGAACTGATTGCGAAAACCGCCCTCGAAGGGCGCCCTCAGCTTCAATGCTGGGCCGGAACAGCCGGCGCGGTCATCTATGACGAAGGAAGCCTTTCGAGCTGCGAGATACTCGCGCCCACCGGAAATCTTCGCGACTATGACTGGGACTTCTCAAAGCTCTGGTACTCGCCCGCAATGGACGGCCGGAGAGAGACAGTCGCCAACGGCTGCTTCTGCACGCACGAGAGTAACTGCTACTATCCGTCGCTTCCGTTCAACCCCGATCACCTGGTCGAGATCAAGAAACTCGAAGGTGAAATGAAGGAAGCGGCAGCCGAAGTTCACGCGTAAAATGACCGGCGCGCTGGTTGCCTGGTTCGAAGAGAATCAGCGCGACCTGCCCTGGCGCCGCACATACGATCCCTACCATGTCTGGATTTCCGAAGTCATGCTGCAGCAGACACAGGTGGAGACCGTTCTTCCCTACTACGCACGCTTCCTGAAAGAATTCCCCACCCTCGAGGCGCTCGCCATCGCCGATGAGCCGAAGGTTCTGGGATTGTGGGCCGGACTTGGCTACTACAGCCGGGCAAGGAATTTGATGGCAGCCGCGCGGGAGATTGCAGCAAGACACGGAGGCCGCGTTCCGTCCGATTATGACGCCTTGATTGCGTTGCCCGGCGTGGGCCGGTACATGGCCGGAGCGATCCTTAGCATTGCTTTCAACAAACCGTATCCGATAGTCGATGGCAATGTGCGGCGGGTGCTGTCACGGATTTTCGGCTGGACGGATGAGAATCCAAAGGCGCTGTGGGAAGCGGCCACACGCCTGGCGCAATCCGCAGAGCCCCGTCTCGTGAATCAGGCCCTGATGGAACTCGGAGCGACAGTGTGTTCGTTCAAGTCCCCGCGCTGCATGGTGTGTCCGTTGCAGGGCGAGTGCGTGGCATTCAAAACCGGAATGCAGGACAGGATTCCGCCGGCGAAGAAACGGCCGGCAGCCGTACACGTGCGGCTGTGCGCCATTGTGCAGGGAACGAATGGACGCTACCTGATGAAGTGCGCCGATGGCCTCTGGGAATTCCCGATGTTCGCCGAATTACCGGCCGGGGCCTTCAATGAAGTCGGATCGTGCCGCCACACGATCACGCATCATCGAATCAGCGTGACTGTGTATGCGGGTTCGCTGGCGCAGCAGAATGGGTATGCGTGGAAGGAGTTTGAGAACGTCCCCGTGTCGTCGTTAACGCGGAAGATTCGTGGGCAGGCTTCCCCTTAAATGAGAATTGAACATTGAACAATGAACATTGAACAAGTGTCCGATTGATAAATCAGACGATTTTTCAATGCTCACTGTTCAATGTTCAATTCACATTTAAGGGGAAGCTCACTCATAAATTCGGCAATCCGAGTAAGCCCCCTATCCAACTGCTCCATCGACGTCGCGTAGGAGATGCGCACATGTTGCTTTGTGCCAAAAGCTTCTCCCGGCACGACAGCAACGAATTTCTTCTCCAGAAGCTTCACTGAAAACTCCAAAGGGTCCTTGATGCCGCGCTCGAACGCCGACGAAATATTCGGATAGGCGTAAAACGCTCCGCCAGGCTCGGCGCACCGGATTCCGGGAATCGCGCGAAGCCTTTCGATCACGTACTTGCGGCGCCGGGCATACTCGGCCAGCATTTCGCCCACGGACTCCTGCGGCCCTGTCAGCGCCTCGAATGCGGCTTTCTGCGAAATCGAAGCCGGATTCGACGTCGAATGACTCTGTAGCTTATTGGCGCCCGACACGATTTCAGGAGTAGCGAGGATGTAGCCGATTCGCCAGCCCGTCATGGCGTAGGTCTTGGACAGCGATCCGGCAATGATGATGTGGCTCTTAAGGTCCAACTGGGATCCGATCGAAAACGGCTTTCGGCCATCGTACAGGAAGTGGTCATAGCACTCATCGGAGAGGATGAAAATATCGCGCTCCCGGCAGAGCCGCGCGATTTTGACAAACTCATCATCATCCAGAACCGCGCCGCTGGGGTTATTCGGCGAATTCACCACGAGGAGCCGGGTCTTCGGCGTCAACGATCGTGCCAGCATGTCGGCGGTCAGGCGAAATCCTTCATCTTCCTTTGTATGAACGAAGATCAGGTTCGCCCCGACATACCGGGCGACGTCGGCAAATGTAACCCAGTACGGAGTCGGAATAATCACGTCATCGCCCTCATTGATGACGGCGGAGAAGATGTTGAAAATCGAATGTTTCCCCCCGACATTCACGATGCACTCCGGCACTCCGTAATTCGAGCCGAAATCGCGGGCGTGTTTCTCTGCTATGGCTTTCTTCAGGTCTGTTATTCCACCTACGGAGGTGTATTTCGAGAAATTCGACTGGATGGCCCGGATGGCGGCTTGTTTGATGTTTTCGGGCGTTGGAAAATCGGGCTCGCCGGGACCGAAGTCCACGACGTCGACGCCCTTCTCTCTCAGCTTTAAAGCGGCTTCTGCAACAGCCATGGTCTGAGAGACAGAGATACGGGACATGCGCGCCGCTAAAGCCATTTCGGTTATTTTCTCCTGAGTTTCCGGATCAGTTGTTCTTCAACCAATGGGGGAACAAGGCCCGACACGAAGCCGCCGAGCGCCGAGATTTCCTTAACAAGGCGTGAGCTCAGATAAGAGTAATTTTCAGACGGCATCATGAATACGGTTTCGATATCCGGCGCCAGGCGGCGGTTCATGAGGGCCATCTGGAACTCGTACTCGTAGTCGGCGACGGCGCGAATGCCGCGCACGATCGTCTGCGCCTTCTTCTGCCGCGCATAGTCGACCAGCAGACCGTGGAACGAATCGATCTCGATGTTCTTGAAGCGCGGAAGCAGGATTTCGCGAAGGATCTCGATGCGTTCTTCCACTGAAAAGAGCGCTTCCTTTTGCGGATTGGTCAGTACGGAGACGATCACGCACTCGAACAGGCGCGTGCTGCGGTCGATGACATCGATGTGGCCATTCGTCAATGGATCGAATGAACCGGGATAAACGGCCCTCGTTCCCACTATTCCTCCAGTCCCAATTGATAAAACGCGAGGGCGCCGTCGCCCTGAATAAGCGATCGCGTTTTACATAGTGCTCCCCACTTCTCAGGCGCCTCTTTTCGTTTCGAGTGTTCCATAATCAACAGCCCTTCAGGGGCGAGCAGGCCGGCCTCGGAAAACTTTTTGAACGCGCTCTCATAGATATCGTCACGGTCCCAGGGAGGATCGATAAACGCGATATCAAATTGAATGCTTTCGCTGGCGCAAAGGCCAAGCGCCTTCGCGAGGTCCATCTCCAGAATCTTATATCCTTCCTTGATATCGAGCGACTGAAGGTTTTCGCGAATGATGCGGCACGCCTTCCGGGATTGCTCCGCAAACACCACCTGCGACGCGCCGCGGCTGAGCGCCTCGATTCCGATTCCGCCGAGGCCGGCACAGCCATCGAGGAAGGTCGCGCCGGCAACACGAGTGGCCAGAATGTTGAAGATCGTTTCCTTCAGCTTGTCGCTGGTCGGGCGAATGCCTGATGGAGGCGTGGTGTTCAGTCGGCGGCCTTTGAATTGTCCGGAGATTACTCGCATGTGGTCAAAGCTTATAACCCTCATCCGGCCCTTCGGGCCACCTTCTCCCGGAGGGAGAAGGACATGTTAGAGGAGTGTGTCCTTCTCCCACCGGGAGAAGGTGGCCCGAAGGGCCGGATGAGGGTTTCTGCACGTTACCCCACCGTTACCAGCCCGGCCGGGCCGGCGCCGCCGAACCGCTCCGACAGAGCTCGAATCAGCCTCTCGCGTTCATCCTGCCGGCCTGCCCAGCGTTCGGCCTCCTTTTGTGCGAGCGCCAGCAACTTCGAATCCATCATGAGATTCGCGACGCGAAACTCCGGCATTCCGGATTGCCGCGTTCCTGCCATTTCCCCGGGACCTCGAATTTGAAGGTCGACCTCGGCCAGGCGAAACCCGTCGGTTGTCGACACCATGGCCCGAATCCGCTGCCGGGCAACGTCACTCATGCCGCCGGGCGTCATGAGAATACAGGACGACGATCCGCTTCCCCGCCCCACACGGCCACGCAACTGATGCAACTGCGCCAGGCCGAATCGCTCGGCGTGCTCGATCAGCATCAGGGTCGCGTTCGCTACGTCCACGCCGACTTCGATCACGGTCGTCGATACCAGGATGTCGATCTCGCCGGCCGCAAAGGAACGCATTATAGACTCTTTCTCTTCGGCCTTTAGCCGGCCGTGCAGCAACGCCACTCTCCGCGATTTGAAGATCTCCGAGAGTTTATTGAAACCTTCCGTCGCCGAACGCAGATCCACCTTTTCCGATTCTTCAATCAGCGGATACACAACGTAACACTGCCGCCCCTCTTGAATTTGGCCGGCGATCATGCGCTGCGCGCGCTCGGTATCGCGGTCGGTCATGTGAACGGTCTTGATCGGGGTGCGGCCGGGAGGCATCTGGTCGATCACGGAAAGATCCAGGTCCCCATACAGGGTCATGGCCAGGGTGCGCGGAATCGGCGTCGCGGTCATGACCAGCGTGTTGGGATTTTCGCCTTTCGACATCAGGCGCAAACGCTGAACAACGCCAAATCGATGCTGCTCATCCACGATGACAAGGCCAAGCTTCCTGAACTCCATTTGCTGCTCGATCAGGGCATGCGTGCCAATGACAACCTGCATCTCGCCGGCGGCGATCTGCCGGATCAGTTCGGCCTTTTCGGCCTTCCTTATACCGCTTCGGACGGCGCACATTCGATATCCCAGCGGAGCCAGGATGCGCTTCACGTTGATGTGGTGCTGTTCGGCAAGGATCTCGGTTGGCGCCATCAGGACCGCCTGGTATCCGTTTTCGACGGCGAGGACAATCGCCTCGAACGCCACGATCGTCTTCCCGCTGCCGACATCGCCCTGCAAAAGCCTGTTCATCGGATACGGCGCTTTGAGGTCTTCCACGATTTCCTTCAACACACGTTTCTGCGCATCGGTGGGATGGAACGGCAGAATCTTTTTCACCTGGTCGCGAATCCCGGCCGACGTCTCAAACCGGACTCCCTTCACGCCGCGTCCCTCGATCCGCCTCAGCGCGAAAACCAGTTCGAGCAGGAAGAACTCCTCGAAGATGAAGCGCCGGTGATACGCGGAATCGCGGTTGTTGAGCAGGGCGAGGTCGTCAGGCGGCTCGGGGAAATGAATTCGCCGCAGGGAGGTTCCAAGATCGGGGAATCCGTTCGCGGTCCGAATTTCTTCGGGAAGCGGATCCTCGATGTCCTGCGCAAGATCCGCCAGGGCGGCCCATACGATGCGTCTCAACTGGCGGCTGGTGATTCCCGCGACTTCTTCGTAGACCGGCACGTAGCGCCCGATATCGAGCGAAGCCGATTCGCCGGCGTCCTCGAGCATCTCGAATTCCGGATTGAAGAGGACGAACGTGGACTCGTGCCTGTCAAATTCGACGCGGCCGAATAGAACGAGCTCACGGCCCGGCAGGAACGTCTTCTTCTGAAGGTATCCGCCGTGAAACCACTTGGCATGGATGAAGCTGGTGCCGTCGGTGAGAATCGCGTCCTGTATGCGGCCGCGGGTCCGCGTTTGAATGACGCGGCTCCGGTAGATCCTGGCGCGCACCGCGGCATCCTGCCCCACGTGTAGAGCGTTCAGTTGAACGAAGTTCGCGCGGTCCTGGTAGGACTTGGGAATGTGGAAAAGAAGATCCTGAACCGTCCGAATGCCCCGCGAACTGAGCAAATCCCCCCGGCGCGGGCCGACTCCTTTTATAAATTGGACGCCGGAATCAAGGCGAAGCATGGCTAGTGTGGTGTCTTTTCACTTTCCCACCGCTTGCTGCGTCCTTGCCTGCAGATAAGCCAGCATGAATGGGTTCAGGTCTCCACTCAGCACGCGGTCCACGTCGCCGATCTCCATTTTCGTGCGATGGTCTTTCGCAATGCGGTAGGGCTGCAGCACGTACGAGCGGATCTGGCTTCCCCATGCAATATCCAGCTTGCTGTCTTCGACTGCCTGGGATTCGGCTTTCTGCCTGTCCAATTCGCGTTCGAACAAACGCGAGCGAAGGACTTTCATGCAGACCAGCTTGTTCTTGTGCTGCGATCGCTCGTTCTGGCACTGGACGACGATGTTGGTCGGCAGGTGGGTTATCCGGACCGCGGAGTCCGTTGTATTGACGTGCTGTCCGCCCTTGCCTGCGGAACGATACGTATCGATGCGCAGATCCTTATCTTCGATCTTGATTTCGATCTTGTCGTCCACTTCCGGATACACGGCAACGGAAGCGAAAGACGTGTGCCGGCGTTTCTGCGCGTCGAATGGCGAAATGCGGACCAGGCGGTGAACGCCGGTTTCCGATGCCAGGTAGCCGTAGGCGTATTCGCCGATCACGTTGAACGTGGCGGATTTCAGGCCCGCTTCTTCCCCGTGCTGGTAATCCAGAATGGTGGTTTTGAAGCCGCTCTTCTCCGCCCACCGAAGATACATGCGATGGAGCATCTCCGCCCAGTCCTGGGCTTCGACGCCCCCGGCTCCCGGATGGATGGTGACGATCGCGTTCAACCGGTCGTGTTCGCCCGACAGGAGAACCTTGGTCTGGACGCCATCGATAAAACCTTCCAGTTGCCTTAACTGTGACGAAAAGTCATCGCCGACGGGTTCACCCTCGCGGGCCAGTTCCATCAGGGCCTGCACGTCATCGACCTGGCGGATGATCTGGTGATCGAGTTCGATATCCTCTTCCAGGCGGGCGCGCTGCTGGTTGATCCTGCTGGAGCGTTCCTGGTCGGACCAGAAATTCGGCTCAGCGATCTGCTTCTGAATCTCGCCGAGGGTGCGTTGCTTCGATTCCGCGTCAAAGAAACCTCCGGACTTCCTCGCTGCGAGATCGTACCTGGCCGAATTTCTCAATTAATTCTTCGTGCATCGGTCATCCTCCATCCTTGATGGCTGCGCCCTGGCCGCTCATCGCAAATACCAGCGCAATTGCAACACAAAGCGCGTTCAAGTACGCGAACACATCGCCATACTCCGTATAAAAAGTGCGTTCGGAACGAAAGTGCGCAACTCCATCCAAAACCATCCGCACGCCTATTGGCGTGCTCGCCTCGACCCGTCCGTACGGATCGATGATCGCGCTGATGCCGGTATTGGCGGTCCGCACGATGTAGCGGCGATTCTCAACCGCCCGGACGATTCCCATTCGCAGATGCTGATAAGGCGCCGATGATTCCCCGAACCATCCGTCGTTCGTGATGACCACGATAAGTTCGGAGCCTCGCTTCACGAATTGCCTGACAAGATCCGGGAAGATGCTTTCGTAGCAAATGGCGGCTGAGATGCGGCGGTTATCAAGCGAGCTGACGGTATATTCGGCTCCCGGCGTGAAATCCCCCACCTGCCTCGTCAAGCTCTCCGCAAAGAACAACAGCTTCTTGAATGGGACGTACTCGCCGAACGGAACGAGGTGAATTTTATCATACCTGGACACGACCTCCCCGGCCGGACTCAGCACGGCGGCGCTGTTGGATGGAGATTCACCGGTCATCCCGATATATCCGAGCAGGAAATAAGCGCCGGCCTTCTGCGCAATGTTCTCCGCGCGCGCCCGGAACGCCGGATCTTCCGCGAGGTAAAAAGGGGCCGGCACCTCCGGCCAGACGATCAACCGCGGGGCATTGGCCTGAAGGGCATTCAGGGCCGGGCTCGAAGGAAGCGGGGCGGTCGAAAGTTCTCCAAGCTCATCCAGCAATCCGGCGGCTGCAGGTTCCCGCCACGGCTGATCGATGGAGATGTTGGTTTGAACCAGGCGCACGGCGATCGGATCATTCGATGAAGTCTCGCCGAAGACCGGCAGGAGCCACGCCGCCGCCATCGCGGCTCCTGCAGGAGCGAGCCATACCCAGCGTCTCGATGCCACGGCGTACGCTATCGCCCCATTCACCCCTGCCACCACGAACGACAGGCCATAAACGCCGGTCCACGACGCCATCTGCAAAACGCCGGTGTAAGGCACCAGCGCATATCCGAAAAGCATCCAGGGGAACCCGCTGAACAGGAAAGTCCGCATCAGCTCGATGGTCACCCACAAAGGCGGCGCTGCGAGCAATGCGCGAGCGCCATACTTGCGAACAAGGAGGTGAAATGCGAAACCAAAGAGGGCGAAGTACAGCGCCCAGGTGATTGAAAAGAGAACGGCGACGCCGGCCGCAAGCGTCACCGGCAGCCCGCCGTAGATGTTCATGGTGCCGGCGAACCAGTAACAGGTTCCGGCAAAGAACACCACTCCGGCCGCATAGGCTGCAATCACGGCCCGTAGTGCGCTGGTTTCCAGGGTGGCGGCATACAGCAGCGGGACCAGGGCGATCCATGCCAGCGGGTAAAGGTCTGGTTTCGGAAGGCAAACAACGAGCAGAACGCCGGAGCACACGCCGAGCAGGATAGAGTTGCCGAGCCGCATTACCTCTTTATCAGGGATTTGTATCCGGCAGATTCGAGCTGACGTCTCACCGCTTCGGCTTCGGTTGGATCGGTGAACGGACCCACCTGAATCCTGTAAAACGGGTTTGGATCACCAGGCCGGGGCGCAAGGATGAACGCGCGGAATCCCTTTCCCTTTACCTCGTTGAGAAGCTTTTCCGCATCCCCGGACTGCCGGACGGCGCCGACTTGAAAATTGACCGCGTTAGCGGCCGCCGGACGCGGAGTTTCCAGGGGCGCCGTTTCGTTCTTCTCGACGGATTCGTAAAACGTCAGGTCCTGGGCCTCAGCGGCGGCATTGGCTTCAGCCTGCGCAACCGCTGCGGTCTCGGCCGCGGCATCAGCTTCCGCGGAGGTCACGACCCTCTGGCCCTGCATCCGGCCCACGAGCATTCCGAGAATGAAGAAGATCGCGCAAAGCACGACAATTCCCGAGAAGACCACGAGTGTGAAAGCGTGGCCTTTCCAGGTTGTCTGTTCTTCCATGGGTTCCATGCATTATCTCCAGGTCTAAGTCTTCGCCTCCCGGCTCTTGACGAAGTAATCCAGAAGATCAATCGGCAGGGGAAACACGATCGTCGTGTTTTTCTCCATGCCGATCTCGGTCAGTGTCTGCAGATACCGAAGCTGCAACGCAACCGGCTCGGTGGCTATGGTGTTGGCAGCGGCAGCCAGCTGTTTCGAAGCTTCGAATTCGCCCTGCGCATGGATGACCTTCGCCCGCTTTTCCCGCTCGGCTTCGGCCTGCCGCGCCATGGCGCGTTGCATGTTTTCCGGAAGATCCACGCCTTTGATCTCCACCAGGGCAACCTTGATGCCCCACGGATCGGTATGCTTGTCCAGAATCTCCTGCAGACGCAGGTTAAGCATCTCGCGTTTGCTCAGCAAATCGTCCAGCCCAACTTCTCCAAGAACCGATCGGAGCGTCGTTTGTCCCAATTGAGACGTCGCGTACAGGTAGTTTTCTACCTCGACGATGGCCCTAGCGGGGTCCACAACCCGGAAGTAAACAACAGCATTTACCTTGACGGTGACGTTGTCGGCCGTGATGACATCCTGCGTCGGAACATCCATCGTAATTGTCCGCAGGCTCACCCGGACTATCCGGTCGATCGGCCAGAGTACCCAAACCAGGCCGGGACCCTTTGCACTCTCCAGCAGACGGCCAATGCGGAAAATGACGCCCCGCTCGTACTCCCGCAACACGTTCAGCGAGTTGAACAGCCAGATACCGAATATCACCACAACCACGAGAAGTAACTGCAATCCATCCATAATATTTCCTTTTCTAAAGGCTTCTGAACACTGGGCGGCCCTGCACGCCCTTGCCCAAAGCGTTTGAACCCTCATCCGGCCCTTCGGGCCACCTTCTCCCGGAGGGAGAACGACTCAACTTAGAGGAGTTTGTCCCTCTCCCCCTGGAGAGGGTGCCGCGAAGCGGGGGGTGAGGGCCCGGCCCGCGGTCACATGTCCGCTTCGACCTCGATCCTGAGACCCTGCACGCGGGTAACGCGAACCCTGGAACCTGCGGTAACAGGCGCCTGGGATGAAGCGTTCCAGTATTCGCCATGCACCTGAACCTTTCCATCGCTGTGGATGTCGGTTATCGCGACACCCGTTTCACCGATCATGCCTTGCCCGCCGGTCACGGACTTTCTGCCTTGCGAGAGGTAGGCAAGCCTTACTAGAAACACCGAAATGAGTGCGAGCGGAATTGAAACCGCCAGCGTTGTGGAAAGCTGAATCCGCAGCTGCGGAATCGGGCCTTCCACGAGCATCAGCGCGCCCCAGACCATTGCAACAAGGCCGCCAAGAGCAAGGATGCCGTGGCTGGTAATGGTGGCTTCGAGGACGAAAAGGGTGATTGCCACAAGAATGAGAGCCGCGCCTGTCCAGTTCAGAGGCAGCAGGTTGAAAGAAAACAGGGATAAAACGAGGCTTATCGCGCCGATGACGCCGGGCAGGATGAGACCTGGAGCCGAAATCTCAACATAAATTCCGACAATGCCCAGAAGCGCCAGTACGAGCGCGACGTTCGGATTCAACACGCGCGACAGCAATCGCTGCCGCAGCGAGACATCGAATCTTTCGACAACGGCGCCCTGAAGGTTGAGTGTTTCGACGCGGCCGTCGAAGCGGGTTACGGTTCTGCCGTCAAACGTTTCGATGATCGCGGGAACATCCGCCGCTACCGCGTCAATGAGCCGGTCCCTGAGCGCTTCCGCATCCGTAAACGACTTGCTGTCGACAACCGCCAGTTCGGCGGCTTCCGGATTCCGGCCGCGCTTTGTCACATAACTGCGAAGATACGCGGTTGCGTCGCTGACGACCTTCTTCTCCATCACCTCGTCGATTCGCGCTCCTGTTATCGAAACCGGGTGCGCGGCGCCGGTGTTGGTGCCGGGCGACATGGCAGCGATATCTCCGGCAACGAGAAGAAAGAATCCGGCGGAAGCGGCTCTCGACCCGCTCGGTCCGACCCATGTGATGACGGGCACCGGAGAATTCAGGATCGCTTCGACGATCTCCCTCATCGATTCCATGAGACCGCCCGGCGTATTGATGCGAATGATCGCGGCCCGCGCGCCGATTTCGCGCGCGTGATCCAGGCCCTCGCGAACGTACTGGGAGCTGACCGGGTGGACGATATCGTCGAGGTCGATTTGAACGATTGTAGGGCTCTGGGCGCCCGCCGTGAGTGCCGTGAGCACCACGAACGCCGCGAGGAAAACGAGATAACTCAGACGGGGGGACTGCACCGCGTGATTATACCCCACCGCTTCACGTGTGCTATTGTTCGAAAATATCTGGATTTATGACGGACTGGCCCTATCCATGCGCATTGCGATCGACATCCGGAAGATTAACGAGTTTGGCGTCGGAACCTACATCTGGAACCTCGTTCGCAATCTTGAGAATATCGATCGCCGCAATGAATACCTGCTGATCGGTTCGAGACGCCACTTTCACGAACTGGGACCACTCCCGTCAAACTTCAACCAGCTTTACCAGCCCGACGAAGAGACACTCTGGGGCAACAACTGCACGATTCCGCTGAGCCTGCGCCGCAACGGGGTCGATGTGTTTCATGTTCCCCATCACGAAGCTCCTTTTTTCGTGCCGTGCAGGCTGGTGGTGACGATGCATGACTGCGTGCACCTGCTGTTTCCGCCGGAAGGCTCGTCAAAATTCCAGAAGTACAGTCTGTACCTGCGAACCAGGCGCGTGGTTGAACGCGCAAGCCACGTTGTAGCGGTATCGAAGTCGACAAAGGACGATCTGATCGACATCTTCCATACGAATGAAGCGAAGATTTCGGTTGTTTACAATGCGCTCGATGAGCGGTTCGCACCGGCGACTCCTGCCGCAGAAGAGCGGACAAGGGTGCTGGAGCGTTACCAGCTCAATGACCCATTCATCCTTTATTCCGGGAAGATCCGCCCTCACAAGAATCTGCATCGGCTGATCGAAGCGTTCGCAGTGCTCAAGACCGAACTGGTGGACGATGCGCGCTACAAAAATATCAAGCTCATCATCATCGGCGACGAATTGAGCAAACATCAGTACCTGAGGCTTACGGTTATTCGAAGCGGCGTGCAGCACGATGTTCGTTTTTTCGGCTTTGTGCCGTACTCGACACTGCGGGTGTTCTACCAGTCGGCGTCGCTGTTTGCTTTTCCTTCGCTGCACGAAGGGTTCGGGCTGCCTCCGCTGGAGGCCATGGCGAACGGCCTGCCTGTGCTGGCGTCGAACACATCGTCACTGCCCGAGGTGCTCGAGGAGGCGGCGGTGCTGGTAACTCCTGAAAACGTCTTCGAGATAGCGCGCGGCATGAAACTGATTCTTTCGGACGAGGCTCTTCGGCGGCAGCTCATTCAGAAGGGCATGCAGCAGGTCGCGAAATTTTCGTGGAATGTGGCCGCCGAGAGGGTCGTCCAAATCTACGAATCGGCCGCGTCGCAAACGGCTCCCGTCTTTACTGAATCTCGCTCGACTTCAATGGATTAGATTCCGCAACAGGCTCGAACTTGAAATTCGAAATGGTCGCGATGCGCGTTCCCGGCGTATCGATACGCGTTGTGGAAGGGCCGCGCGTGATCGTCAACGCCTGGCCCACGATGCTGATGGATTGAGGCCCGGGCAACGTGGTCAGCGAAATCGTCTTGGTGGACATCGGAGTGACAAACTTGTCAATTTCGGCCCTGCTGATCTTGACGATGTTCTCCGTGAACTTGTCGCCTTGATTGATCCTGTCGACGATGGTGTACACGCCGTGACTCGTGGTCCCGCCGCTCAAAATTTCAACTACCGTCGTAACGTCCGCGGGAAGGCCAAAGTCGTCGGTGATTGCCAGCCTGTGGTGAAGATCGAAAGTAAACTTGCCGCCTTTTTTCGTATAGGGCAGCTTGATCAGTACTCCGGAACTCGGCTGTCTGGTGATGATGACATCCCAGAACTCAACGCCGGTCGCCGCGCCTTTTCCCATCAGAAGATTCCGGGGGGCTCGGATGTCAAACGAAGTATCGCCGGAATCCTGCGCCAGCGGCGCGAGCGCCATTAAAAACGACATCAAGAGAGAGATCATGCGGCCTCCGAAAAGTGCCTACACTATAACATGAAGTTCGATTTCGTCCGCCTGTCCGCCGGCAATCCGGAAAGCCCGGACCTGCGGCTGGAGAGGTTCCGCCAGCGAGACGATCAGGTAGGCGGAATCGGGATATAAGGCGCGGGCGATGTCGCGTTTTGAAGGCTCCGCGGGCGACGAAGGATGGGAATGATAGATGGCCGCGAGCTCCTCGCCGCTTTCGCGGAGCGCCCGCAGGGCGCGGATCAATTGCCCGGGATCCATCTCATACTCACTCTTGCTGGCAAGACAGTTCTCCATGGGCAGCAATCGAGCGGCATAACCGCCTTGCCCCACCAGCAGACCACAGCTTTCCATGGGATAAGAGGATTTGGCGTGCTCGACAATCTCGTCAAGAACGCCAGGACCGAGCGTGAGGGATTCCATAGGGTGCACTAGCCGCGGAGCGGCGGAAGACTGCCAGCCACGGGCTGCCGCCCGTGGCCAACGTGTTTCGCCGCTCCGCGGCTTTTTTGTGGAAAGCCGCGGAGCCTTCCTACTTTGCCCTGCGGAGGAATGCCGGAATCTCCAATTCGGGCATGATGATCTGTGGCTGCAGCTTGGCAGACACAACCGAGGATGTAGCGTGAACCGAGGAGCCGAGACCCATCGCCTCCGCCCGCCGATCGAAACCGGTCGCGATAACCGTGATCTTCACTTCATCCTTCATGCGCTCATCCAGGACGGCGCCGAAAATGATGTTCGCGTCGGCATCGGCGGCATCATGAATGATGGCCGACGCTTCGCTCACTTCGTGGAGAAGCAGGTCCGGTCCGCCGGTAATGTTCAACAGAACGCCACGGGCGCCCTGGATCGAGCCCTCCTCCAGCAGCCTGCTGGAAATCGCCTTCTTCGCCGCCTCGACAGCCCGATTCTCTCCCGAAGCCGTGCCGGTGCCCATCAACGCCATGCCCATTCCCTGCATGACGGTTTTGACATCCGCGAAATCCAGATTGATCAAACCCGGAACGGTGATCAGATCCGAAATGCCCTGCACGGCCTGGCGAAGGATGTCGTCGGCGATCTGGAACGCATCGAAGAGGCTCGTGCCCCGCTCGAGCGTGGCAAGCAGGCGTTCGTTCGGTATTGTGATGACCGTGTCGACGCACTCCTTCAGGTCGGCGAGTCCTCTCTCTGCCTGGGCAAGACGCCGCTTCCCCTCGAACGCGAAGGGTTTCGTCACGACGGCAACGGTCAGGGCATTCAGTTCCGCCGCAAGACTGGCCACGATGGGCGCGGCGCCCGTTCCGGTTCCGCCGCCAAGACCGGTGGTGACAAACACCATGTCCGAGTCTTCGAGCGCCTCGATGATCTTGTCGGTATCCTCAAGCGCCGCCTGGCGTCCCACATCCGGGTTGGCGCCGGCCCCGAGACCCTTCGTAAGCTTCGCGCCGATCTGGATCTTCACCGAAGCCCTGGACTCCTTCAGCGCCTGCACGTCCGTGTTGGCGACGAGAAACTCGACGCCTTCCAGCCCCGCCGTGATCATACGGTTTACAGCGTTGGAACCACCGCCACCCACACCAATGACTTTGATGCGGGCCCCCGCGCGCAGTCCTTCGTCGAACAGAAATTTGATGGAAGTATCGACAGGTACTTTTGCCGCCACCGCGCCCCCTCTCTCCTAAATAAAGGTTCTGAACTTTGCTACCAACCTTTTCAACGTTGAACTTCCGTTCGCATGAAAATCCTGATGTCTTTTCCTGCGATCGCCATACAAAATCAAGCCCGTGACAGTCGAGTATTCCGGCCCCTCGAGCTGGGGCAGCTTTGAAATCGCCTGTTCCGAAAAGGCTCGAACCGTCCCTATCCGTACCGGCAGATCCAGAATGTCCTCGGCCAATTCCGCGAATCCCCGCATCATCGCGGCCCCGCCGGTAAGAACGACGCCGGCGCCCGCCTGCCGTTCGTAGCCGGCATGCCGGATTTCGCTCCGGACGAAATGAATGATTTCTTCGGCCCTGGGCTGCACGATGTCGCTTAACAGCTGCTGGGCGATTGCGCGAGGCTGGCGCGAGCCGACGCCGACGAACTCGAAGACGTTCTCGTTGTCGGCCATCGACGACATGGCGCATCCCTGTTCCAGCTTCAGGCGCTCCGCCTCCGGAATGGATGTGCGCAGGCCGACTGCGATGTCATTCGTAAAGTGCTCGCCGCCGATCGGAACGACAATCGTGTGGCGCACCGCGCCGTGATGGTAGATCGCCACGTTCGTCTTCCCGCCGCCCACGTCCACCAGGACGGCGCCAAGCTCCTTCTCGTCATCGTTGAGAATGGCTTCGCCGGCCGCGATGGGCTCCAGCACCGTATCTCCCACGAGCAACCCGCTGCGGTTGACGGCCGTGATGATGTTCTGGGCCGCGGTCGTCGAACTCGTGACAATGTGCACGTTCACTTCGAGCCGCGTGCCGACCATTCCCAACGGATCGCCTATTCCGTATTGATCGTCGACAATGAATTCCTGGGGCAGGATATGCACGATCTCGCGGTCGGGCGAGAGAGCCACGGCGCGGGCGGTTTCGATAACCCGGCGAACGTCGTCGCTCGTGATTTCGCGCGGACGCGCGGCAATCGGTATGACCCCCCGGCTGTTGAAGCTCTTGATGTGCGATCCGGAGAGGCCCACGTAGACCTCCTCGGCCTCGCAACCGGCCATCGTTTCAGCGTCGGCTACGCTTTGCTTGATGGCCTCGACTGCGTCGTCGAGGTTGACTACAACGCCTTTCTTCAGACCCCTGGACGCCGCGACGCCGAGCCCGACAGGCTCCAAACCCGATTCGCGGGAAACCGCGATCAGCGTGCACACCTTGGTGGACCCGATATCCAGGCCTACAATGCTCTTTTCTCTACGTCCCATACAATTTTTTCACCGGCGTCGTCATCTCTCATTCTTACGATGACCTGGTTTTTAAATCGCAGATCCACTCGAACAGCGTCAGGGTACTGCTGCATGATCTGCGGCTTGAGTTGCAGAAACTTGATCCACCGGATTCGGAAATCCTCTTTGCCCAGGTTCACCAGCAGCGCGTCGCTGGCAGACACGAGAGATGCCTCGCCGGTATCGTTGATATGAACCTCCGAGAGCTCGGTTTCGCCCACTTCTTCAAGCACTCTCTCGTACGTCTGGACCTTCATGAGATTGCCGGCCATATCTCCGCGGTGAAGACCGTCGACAATAGGAAAACTCACCGTGCTGACGGCATCGAGATCGAGGATCGTCGCATCGACGTCGAATTGATAGACCTCTCCATCGATACGGCCGAGGCCGATCGGCTGGCGTTCGTTGACCTTGATCAGGATCTGGTCGGGCAATATGCGCTTTACGATCGCATGACGCACCCATTCCAACTGCTCGACACGCTCGCGAATATCGTCGAGATCCGCCTTGAAGACGTTGGTCCCTACCTCGAATTCCACCTTGGCCAGCACCTGGTTCTCATCGACCCGGTGCAGGCCCGAAACCGCCACCCTCTGGACCTCGTAGCGCGGTGACGTATGGAAGTAGCTGACGACCGCGTAGGCCGACCAGCCCAAAGCCACCAGTGATACAGCAAACAAGGAAATGTAAAACGACCTGAGGACCTTTGCTTTAGTCATGTGCTTCCATCATGCGCTCTCCGAAAATCTGGCCGAAAGTGTGTCCGAAAGCTTCGTGACGCTGCCGGCGCCCATCACAATCACGGCGTCGCCTTCCTTCGCGTTCGCGATGATGTAGGACTCGATCATCTCGAATGTCGGGGCGTAGAGCGCGTTCTTGTGGCCGAAGCTCTTGATCTTCTCAATCAGGGCGGGTGTCGTTATTCCGGGTATCGGGGCTTCTCCCGCCGGATAGATATCCAGAATCAGCGCGACATCGGCGAGATTGAAAGCGCGGGCAAAGTCGTCAAAGAGATGGAACGTCCGTGTAAATCGATGCGGTTGAAAAATCGCAAAGAGCCTGCGGAAGTTCGCGGACTTGGCCGCGCTGAGAGTAGCCCGGATCTCGGTCGGATGATGCGCGTAGTCGTCGATAACGGTAATGCCGTCCTGCGATTTGATCTGGAAGCGCCGTTCAACGCCTTGAAACCCGGCCAGCGCTTCCGCGCTCACGGCGGGCTCGACGCCCATATCGCGGGCGGCGGCAAACGCGGCTGTCGCGTTGAGCACGTTGTGCATGCCTGGTATCCGCAGTTTCATTTTCTGCAGTCCGCCGCCGTTGTAACGCAGGGTAAAGGTGGAACCAAGCCCCTCCTGTACGACATCGAAAATCGTGATGTCGGCCTGGGCGGCAGTGCCGTACGTAACGATGCGGCGCTTGATCTGTGGAATCAGCGACTGCACGGCCGGCTCATCGAGACAGAGAACGGCCGCTCCATAGAAGGGCACCTTGTTGACGAACGAGAGAAAGGCGGACTGAATGTCTTCAAGATAGCGGTAGTGGTCCAGGTGATCGGCTTCGATATTGGTCACAACGGCAATCGTCGGCGAAAGCATCAGAAAAGACCGGTCGCTTTCGTCCGCCTCGAGCACGATGAAGTCCCCCTTGCCCAGGCGCGCGTTGCTGCCGATCGTATCCAGGACGCCGCCCACCACAATCGTCGGGTCGAATCCGGCCCGATCGAGAATTGTCGCTATCATTGAAGTGGTTGTTGTCTTTCCGTGCGTACCGGCGATCGCAATGGCGTACTTCAGGCGCGCCAGTTCCGCCAGCATTTCGGCGCGCGCGATAACCGGGATCTTGCGGCGGCGGGCTTCAGCCGTCTCCGGGTTGTCGGAACTCACCGCCGAAGAAACGACCACAACATGTGCGCCAACTACATTCTCCGCGGCGTGCCTGTAAAACAATGTCGCTCCGCTGCTCTCGAGCCTCTCGGTGATCGGAGAGACACGCACATCCGAGCCACTGACCTTGTAGTCCAGGTTCAACAGAACCTCGGCAATGCCGCTCATGCCGATTCCGCCGATGCCCACGAAATGAACGCGTTTGATGTGCTTGAACATTTCCTTTATGGCCTCGCCCTCTGCCTAAGGTTTCGCGCTATCGCGCTCACGCTTCGCGCGGGCTTGCATTCGCAGCCGCTCATGACTGGCGCCGCCTTTTCTCGATCGCCGCTTCGACCAGATCCACAATCCGTTCCTCTGCATTCACGATCGCAATACGCCGCGCATTCGTTTCCATTTCTCCGAGCCGGCCGGGCTCGCTCAGCATTGCGATGATCGTCTCTGCCAGACGCTTCCCGCTGAGATCCGAGTTCGCAACCATTACGGCCGCGCTCTCTTCGGCCATGGCCCGCGCGTTCTTCGTCTGGTGGTCGTCGGCTGCAAAAGGAAACGGCACGAGTATTGCCGCGCGCCCCGCCGCTTTGATTTCAGCCACGGTGGTCGCGCCGGCGCGTGCGACGATCAGGTCTGCCGCGGCGTACTGCTGATGAAAGTCATCGAAGAAGACGCGCACGTCGGCGTCGAATCCGTTTTCCGCATATGCCGTCCGGACTTCCTGCATCTGGCTGTCTCCGGTCTGATGGACAAAATGCAGCCGGGTCTTCCAATCCGAGAGAAACTGAAGCGCATCCACGACAGCGCGATTTATGGACTGCGCTCCCTGGCTCCCACCGAAAATGAGCACTGTAAATGGGGCAGTGTGCCGTTTCGGCGAAATGTGTTTGAATTCCGGCCGGACCGGATTGCCGGTCACAACCGCCCGATCGCCGAAATAGGAACACGTCCTTGGATCGGACACCGCCGCGAAATCAACCGACTTGCCCAGGACGCGATTCGCGAGCCCCGGAATCGCGTTCTGCTCCATGATGACGCGAGGGTAACCGCCCAGGACCGCGGCGCCGACCATCGGGAACGAGGCATAACCGCCGACGCCGATCACCACGTCGGGCCTGAACTCCGCAAGGATCCGTCTTGCCTTCAGCAGGCCGCTCAATGCCGCCAGCAGGTTCTTTATCCGGGACCACCAGCCCATGCCCTTGATGCCGCCCAGCGGAAGCGTGCGCAGCGGAAAGCCTTCCCGGGGCACGATGCGCGCTTCAACGCCGCGCTCCGCCCCCACGAACAACACGTCCGAGCCCGGATGCCGCCGGTGAATCTCGCGAGCCACGGCAATTCCCGGAAACAGATGTCCGCCCGTGCCGCCACCGGCAATGATTGCCCTCATAAGCTCCAGATCAGCTCGACTGCTGTGAAACATTCAACAATATCCCCACCGACGCCAGCATGACCACAAACGAGCTCCCGCCGTAACTCAGAAACGGCAGCGGAATCCCCTTCGTGGGAAGCAGGCTTAACACGACGCTCATATTGACGAAGGCCTGCACGCAGACCATCATCGTGATTCCAAGCGCGAGATAGAATCCGAACAAGTCGGGCGCGCGCAGGGATGCTCGAAGCCCGCGCCACAGGAACAGGACGAAAAGCGCCAGGACTGCCGCCGTGCCGACCAATCCAAGTTCCTCTCCGACGACCGCATATATGAAGTCGGTATGCGCTTCGGGCAGGTAGAACAATTTCTGCTTGCCCTCCATATATCCGAGCCCGGCGATGCCGCCCGCTCCAACCGAGACCAGCGACTGGATGATCTGAAAGCCGCGTCCGAGCGGTTCCTGCCACGGGTCCATGAACGCCAGGATGCGCTCGCGGCGATACCGGACCCGGAAAACCAGCAGGTAAAACGCCGGTACGGCGAAGATGACCGACACGGCGATCCACCGCAGGTCCAGCCCCGCGACAAAGAGCAGAATGCCCGCGGTTGCGAGCAGGGTGAGGGCGGTCCCCAGATCCGGCTGCAGGACGATCAAACCTGCCAGGACGGCCACAACCACGGCAATCGGCACAAGCGTGAACGCGATGTGATTGATGTTGGTCTTGCGCTTTTCCAGGAAATACGCGAGAAACAAAATGAGGGCGAGCTTCGCAAGCTCCGAAGGCTGCAGGGAAAGCCCCGGAAGGTTGATCCAGCGATGCGTATTCGCCGCGGCAGGCAGAAAGAACACGAGCACCAGCAAAGCCACGACGGCCGCAAGCACCGAGAATATGACGGCGGGATGGCGATAGAAGTGGTAGTCGATCTTCATCACCACGAACATCACTGCCAGCCCGAGCGCCGCCGCGATCAACTGCTTGAAGGAAAAATAATTCGGGTCGCCGAACTTCTCTTCGGCCGTAACCGCGGAAGAACTGAAAACCATCGCGAGACCGGCGCCCACAAGGATCAGCGTGATCAGGAAGAGGAAACGATCGGGTTTTAGCTTCCTTGCCATCTATCTCAATTTCAACGTCGACAGGCTGAACAACGCGAAGATCAGCGACGCAATCCAGAAGCGGATGATGATCTTCGACTCACTCCAACCCTGCAGTTCGAAGTGATGGTGTATGGGAGCCATGAGAAAAATGCGTTTCCCGCGAAACTTGTACGAAACCACCTGCAGCATGACCGACACCGCTTCGATGACGAACACGCCGCCGATGAATACAAGCAGCAACTCCTGTTTGATGCTGACCGCGACCGTGCCGATCGCTCCGCCCAGCGCCAGCGAACCCACGTCACCCATGAAGACTTCGGCCGGGTGCGCGTTGTACCAAAGGAAGCCCAGGCTCGCGCCCACCATCGATCCGCAGAAGACCGTCAGCTCGCCGACGCGTGGAATGTTCTGAATGTCGAGATAGGCCGAGAACACGGCGTGGCCGGTGATGTAGGTGACCGCGGTGAGGGCTGCGGAGGCGATCAGCGTGCATCCGATGGCAAGGCCGTCGAGCCCATCGGTAAGATTAACGGCGTTGGACGTTCCAACCATGACGATCGACACAAACAACAGAAACGGCAGATAT
>CAMBFR010000045.1 GCA_945865815.1 Candidatus Sulfopaludibacter sp. SbA3
CCGTAGTTCCGGAATTCGGGGTGCGTCCCCACAATCCCGGTCCCCCTACGGGACGATGCGGGCGGTTCTCGTGAAATCCAGATTCGGGAAGTCTTTCGTCAGGTACGCGTTTCCCTGGGCATTGATCAAGCCCTGATTCGGGCTTTCGCCGTATTCGGCATTGAACTGATCGACGATCTCCATGCCCTGGATGACCGTTCCGAACGGTGAGAACCCCTGGTTGTCGAGGAACGAGTTGTCGCCGTAGCTGATAAAGACCTGCGTGGTGCGGGTGTTCGGTCCCCTTGTCGCGAAGCTGATCGTGCCGCGGGCATTCGGCTGCATCACGGGATCATCCATAATGCTGGCCTCTTCCCATACGGGGTTGAGCGCGGGATTTCCGCTGATTCCGAATTGCACCATGAAGGGCTGCGGTTCACGGATCACCCTGAAGAACCGCGTTTCGTCAAAGAAGCCGTTCTTGACCAGGTTATAAAACCGGTCCGCCCCTCTTGGCGCCCAGTCCCGATGAACTTCGATGGTGAAGTCGCCCTTGCTGGTCGAGAACAGCACCTTGTACATGGCGGGCGCCGTCTCGTTCATGGCCGGGCTGGCCGGATCCATCAGCGGTCCGCCGGCCGCAGGTGCCGCCGTCTGTGTTTGTGCAGCCGCCGGTTCCTCCTCGGCGGCGCATGCCTGCGCGAACAGGGCAGTAAAAACGATAAGAGTTCCAAGTGTCAGCAACTGTTTCCGAACCATCATTCCGTATCCTCCGGTACGAGAGCATATAACCATTTTTCATTCCTGAAAACCCGTACTATACTGCGCCGCTATGAACCCGATGCGACTTGCTGTTACCGCTATTGTTGCGGTTGCCGTTCTGGCTCTTCCGCAAATCGTTGCTCAGAACCGTCCAGGCAGCGTCGATGCGGCGTTCCAGAAGTTCTGGGCCGCGCGTTCCACAGCCGATGCCGAGCGCATGGCCGATGAAGTGACGAAGTCCGGCGTCAACTTCGAAGAGGCCCTGCGCCGGTTGAAGGCCGGCCGGACCTATGCGGCCGAAAAGACCGGCGTGGTGAAGCTATCGACCACGGCCAGCGGAACCGAATACCACTACGCACTCAACGTTCCGGCGAACTACGATCCGGCGCGGCGCTACCAGGTTCGTTTCCAGCTCCACGGCGGCGTCGGCGGCCGGGCGACAAATGAGCCACGCGGCACGGGCGAGATCGGGGCGCTTGCAGGAGCCGAGCAGTTCTACGTGATCCCTTATGCGTGGCAGGACGCTCCATGGTGGGGTGACGACCAGGCTCTCAACCTCGAGAGGATTGTGGATGCCATCAAGCGAAGCTACAACATCGACGAGAACCGCGTTGTAGTTTCCGGCGTGTCCGACGGCGGCACGGGCGCGTTCTATATTGCGATGCGGCGGACCACGCTTTTCGCGAGCATCACGCCGCTGAACGGCTTCATCATGGTTCTCTCGAACAACGATATCGACGACGGCACAATCTCCCCAAACAACCTTCGTAACAAGCCGATGTTCATCATCAACGGCGGCCGCGACCGGCTGTATCCGATCTCGAATACGGAACCCTTCGTGAAGCACCTGATGGCCGGCGGCGTGAATATCGCGTATCACCCGCAGCCGCAGGCCGAGCACAACACGGCGTGGTGGCCGCAGATGAAGGATACGTATGAGAAATTCGCCGCCGAGCATCCGCGGGATCCGCATCCGGACAAGCTGACGTGGGAAACCATGGGCCTGAAGCACAACCGGGCTCACTGGCTCGTCATCGATCAGCTTGGCGCGCAGCCCGGTGAAGCAAAGGCTTTGCCCGACCTGAATTCGGTCGGCGTTTTCGGCACGCTTGCCAGGTACGGTCCCGGCGACCTCTTTTCCAGGAATGCCGCTGCCGGCCGCGTGGATCTCGTGCGTACCGGCAATACGATTGAAGCAACAACGAAGGGTGTTTCCGCGTTTACCCTGCTCTTGTCACCCGATAAGTTCGATTTTAATCAGCCGGTGAAAGTCACTGCAAACGGGAAGACGGTGTTCGAAGGCCGTGTGCAGCGCAGTGTTGCAACGCTCATGCGATGGGCCGGCCGTGACAACGATCGAACAATGCTTTATGGCGCCGAACTGAAGATCAATCTGGCGAAGTAAAAGCAGGTTTCCTGGGTAAATTGAATTCGGAAATTCAATTCGGGACGCACCTCGAATTCAATTCTTCTTCAGTTCTTCGAGCCGGGCTTCGATTTCGCGAATCTCGGCAACAACCTGGGCCGTAGCGCTGCCGCAAGTATTGGTCGCGATGGCCCATAATTTCTGCAGCCGCGCCATCAATTCTTCCTCTTTGCTCACGCCGCTATTTGGCCCGGACGGCTTTTACCGTTTGGGCCAGCCTGTTGATTCCGTCTTCAATTTGAGCGGGCGCCAGGGCGCAATACGGCAGGCGCAAAAAGCGTTCGCCGCCTCCGTTTGGAAAGAAAGCCAGGCCATCGGACAAATTCAGATTGCGGCGGGCCGCTTCGGTTCTCACATCGCTGGTCAGGGTTCCCGGAGGCAGCGTGAGGGAAAGAAAGAAGCCGCCGTCGGGCCGTGTCGTTTCGGCGTCGGGCATGTATTGATCGAGCGCGCGCAAACAAGCGTCAAGACGCGGCGCGTAGAGCGCTTTCAATCGCTCGATTTGCGGCGGAAGCAAACCGCGGCGGCACCATTCATACGTGATGCCGTGGGCCAGATAGCCGGGAGAAATGTACGTATCCTCGGCCACCTTCGCCACCTTGGCGAGAATATCCGCGTTTCCCAGCATGAATCCCATCCGCACACCCGGCGCAATGAGCTTGGTAAACGAACTCATGTGCAGCGTGCGCGCCGGAGCCAGCGAAAATAACGTTGGCTGGGCGGCGCCCTTATAGCGCAGCAGCCGGTAAGGCGCGTCTTCCAGGATCATGAAGTTGTGACGTTCAGCCAACTCCACAATGCGTTTGCGCTTTTCCGCCGAGCAGGTCGCGCCGGATGGATTCTGAAAGTCCGGAATCACATAGAAGAATTTCGGGACCCGCTTTGCGAGAGCGGCTTCCAAAGCTTCCACATTCGGGCCATCCGCTTCCAGTGGAATCCCCACCACCTCGGCGCCATGCCGGCGAAGAAGCGTAATGGTGCGGTCATATGTGGGCGATTCGCAGAACACGACGTCGCCCGGCCGCAACAAATGCCGGCATAAGAACTCGATGAGTTCCAGCGAGCCGTTTCCGGTCAGCACCTGCTCGGGCTGAACTCCCTGCCATTGAGCGATCCATTGGCGCAGCGGCGCATATCCCAGTGCGGGGCCGTATTGCATAATCGCCGTGCCGTTTTCTTTCAATATGGAAGTTGCGGCGTCCAGAATCTCGGCTAGTGGAAAAGACTCATCCGCCGGAACGCCGCGTGTGAAATTGATTGTCTGTGAAGATGTGCTCATAATTTTATGTATTCCAAAAAATCAGGTCCGTTTGATAACCACGAGGCTGATATCGTCTGTGGGCGCCGCAAAGCCAAGCGCGTCTGCCTTGATCGCCTGAAAGATCTCCCGGGCCCCCTGATGCTTGATGGCGCGAATTGTCCCCTCCAGCCGTTCCTGAAAGTACGACTCCGCGCCTCGCGCGTGCTCCAGCAGTCCGTCCGTGTAGAGCAGCAGGATGTCGCCCCTCCCCATGAGACGCCATTCGTTCAACTCGTATTGATCCTTGAAGCCAAGGGCGCTCTTCGTTTTGCTCCGGTCGATGACATCATTCGAAGGCAATGTGCCGATCGGCGGAAACGATGTACAGAGGTCCGGGCTGACCTCCATGAATCGATCGTGCTCGTTGGAGAAAACGACCGGAGGCGGATGCGCGGCGGAAAGAAATCGGAACGTCGTATCCTGCGCAATTTCGCCATAGATCATGGTGACGAATTTCTCCCGGCTCGAAGACTGGTAAAGCCTTGAGTTGAGATTTTCGAACAGCCGTTTCGTGATGTGCCCGAACATATCCAGCTCGTATAACGAACCGAGCAGGAATGCCTGGTGCAGCATGGCCGCCATCATGGCATCCGTGATCTGATGTCCCGATACATCCATGAGAGCGATTCCCGCCCTCGTCCGGCAACGCTCCAGGTTGGCCACGACATCCGGCCGTCCATCGAGTTGTCCCTGCCTGATCCTTGCCTGCAGGTCATACCGCTTCTTGAAGTCGACGTAAATAATGTGATCGCCACCGGCGACTCCGTTGAGGGGTATGGTGTCGCCGAAAACATCAATGCCCTCCAGCGTCGGTATTTCACCCGGCAAGGGCTTGATGTATTTTGCAATCTCCTGGAAGTTCTTCAACTCGCCAGTTAAGTCTGTCAATGGGTCAGTCATGTTTCTGTAGATCCGAAGATCTGGGGACGCACCCCGAATTCCTGCAGTGTTCGAAAAGATTACAGAATCAAGAGGGCGTCCCAGGAGTTCTAAAA
Organism: Candidatus Sulfopaludibacter sp. SbA3; assembly: GCA_945865815.1. Classification (GTDB taxonomy): domain Bacteria; phylum Acidobacteriota; class Terriglobia; order 20CM-2-55-15; family 20CM-2-55-15; genus CAMBFR01. The sequence continues at coordinate 4,463 of CAMBFR010000045.1, forward strand.
CTCAACTGGGGTTTTGCATCGGTCCCGGCGGCAACCTGTCGAGGACGATCTGCAACTTATCGAGAATAAGATGTAGCAGATGCAGCGCCTGTTTTCGAAAATCTCTGAGTTCTCTTATGGAATCCTGGTAAAACACTTCGAACCGGTCCATCCGTTCCGACTGATGGATAAGCAATTGAGACTGCATCTCCTGCAATCGAACGACGTGAGCCGTAATACCTCTGGACCAGGTTTGAAATTCCACACGGTCCTGACGATCCTGTTCCTGAGCCGCAGCCAGACGCGCCTGGCTTGCCGTGATGAAATCCATGGTTCGATTCAATTCTTCGGGTGTCATGCTTCCTCTGATCGGTAACGCAAAGGACCAAAACAATATATCGCGATGTCCTTTCCGAAGGAAGCCCCTGCCGCCCGGGAGCGCTGATGCTCGACTAAACATGTCCTTCTCCCCTCGGGAGCATGGCGGCTGCGAATGCAAGCCCGACAGGGCGCAGCCATCACGCTCAGGTGGCCGAAGGGCCGGATGAGGGTTACAGTTCCAGCGCGCGCAAAGCGAGGCCTTTTGCTACGGATGTAAATTCGCTCCCGCTCGAAATCTTTTCCGCTCCGAAGCGTTCCTCGAAAATTCGACGCACGGCGGGCACAAGAGAAGATCCCCCGGTGAGAAAGATCCGATCCACTTCGGAACTGCCTATTCCGGTTCGAGCCAGCAGTCGATCGACACAGTCGCGGATTTTCTGCATCTCTTCTTCAATCCACGCTTCAAACCGGGTCCGCTGAATGTTGCGGTCAATCTGGACGTCGCCATCCTGAAAACGAAACCGCGCCGCGGTGTCCGAAGACAGCCCTGATTTGGATGCCTGAACCGCCTGATGGAGATTAAACCCCAGATCATTCTGAATAATCTGCAGGAGCGCAGCGATTTTCCGGGGCTCGAGCGAGTGGGCCTGAATGCTGCGCAGCATCTGGATTGTTTCATTCGATTTCAGGAATGAGAGGTAATGCCAGCGCTCCAGATCGGAGTAGACCCATGCCGGCATGGGAAGAATCTTATCGATCGACCGGTATTCCGAACCGCGGCCCAACTCGGGAGAGACCAGGTTTCGTACGATCCGGGCATCGAACGCGTCGCCGGCCAGCGCCACGCCTTCCGTTCCCAGAATGCCTCCGCCGGACTCGCGGCGCTTGCGGGCTCCGGGTCCGACGTGCAGCAGGGAGAAGTCGCTGGTTCCTCCGCCGAAATCACCGATCATGATGAGTTCGTCGTGGCCGAGTGTGCTCTCGTAAAAGTATGCGGCCGCCACGGGTTCGTACTCGAAAACAACAGGACCGATGCCCGCCTTGTTCAGCGCCCACTTCAGCCGTTCCAGCGCGAACGTGTTATCGGCTTCGTCATTGGCATTCGAATATCGGATCGGCCTGCCCACAACGACAGGTCCTTCGAATGAGCCGAACTGGGCTTCCGCCTGCGCGCGCAGGTCTCGAAGAATGATCGTAATGAGCTCTGCGAGCGTGTACTGGCGTCCGAAGACACTGGTGGCCGAGAACAGGCGGCTGGCGAGAAACGATTTCAGCGACTGTATGAGCCGGCCCTTTTCATCCGCGGCGAGATATCGCTCAATGGCAACCGGCCCGGCAGCCGCCGCGGTTTTGGGCTCGAAGTAGAGGACCGATCGATAGGTTTCCGTGCCGCCGGCGCTCGACCGAAAAAGCACCGTTTCGGAAGTTCGATTCTCATACGCAACGGCAATCGAGCTGTTCGTTGTTCCGAAGTCGAGACCAATGGCTTTGCGCATCAACAGACAGCATAGCCTCGATAGTGCAAGTTCCGTTTCGATTCAGTAGAATGAGCGGCTGCGAATGCAAGCCCGATAGGGCGCAGCTGTCAAGTAATGAGCGGCTGCGAATGCAAGCCCGATAGGGCGCAGCTGTCAAGTAATGAGCGGCTGCGAATGCAAGCCCGATAGGGCGCAGCTATCAAGTAATGAGCGGCTGCGAATGCAAGCCCGATAGGGCGCAGCTATCAAGTAATGGCGGACCGGCTGACACAGAGAAAATTCATGAAGAAGATCGCCTTCCTGCTGCTTCTCGTTCTGGTTCCGGCAACCCTGCTCGTTTCGCTGTACGAAGTATTCGCGGCGGATCCGGACGCCGATCCTCCGGAGTTCTACTTCACACGTCTGGTCTATTCCGAGAACTCCCAGATGCGTCGTGGTTTCACGATGCCGAAGCCGGACTTTCAGTTCACGTGTCCGGAATTCGGCGGCGGAAATTTCTTTCCGCGTCAGGGCTGGGGTTGGGCCACCGATTATCCGGGCGGCGATTGTAAATTCATGGGCGCCGTACATCGCTTGACCGGCATACGCGTCCACGAGGACCCGAATGTGGTTGCGATCATGGACGACGAGCTCTTCCAGTTTCCGTTTGTCTACGCTGTCGAAGTGGGCGGCATGGGACTCAGCGACCGCGAAGCCGCGCGCCTTCGCGAGTATCTCCTGCGAGGCGGCTTTATGCACGTCGACGATTTCTGGGGATTACGGCAGAGAGGGAACTTCGAAGCGCAAATGAGGAAAGTGTTTCCCGATCGTCTGATCGAGCGCCTGCCTCTCACGCATCCGATATTTCATACCTTCTTCGATATCGAAACAGTGATGCAGATTCCCAACAGGGGTAACGGCTGCTTCGGCGGCCCAACATGGGAGTCGCGGGACGACACGATGCCGGCAATTTATGGAATCTCGGACGACGAGGGCCGTGTCATGGTGGCGGTGACCTACAACTCGGACCTCGGAGACGCCTGGGAATACATGGATCTGCGCTGCTATCCCGAGATCTACTCCGGCTATGCCTACCGCGCCGGGCTAAACTTCATGATCTACGCGATGACGCATTGATTGGTTCTTACGAGAGACCTTCCGGAAAAAAGACCCGCTGAAAAAACCAGAACGTGCCGGCGGCGATCACCACGATCGAGCCGGCGAACGCGAGCCGCCGCCATGCCTGCTCGTTGCGCGATTTCAGCGCCGCAAGCGCCAAGGCGACGGCTACCACTACAAGCAGCTGTCCGATTTCCACGCCCAGGTTGAACGAAAACAGGGACCAGCCCAGTGCCTGCGACGGCAGGTTCATTTCGCGCAGCACGTTTGCGAACCCAAATCCGTGTATGAATCCGAAAAACAGGGCGATCCAGGCCCGCATGTCGCGTCCGCCCTGGGCGAGAAGATTGTCGGCGCCTACGTAAACGATGCTCAATGCGATGGCGGGCTCAATAATGTTTGCCGGGGGGCTCAGGAGGTTGAGCGCCGCCAGCGACAGCGTAATGCTGTGCGCGATCGTGAATGAAGTCACAACGAGCAGAAGCCGGCGGATGCTTCCGCCGAGCAGCAACAGGCCCACAAGAAACAACAGGTGATCGGGACCGATCAGGATGTGATGAATGCCGGAAGGTACAAACCGCCGCACTACGGCGAATACGCCCTGGCGCGTGCCGGCGAAGTATTCCGTCGAAGCGTGGTTGGCATCGAGAATGAGCTGGGATGTGAGTTCGTCGTTCTCGTACACGTTGACGAAGGTCTGGTGCACTGGATCGTAAGGGAACATGGCCGTCGTCACCGTGACCATGCCGGGCATGGCATCCACCGCATAGCGAATGCTGAAGCGAAGCGACTGCCGGTCTGTCAGGATTTCGGGCGCTGACCACTCGCCTGTCAGCACGCGGCCGTCCGCGGCAATTTCCAGTCGCGAAGCCAGCAGCGTGCGAATCGCTTCCGCGCGTTGTGCGACGACGGCGGGCTCGAGCAATCGTTCAATCGGCGCGAGTCCGATGTCGTGCGCGATGTCGAAAATGTGAGCGACCAGGGATACCTCGACCATGCGTGGCCGAAGCTGGAGGTCCAGGAAACTGAATGGCACGGGATGGGCAGCCGCCGGCCGCGCAAACAGCAGCGCGGCGGCCAGCAATATCACCCTGCCGCGGTATCTCATGGCGCGAATTCTACTCCTAATCATTAAGGAAAATTCATAGACTCTTCAGAATCGAGCCCGTTCCCGCGATGGTACAATCCGGCAGCCTGTCCTTTCGGAAATAGTCATTTCAGGAGGCCTTATGCGCACATACCTTTCACTTTTTGCAGCAAGCGTTTTGGTTCTTTTCGCCGCCGGGTGCACTGCACCTGAACCGCCTCCGCCCGCTGCTCCGGCCACGGATTACAAGCCTACAGCCACCATTAAGGAGATCATGGATTCGATGGTCGATCCCAGCGCCGACGTGATCTGGGAATCCGTTGCCACTTATGTTTCCGCCGCCGGGATCGAAGAGAGGGCTCCCAAGAACGACGAGGAGTGGGCAGTGGTCCGGAGGAACGCCATCATTTTGATGGAAAGCAGCAACCTGCTGGCGATTCCCGGCCGCCATGTCGCCAAGCCCGGCGAGAAGGCCGAAGATCCCGCCGTCGAATTGTCGCCCGAGGAGATTGACAAGTTGATCCAGGAGGACCCGGCGGCCTGGACACAACTCGCGCACGGCCTTCAGGAATCGGTTGCGCCGGTGCTGGAGGCAATCGACAAGAAGAGCGCGGAAGGTGTGTTGTACTCCGCCGACAAGATCGACATTGCATGTGAAAACTGTCACTTGAAGTACTGGTACCCGAACGACAAGAGGCCGGGAGCCGAGCCGGCATCCGCGCCCGAGTCGAAGTAAGCATCAGGAGGCAGTAATGAAAGCTAATATTCATCTGTTGACGACGGTGTCGTTGGCCGCGGCTATCGTCGCGGCTGCCGTAGCCGGTGGGGGTTGGACTGCGTCCGCGCAGACGTCTACCGGAACAATCCGAGGGCGGATCCGCCTTACGGGAAAGTCGCCGGGCAATGCGATCATCCGGATGGGCCGAGATCCCAAGTGCGCTGAAATGAACCGCGGCAAACGCATCCTTCAGGAATCCGTTGTTACGAGCGCCGACGGCGGACTGGCAAATGTCTTCGTCAAGCTTCAGGGAAAGTTTCCGCAAACTCCGGTTCCTGCCGCGCCGGTGGCAGTCGATCAACGGAGTTGTGTCTACATTCCCCGCATGGTGGGCGCCCGCGTCGGCCAGACGGTCGAGATCAAGAACAGCGATCAACTGCTGCACAACGTTCACGCCATATCCGACCTGACCAACGGCTTCAACGTCGGCCAACCAATCGCAGGATTGGTCCACAAATTCGTGCCGAAAGCTGAGGAAATGGTCCGCGTCAAATGCGAGATCCATAGCTGGATGACGCTTCTTATCGGCGTGGTGAATCACCCGTACTTTGCCGTCAGCGGCAATACCGGCAGCTTCGAGATCGCCCGCGTCCCTCCGGGAACCTACACGGTCGAAGCCTGGCACGAACAGTACGGCATGCTTACAAAAACGGTTCGCGTCGCAGCAGGCGCCGCCGCGACAGTTGATTTTGCCTATACCGGCGCCGAAAAACCCGCAGCCAGGTAACATTGGGGAGATCTGGGGACAGACTCCGAATTCCGTAGTTCAGGAATTAGGAGTCTGTCCCCAGATCTCCGATCTCCCCCGAGGTGACTTATGAAGGGATTGCTGAAATGGCCATTGATCGCCGCGGCAGTTGTTGTTGTCCTGCGGGTCGTACTGGAGAGGGCCGGATCGCCGGATTCGCTGAATAACATTTTCAGCGTTGTCATATTGTACGTGCTGATCTGTCCTCTTTACTTTGCGTTCCGGATTGCGAACAGCGAAACAGCGCGTCCATACCTTGCGCTGTTAAAGACCACGGCGCTCTATGCCGCGCTGGCCCGCGCCATGGTCATTCCCACCTACTGGCTGGCCTACATCTACAGCTGGCAGCAACCGCGATTCAGCGCGGCCCAGGGCGGCGTTGTTGGCCCGGATGTCACGCCGCTCACGGCGTATGTAGTGGTCCCACTCCTTGCAGCCGCTGCATGGATTGTTTTTTCAGTCGTTGCCGGCGGAGGACTCGGTTCGATCGTTATTGCAGTGAAGCGCAGGTCGGCAAAAAAGGCGTAAGCCAGGTGAAGCGAGGACCACGAGGGCGGCCGCAGCAGATCAGATCATCTTCTTGATCCCGAGTTTCCTTTATACAGAACCTATTCGCTGCGAAGCGCGACCATCGGATCCACGGCAGTGGCTCGGCGCGCGGGAATCCACGAAGCCGCCAGCGCGACCACGATCAATAAAGCGGCGGCCCATCCGATTGTTGCCGGATCGAGTGGTTCGACCTCGAAGAGGATGCCTGAAAGCAGGCGCGAAAACGGAATCGAGGCCAGGCCGCCAATCGCGAGGCCGATTGCCGCCATCGCCGCGCCCTCTTTGAGAATCATCCAAAGGATCGTGCCGCGCTCTGCGCCGAGCGCGAGACGAATTCCGATCTCATTCCTGCGCTGGCTGACTGAGAATGCAAGCACGCCTGCCACTCCGACGGTCGCGATGGCGAGCGCGAGCAGCGCAAACAAGCCAATCAATGCCGCGTTGAGTCTTTGCGGGGCAAGCGTTTCGTCGCGGATTTCCTCCAGCGTCTGGACGTGATCGACAGGACGGTTCGGATCCAGCTGCCGGATTGTTTCCACCACGCGCAGCGCAAGCCCGTCCGGAGACCCGGCCGTCCGCACCAGCAGCGTGGATTGTGCCGATACCTGCTTGTCGGGCTGATACAGCGTGTGCATTGGAGCCCTTTCGATGCCATCGGCCCGGGAGTCGGCCGCAACACCGACCACTTCCGCCGGCATGGACCAATTGCCGTTGAACAACCGCCAGCTTATGCGTCGGCCGATCGGGTCCTGTTCTTTGAAGTAATAGCGCGCCATCGACTCGCTGAGAATTGCCACCCGTGGCGAGTCTGCCATGTCACCGGGCAGAAAGGCGCGTCCGGCTCGTAATGTCGTGCCAATGGTTTCGAAGTAACCTTCGCTCACGATTCGACTCACCAGCATCGGTGCAGATGCGGCTGCGTCAGGGTTCATACCATCGTTACCATCAATGCGAATTTCACGCCTTACCGGGAATGATCCCGCCAGCGGTGCGGCTGAAGCCATTGCCACCGACTCGACCGTGTTCTCTTCCTTGACGCGATTGATGAGATCCTGCGAAAACTGCAATTGCCGTGCGTCCTGATCGGTGAAATCGGGCGTCTCAAGGCTGAGTACGTTCGAGAGGTCGAATCCGGGATCCACGGCGTACAACTGCATCAGGCTTCGCGTCAGCAGTCCCGCCCCGATCAAAAGCATGAAGGATACCGCCAGCTGGCTGACCACGAGCGCCTGCTGTGCGCGCCGCCGCTTCAAGGTTGCGGTTGCGCGGGCGCCGGCGGCCATCGACGAGACCGGATCGGTCAGGAATTTCAGGCGTGGAACCCACGCGAACAGTATTGCGGTTCCCGTGGAGACCAGAAGCGTGAATGCGAGCACGGAGCCGTCGAGAGCGATCTCTCCGGTGCGCGCGGTGAAACGGGCCGTATACGCGATCAGCAGGTCGAGACCGGCAATGGCGAAGGCGACTCCAAGGAGTCCGCCGAACAACGAGAGCATCAGGTTTTCTGCGAGCAACTGCCGCCGCAGGCTGCCGCGCGGAGCGCCAAGTGCGGCACGCACCGCCATCTCCCGCTCTCGTTGTGTAAGCCGCGTGAGCGTCAGATTCGCAACGTTGGCGCAAGCTATGATCAGAACAAGAGCAGTCGTGCCGAGCAGGATCAGCAGGGTCGGGCGGGCGCCCGCAGTCAATTCATCCTTCCATGGCGTGACGACGACATCGTAGCCGCGCGATTCCGGATACGACGCGGGATACTCCGCGTGAAGCCGCGAAGCAATCTGACGCAACTCGGCCTGTGCCTGTTCCACTGTGGCGCCTGGCGCAAGCCGCGCATACACATCGGTCATGCGATGGATGCGCTCGTCCTGCATCGACGCGCCCATGTAGTGGTCGTTGGCCGCGTAGTTGACATAGAAGTCCTGGATCCGCTCGGTCGCGTAGTGCGACCCGGGCTCGAGAATGCCGACGATGACAGCCCTCTTCACCGTAAGATCCAGGACCTGGCCGACGATCGTGGGATCCGATCCGAATACGCGCTGCCAGTATCCATGAGTCAGCACCACAACAGGCGGCGCCGACCTGCTTTCATCTTCGGCAACAAGCATCCGGCCCGCGAGCGGCCGCATTCCAAGGATCTCGAAAAAATTGGCCGTCACGAGGCCGCCGGTGGCGCGATGCGGGTCTCCGTGGCCCAGAACGTTGAACGTCCAGTCGCCGAACTCGACAAACTCGTCAATGGTGGTCGACTGCGATCGATAGTCGGCAACCTCTGCAAACGAAAAATTGGTGTTCTCGACGCCTGCCCGAACCGCGGGCTGGCGAAGATGCATGATGCGGTCCGCCTGCGGGTACGGCAGCGGCCGGAGAAGTACTCCATTAATGATGCTGAAGATTGCGGTGTTGGCTCCGATTCCCAGGGCCAGCGTCAGGACGACCGTAGCCGCGAAGCCGGGCGTTCGCCGCAGACTCCGAAGTCCATATTTCAGATCGCGCATTATCTCCATGCCATGCAAATGTACTCGCGCCCGTGGAAACTGTGAACGAAATTGGTGTTACGCTAACAGGTTGTCATGATCTCTTTTTCCCGCATTAACAAGCAGTACGGACGGCAGGTGCTGTTCGTCGACGCGTCGTTTCAGCTCAACCCGGGCGAAAAGGTGGGACTGGTCGGTCCCAACGGCTCGGGCAAGACTACGCTGTTCCGCATGATCGTCGGCGAAGAGGGGGCCGACGAGGGCGATGTCTCCGTGCCGAGAAAGCTGACCATCGGTTACTTCCGGCAGGACGTGGAAGAAATGTCGGGCCGCTCTGTGCTCGACGAGGCAATCGCCGGGAGCGGCCGCGTTGGCGGCCTGCACCATGAACTCGAATCCCTGCAGCATGCCCTCGGAGACCCGGCGCGCTCCGCGGAGATGGACACGATACTGGCGCGCTTCGGCGAAGTGCAGGAAGAGTACGAGCACTTCGGCGGCTACGCGCTCGAGAGCCAGGCTCGCGAAGTGCTTCTCGGCCTTGGTTTCGACGATGAACGGATCGACGGCGATGTGGGAGCGCTCTCCGGCGGCTGGAAGATGCGGGTGGCGATGGCTCGCGTGCTGCTCGGACGCCCGGACGTGCTCCTCATGGACGAACCCACCAACCACCTGGATATCGAGTCCATAGTCTGGCTGGAGACTTTCCTGAAGTCGCTTCCCGGCGCGCTGCTGATGACTTCGCACGACCGCGAATTCATGAACCGCATTGTCACGAAGATTGCCGAGATCGACGCCGGCGAGATCACCATCTACTCGGGCAACTACGACTTCTATGAACGCGAACGCGGTATCCGCGAAACCAACCGCGAGGCGGCATACGCCCGGCAGCAGGCAATGCTTGCGAAGGAGCAGCGCTTTATCGATCGTTTTGCCGCGCACGCTGCCAAGGCGGCGCAGGTGCAAAGCCGTGTAAAGGCGCTCGACAAGATCGAAAAGATCGAGTTGCCGAAAAAGCGCCGCGTGGTGAATTTCAGCTTCCGCCAACCTCCGCGGTCCGGCGACCAGGTCGCGGCGATCGAAGACCTCCGCAAGGCATACGGCCGCCGCGTGGTCTTCGACGGGCTGACGATCAACATCCGCCGCGGCGAGCGCTGGTGCGTGATGGGAAAGAATGGAGCCGGCAAGTCCACGCTGCTCAAGATGGTGGCCGGGGCGCTCGATCCGGATTCCGGGGCGGTCCGTCTTGGCGCGAGCCTTCAGATGGGCTATTTCGCCCAGCAGGCGCTCGATCTGCTCAATCCCGAACTGACAATCGAAGAGCAGCTTCGCAACGACTTCCCGGATGAAACGATCGGCTCGCTGAGAAGCCTTGCCGGTGCGTTCCAGTTTTCAGGCGATGACATCGACAAGAAGATCCGCGTCCTCTCCGGCGGCGAAAAGACGCGCCTGGTCATGGCGCGAATGCTTCTGAACCCGCCCAACTTCCTAGTACTCGACGAACCGACCAATCACCTCGATGTCGCCACCAAGGAGATGCTGATCGAGGCGCTGAAGGACTTCGAAGGCACCATGCTTTTCGTGTCGCACGACCGCGCGTTCCTGCGCGCGCTCAGCAACCGGGTTCTGGAACTGGGAGGCGAGAGCGGCACCGATGTCCATGCGCACGCCTATCCGGGTTCCTACTCGGAATACGTCATCCGCACCGGCCACGAGGCGCCCGGCGTTCATCACTGATCCTGATGGACGATCTGACCGAACTCGCAAACACACGAATGCCCTTTGGCAGATTCAAGGATCGCTATCTTGTCGATCTGCCCGAGGAGTATCTCGTCTGGTTTTCGCGGCAAGGCTTTCCTGAAGGAAAGCTGGGAAGAATGCTCGCGGCGATGCTCGAAATCAAAATCAACGGTCTGGAGAGACTCCTCGCTCCGCTGCGCCGGCGGAGCGAGGAGCGAAAATGAATTAGTTGCGCAGAAACTGACGGGCCGTTTCAAGATCACACTTCTCATTCGAGTGCGGCATGGTGGGCCGGTAGAGCCACTGTCCGGACCACTCCACCGGCTTGGCCAGATACACGGCATCTTCGATCACGCCGGAATAGAGCAGGCTCTTGCCATCCGGACTGAGGCGGAAGCGTTCAATCAGGCTCTTCTGCGTGCTGCCGGGCAATGAAGTGGAAAGGCCGTTTGCGTGTTCCTTGAAATTGGCAGTCTCCACGACGAGCGTGTCTCCCTCCCATCGCCCCACGGAATGCCCTTGCAGGAAGGTTTCGCCGGCGGGCGGATGCTTACGACCGTCGAGAAAAACAGTGCGTTCGGAGTCCATCCAGTCCACCTTCATCACAACGCGGTCACGTTGAACAGTGATGGTATTGGCGACGGGGTAGAACATCAGCGCCGGCGCTCCAATGGGAATACAGTCCTTCTGTGTCGTTGCTTTTGGATCTACGTTGGTCATGGCGGCCTTGCCCTTTTCGGTCACGGGCCAGTTCCTCGAGCCGCCAAGGAATGCATTGAATTCCGTGCGTGGCGAGAACCAGGTGCCTGCAATACTGGTGGCCGTGTCATTTCTAGCCTCATAGATACTGCGCGAGCCGATATTCAATGGATAGTACGCCCCGTCCCGCTTGACGAGATCTTTTCCCAGGATCAGCGTATCGGGGTTGTTCCGTCCGGGGTTGCCGGTAATCGTCACCACGTCGCCGACGGCTAACGAATTCTTGTTAAAACCGAGCCCATTCAACACCGATGCGGCGCCCGCTTCGACTTCCATCGCTGTGGTTGACCCATCGGCCTTTCTGATCTGAAGGGTCATGTAAACATGCGGATTTCTGAACTTGTATTCCGTGATTGTACCGGTCACTTTGACTTCCTGCTGCGTGTTGAACGCGGCGGCGCTATGGTGCGCAAGAGCCGGAGAGGCAACCGGCAGCGACATGGAGCAGGCCAGGACGACTGTGGCGATCTTATTCATTGTTTTCTCCCGCGATGTTTTTCCCAAAATACACTTGGTTCGCCCGATATGCTATCTATGCATTCGTTCCACCCTGTGGGCGCGGGGCTTTACGCCCCGTGCCAGGCTCCAACAAGAACTTTTCCCTTTGAACTTTGCACGGGGCTGAAGCCCCGCGCGCACAGGTAGAACGAAGGTCTACCACGAAGCCCGCTTCAGTGTGCGGCGTCCGGCTGCCCTGACAAACGGATCGGCATCCTCGCCGATGCCAGCGCAAACCTTGTTCATAGCCTCCGTCACGGCGTCCGGTGCGTGCCGAGCAAGATACTCCGCAATGGCTTCGCTGTAGAGTCCACTGCGTGTCTTGTTCGCATGGCGAGCGTGACGTTCCGCCTCTTTGAAAACCTCATCCGGTATTGAGATCACTGTCCTCATGATTGGCCAAAATACTCCTCATTCGCCCGATGTGCTATTTATGCAGTGGAGAAATATACGGTGGATCATTTATTGAATGACGTTGAGGTCCGCGTGCTCGGCTCGTTGATCGAAAAAGAGATCACGACGCCGGACTACTATCCGCTTTCGCTGAACGCATTGACGAACGCGTGCAACCAGTCGTCGAATCGCAGTCCGGTTGTGCGCTTCGACGAGAGCACGGTTGCCGAGGCGGCGGATAGTCTGCGTGAAAAGCGCCTCGTTCGCCTGGTGGACCGGGGCGACTCGCGAGTAACGAAGTATCGCCATGTGATGGGCGAAACCCTGAGCCTGGATGCGCGGCAGATCGCGGCAATGTGCGTGCTGATGCTTCGCGGGCCCCAGACCGTGGGCGAAATTCGAACGCGCAGCAATCGTGTGCATGATTTTTCGAGTCTCGAGGAAGTGGAGACGGTTCTGAATTTGTTGATTGCCCTGGAGCCTTTTCCGCTGGCCGTGCGCCTGCTACGGCAGACGGGCCAAAAGGAAGTTCGCTACGCGCACCTGCTTTCCGGCCCGTCCGTGGAAGTCGCGTCCGATGTCCAGGCCGGCGTCGACCGTGTTGCCAAACTCGAGGAGACAACCGAACGGTTGCGCGAGGACGTGGAAAATCTTAAAAAACAATTCGAGCAGTTCAGGAAGCAGTTCGAATCATAGATACTGAACGAACCATATGACCAAACCAATCACACTGGAAGTATTCACCGACTTCGTCTGACCCTGGTGCTATCTCAGTACCGGGCGTATTGAAAAGCTGAAGCGCAATTTCGATATCGACGTGCAGTGGGTGTTCTTTCCTCTTCATGCCGACACTCCCGCCGAAGGCCTGCCGTTGAAAGACCTGTTTGCCGGACGAGGTCTGGACCTCGAAGCCATGCACACCCGCATGAAAGGTCTGATGGAGTCTGAAAAACTCCCCTACGAACGCCGGACGCACACCTACAACAGCCGCCTCGCCCAGGAGCTTGCCAAATGGGCGGACTCGCAACCGGGTTTCGAAGCCATTCACGACGCCCTCTACAAAGCCTACTTTGTTCACAGCCGGAACATCGGCGATTCCAAAGTGCTCGTAGCGGTGGCGGAGTCGGTTGGCCTTGTCCCGGATGAAGCCCGCGAAGTGCTCACCGAGCGCACTTTCAGAGAGGCGGTCGATGCTGATTGGGAGAAAGCGCGCCGGTCCGGCATCACCGGCGTGCCGAGTTTTGCCGCTGGCGGCAATAAGGTGGTTGGCGCACAACCCTACGAAGTGCTCGTAAAGTTGCTCGAAGCGGCGGGAGCACAGCCACGTTGACCTGGACGGCTACATTCCAGACGGCCTCAACTTGGCGGACCTGCGCCCGCCCAGGCGCACTCGGGCTTTCAGCGCCGGCTCGTCGACTGCGCGGCCTTCCTCTCTGGCAAACATTGTCTGGACCAGATCGTCGGGCCTTGGCAGGCTGCCGGTATGTGTCGTCAGAAGCCGCTCGGTACTCCGTCGCATGAGTGGCGACGATTATGATCCTTCCCGGCTGAGCTGCTACTGCCCGGGAAATTCTGTAGTGGTCTAATTCGGGGAAGGGAATTGCGTGAATTGCGGTGGCAGTCTTTGGGTTTTACGGTTCGAGTGCATCCCATCCGGAAGGTACTGCAATCTCCTGGACCAGAGAGGTCGTTATGACGTTGCGTCCGACAAGAAATTCATTCTGCCCTGTGACCGGATCCTGAACTACTTTAGTGATCATCTCAGCGGGCTGGGGAGCGATCTCCATTTTCATCCCCAGGTAGATGCCGCCGCTCCTCAGTAATGAACCGCCTAATGTGCTGCCCGTCAGCACAGCCGGAGTCCACTCCGGAAAGAATCGGCCGCCACGCACAAGAACCTCTCCCGTGCGCCCGCACAGGACCGTAATTTCATAAACGCTGTTCTGCGTGCGAACCGTGAGCGTCTCCAGTTCCGCCATCTGGTCAATCCGGATACCCCTGGGCGCCGGTTCGGCGGACCAGGCATTCAGCATCGCGGCTCTAGGCACCCGGGTGCTTGTGTCCATATCGTCTAATTTTCGGATTGCGGACCCATCATTCAGCACACAAATAGGATGCCACAGCGGCTGGAACGATGCACCCTTAACCTGCGGGCTCCCGGTTGGTGTAAACTGAGCCGGTTTTTTTCTATGCCAGTACCGATCCACACCAAACTCGGCGCCTACGAAGTCACCAGCCATATCGGCTCGGGCGGCATGGGCGAAGTCTATCGAGCCCGCGACAGCAAGCTCGGACGCGACGTAGCCATCAAGGTATTGCCCGACCAGTTCGCCCGCGATCCCGAGCGGTTGGCTCGTTTTCAGCGTGAAGCCAAGTTGCTGGCCTCCTTGAATCATCCCAATATCGCCACTATTCATGGGCTGGAGCAATCCGGGGGCACGCACTTTCTGGTGATGGAACTGGTGCCGGGCGATACGCTGCTCGAAAAAGTGGCCGGTGGCCGGCCTGTTCCGGTCGAGGAAGCCTTGACCATCGCCAGGCAGATTGCCGAGGCCCTCGAAGCGGCGCACAACAGCGAAAAGGGAGTCATTCACCGGGATTTGAAGCCGGCCAATGTGAAGGTGACTCCCGAAGGCCGCGTGAAGGTGTTGGATTTCGGCCTGGCCAAGGCTTTCGCGGCAGAACCTACGCAGGAAGAGGCCGGCAATTCGCCGACGCTAAGCATGGCGGCAACGGTGCAAGGCGTCATCATGGGCACCGCCGCATACATGTCGCCCGAACAGGCTCGCGGCAAGCATGTAAACAAGGCGACGGACATATTCGCCTTCGGCGCGGTGTTGTACGAATTGCTCACGGGGAAGCAGGCGTTTCAAGGGGACGACGTCAGTGACATTCTGGCCGCGGTGATCCGGGCGGAGCCGGACTGGACGGCGCTGCCGGCGGAGGTTTCGCCGGCGATTCGCGCTGTCCTGGCGCGGTGTCTCGCGAAGGACCGCGGGCAGCGCATGCGCGACATCGGTGATGTGCAGCTCGTGTTGAACGGCGCGTTCGAAGCGCCGGCCCAGCCGGCCGGGGCCGCCACGCCATCGGCTGCCGCGTCACGCCCGCTCTGGAAGCGCGCCATTCCGATCGCTGCGGCCGTCGTCGCGAGCGCGTTGGCCGGCGGCGCCGTATGGACGCTCACGCCTCCCGCGCCCTCATCGCCAGTGACGCGCTTCGCCCTTGCGCTTGGCGAAGGCCAGCAATTCGCTATCACCAACGCCCAGCTGCTGGATGTTTCCCCGGACGGCACGCGGCTTGTCTACGCGGCCGGCAACCAGTTGTACCTGCGGTCCATGTCGGACCTCGAGGCGAGGCCACTGGCGGGCACACAGCAGGCGCCATCAAACCCAGTCTCTCCGGTGTTTTCCCCGGATGGCCAGTCCATCGCCTTCTATTCAACGGTGGACCAGGCGATTAAGAAGATCGCGGTCAGCGGCGGAGCGGCGATCACGCTCTGCCCGGCCGACGGAACAGCTCTGGGGCGGATGAACTGGGACGCCGGCGGAATCGTCTTCCATCAGTTCGGCAAAGGCATCATGCGCGTCTCGGCGAATGGCGGCCAGCCGGAAACGCTCGTTGGCGTGAAGGAAGGCGAGGTAATGCAGAGCCCTCAGGTATTGCCGGGTGGCGAGTGGCTGCTGTTCACCTCAGCCACGGGCGCCCCTGGCAATATGACGGCCGATACCTGGGACAAGGCGCAGATCGTCGTGCAGTCCTTGAATTCCTCGGAAAGAAAGACTCTTGTCTCGGGCGGCAGTGACGGCTTTTACGTGCCCAGCGGACACATCGTGTACGCAGTTGGCGGCGTCCTGTTCGCCGTGCCATTCGACCTGTCGCGCCTCGCCGTCACGGGTGGACCGGTACCCGTCGTCGAGGGCGTCCGGAGGTCATTAATCATCACCAACCGATCCGCAGTTGCGCAGTTCAGCGTCTCCAGCACCGGGTCCCTCGTGTTTGCGCCAGGCCCGGTGTCGGTGTCGACATCTTCTCCGATGAGTATTGGCTTCTTCGATCGCAAAGGCGGAGGGGAACTGCTGAAAATCGCGCCGGGCTTCTACCAACTGCCGCGCATGTCTCCCGACGGCAAGCGCATCGCGGTCGGGAGCGACGACGGCAAAGAGGCCAGCATCTGGATCTATGATCTGTCCGGAACCAGTTCGATGCGGCGGCTCACCTTCGAGGGGCAAGGGCACAACCGGTTTCCGGTCTGGTCCCCGGATAGCCAGCGCGTCGCGTTCCAGTCGGATCGTGAAAAAGACCTGGGCATCTTCTGGCAGCGCGCCGACGGCGCCGGGATAGCGGAGCGGCTGACCATGGCGGACGAGGGAAGTTTTCACATTCCGGAATCGTGGGCCGCGGGGGCCGATGGCGAGCGCTTGCTGTATAACGCGGGCAAAGGCGGGGAGACGGCGCTGTGGGCGCTCTCGCTGAAAGACGGGAAGGCCGCGCCTTTCGATGCCGTCCGGTCGACGGCCGCCGCTCTGACCGGCGCCGTGTTTTCTCCGGACGGGCGCTGGGTCGCCTATGCTTCGCGGGAGGGACGGACCTCGAGTGCGGTCTACGTGCAGCCGTTTCCGCCGACAGGCGCGAAGTATCAGATTTCCAGGGATGCGGACGATGGCCATCATCCGATATGGTCGCCGGATGGCCGGGAACTCGTGTTCACGCCGGGCGCGTTCAGTCGATTGGATGCGGTGCGCGTGGCCACGCAACCGAGCTTCACGTTCGGCGAAGCCGTGCCGGTCCCCCGCACTTTCCAGAACACCGGTCCGGCGTTGGAACGGCCGTACGATTTCAGCCGGGATGGCCAGCGCTTTCTCGGGCTGGTCGACACGGCGGTGACGCAGGGCGGGGCGACAGCCGCTCCGCGGATTCAGGTCGTCCTCAACTGGTTCGAGGAGCTGAAGGCTAAGGCGCCCACCGCAACCCGGTGAATCCGGTGCGATTGCCAAAGCTCTCTGCCGGCATTTGCCCGCGCGGTGTGACGAAATCGCGCACCAAACCACACTTTCCCAGAGCGGACGCCCGGTGCTGCCGCACTGCGCTCCGCCGCCCATCCAAATTTCCCTAAGCTGAATTAATCTTGCCTTGAATGGTGTGTATTTGGTGTGTACATTGGTCTCATGCGTCGTGGTTTTACATGGGATGAGGATAAGGGGGAGAAAAACCTTCGCGACCACGATGTGGCTTTCGATGAAGCGACAGAGGCATTCTATGATCCCAACCGAGTTGAGCTCTTCGACGAAGGGCATTCCGAAGATGAGGGCCGCTATGTTGTCATTGGGTTTTCCGCCGCCGGCCGGCTACTGTTCGTGTCTTTCAAGCCTCTCGATAACAAATTGATCCGCATCATTCATGCCCGTGTCGCGGAACGTAAATGGAGCAAGGTTTATGAAGAAAACAACTAGTCCGACTTTCCAGCCGACGTCCAAGGCTCGCGTGGTTGCGCGTAATCGACGTACGCAAGTCGCTCTCGATGCAAGGGAGCCGCGCAACATCAAGGTACGCACAAATATCCACCTGGATCTGGATGTGATTAACTTTTTCAAAGACCGCGCCAAGGCGCCCGGAGCGTTGCCGTATCAAACACAAATCAATGCGGAACTGCGGAAGCTTATGGCGCGATCCGGTTCGGCGGAACTCGACGATATCCTGCAAAATGAAAAACTGATCCTTGCGATAGCGAAGCGTGTCAAGGAACTCGCCTGATCTAAATTGGGCACCAAACCACACTTTCCCAGAGCGGACACCCGGTGCTGCCGCACTGCGCTCCGCCGCCCAACACGGATGTCTTGTTGACGCTTCCCATTTACGAAATCGAGAACGATATCGTCGCTGCTCTGGCCGCGACTCGGCGGCTTGTGCTGCAGGCGCCGACAGGGTTCGCGGCGGCCTGTGGCCGCGCGCGAGGAGTGAATGGCCAAGGTTGCTAATATTCACGAAACACTCTATATTCACAACTGCTGTGAATAAGCGTCATTTAATGAATATTAAAGGGCCCTTGGACAAAGAGGTCCTCCGGGTACTCCGGGAGATCCCGGGAGTCACGACCGAGCCAACCGCCTTTACCAAGCGGCGCCCGGACATCGTGATCCGTGCCGGAGACGTCACCCACGTCGTCGAGGTCAAAGCCCAACGGCTGACGAACGCCGCTGCCGCCCGCCAAATTGTCGAGTACGCGCAGTACCTGCCGAAGGGCACACATCTGCTCCTGGTTGCCCGCACAACCACCGAGGAGGCGCGGCGCCTGCTTGAAGAGCAGGGGATCGGGGTCATCGACGCCCAGGGAAACATGCGCGTCGAGTTTCCCGGTCTGTTCCTCTGGACCGAGGGCAGGCTAGCACCTGCAACCCGTGAGCGTCAGAAGGAACCTCCGGTGAAGCTCACAGGCAAGGCTGGGATCGCTGCCCAGGCGCTTCTCCATGAACCGCAGCGAAAGTGGCAGGTTCACGATCTAGCGAAGGCGGCCGATATCTCGGTGGGGTTGGCGCACCGCATCCTGGCGCGCCTGGAGCGTGAGAACTTGGTGGAGGTTGGAGGCGCCGGACCAAAGCGGACCCGGCGAGTCGAGAACCCCACGGCGCTACTCGATCTGTGGGTGGAGGAGATACGCGACCGCGGGGTCAAGCAGCTCCGGGCATTCCGCCTCGCCCGCGACCCGCGGGCACAGGCGAAGACTCTGAGCCGCGCCCTGACAGACGCGAAGATCGAGCATGCCGTCACCGGCCCTGCCGGCGCCGCCCGGCTCGCGCCGTTCATTACAGCAATTCCGGTCACAGACATCTGGGTCGCGGACACAGTGCCGCTGAACGACGTAGCCGCCGCCGCCCACGCCGACGTGGTCCAGGAAGGCCACAATATCGTGCTGCGGCAGGCCAAAGGAGACGCGCCTCTGGCGTTCCGCACGAAAGTGGACGATGTCTGGACAGCCGACCCGTTCCGGCTCTTCCATGACCTGCGCCAGGACCCCCGGCGTGGCCGTGAGCAGGCAGACCGGCTCCGCCAGGAGGTCATCGGCTTTTGAGCAAGCGCCATTACACTCACTACGACGAGGTTACGACGGCACGCTGCGAGCGCGTCCTCGTGACGCTCCTTGGCGACATCGGTCCGTGGAGCCAGCGGGTATACCTCGCCGGTGGGCTCGCGCCCCGCTACATCGTGGGGATACTTCCCGAAGGGGCGCGCCCCCACGTCGGAACGACCGACGTCGACCTCGTTATCGGACTGGCCGTTGAGGGCGAGAGTTCAGAGGCGTACAGGACGCTGGAGAACAACCTGAAGAAGGCGGGGTTCGAGGCCGAGTCGTCCTTTCGGTGGATGAAGAAAGTTGAGGGTATAACCGTCATCGTTGAGTTCCTCTGCGAGACCGACCAGGTCGAGCCAGGGAAGATCTTCAAACCGAAGGATGGGACTGGCTCGGGCCTCGGCGCCTTCAACGTCCGCGGCGCACAGCTCGTGACCCGGGACTACGTGGAGCGCGAGATCGAGGCCGACCGCCTCGACGGCGGCGGCCGTTCCAAGGTCATTGTGCGCGTCGCCAACATCCTTTCATACACGGTGCTGAAGATCCTGGCCTTCCAGGACCGCCATGAGAACAAGGATTCGTACGACCTGATTTACTGTCTGCTGAATTTCGGTGAGGGTCCGGAGGAGGCGGGACGGAGCGGGGCGCGTAGCGCCATCCGGAGCGATACGCAGGTCGAAGAGGCGCTGCGCCTCCTCTCAGAGCGGTTTGCGAACGCCGATCGGGACGGCCCGCGCGCCTACGGCGCCTTCCTCGCGGATGCAGGCGACGACGAGGAGAGAGCGCGTCTGCGTCAGGAGGCCGTGGCCGTCATTCGCGACTTTCTGGCAGCAATGCGATGAGCAACGCCGTAGGAATTTATGAAATCGCGCACCAAACCACACTTTCCCAGAGCTGACGCCCGGGGCTGCCGCACTGCGCTCCGCCGCTCAACACGGATGCCTCGTTGACGCTTCCCATTTACGAAATCGAGAACGATATCGTCGCTGCTTTGGCCGCGACTCGGCGGCTTGTGCTGCAGGCGCCGACCGGGTCCGGCAAGTCCACGCAGGCGCCGCAAATGCTGCTCAAGCACGGACTGCTCGGCGATGGACAGGTGGTGATTCTGCAGCCGCGGCGGCTGGCGGCGCGATTGCTCGCATCGCGCGTGGCATATGAACTCGGCGTGGAACTTGGCCGCGAGGTCGGTTACCAGGTGCGATTCGAGAATGCCACCAGCCGGGCGACTCGCATCAAGTTCGAGACCGAGGGAATTCTGCTGCGGCAGTTGATTCAGGATCCGGCGCTCGGCGGTATTCAGGCGCTGATATTCGATGAGTTCCACGAACGGCACCTTTACGGCGACATCACGCTCGCCCGAGCGCTCGACATCCAGGAACAAATTCGGCCGGACCTGCTCATCATAGTGATGTCCGCAACGCTTGATGCGGGCGCGCTTCAGAAGTATCTCCAGCCATGCACTGTCCTGACTTCCGAAGGCCGAACGTTTCCAGTGAATGTGGAGTATCTCCCACGCCGGTTGGGAAGCAACGGGCCACCGGTGTGGGAACTCGCGGCCGACGCATTTTCCAAATACTCCCGCGCGGGAGGCGGAGACGTTTTGGTCTTCATGCCCGGTGGATATGAGATCAACCGGACGATCGAAGCCATCCGTCTGCAGAAGGAATCCAGGGGCTACGTTCTCCTCCCTTTACACGGCGAGTTGGCGCCACGAGATCAGGACGCGGCGGTCGCCAGATACGATCAGCCGAAAGTGGTGGTAGCGACGAACGTCGCGGAGACGTCGATTACCATCGACGGCGTCCGGTTGGTCATCGACGGCGGCCTCGCAAGGATTCCCCGTTACGATCCCAATCGCGGGATCAACACGTTGATGGTGGAGCGGATCAGCCGGTCCAGCGCCGAGCAGCGCACCGGCCGTGCAGGAAGGACCGCGCCGGGGCAGTGCATCCGCCTTTGGTCCGAGCCCGAGCACGACGAGCGCGCGGCGCAGGAACTGCCGGAGATCAAGCGGCTCGATCTGTCGGAAGTGATTCTCACGCTCAAGGCCGCCGGAGTCGAAGACTTGCACAAGTTTCGGTGGCTCGAGGCGCCGAATGATCTGGCCCTGAATCACGCCGAGGAACTGCTGCTCGATCTGGGCGCGCTTGAGAATCAACCCGGACAGACACGAATCACGGAACTTGGCCGGCGCATGCTCGCGTTTCCCGTGCATCCGCGTTACTCGCGCATGCTGCTCGCGGCCGCGGAATATGGATGCGTCTACGAGGCATGCCTTGTGGCGGCGCTGACGCAGGGCCGGGAATTGCTGCTGCGCAATCCGAGTCCGGATGTAGCCGGGGAGCGTGAGGACCTGTTTGGCGGCAAGGGCGCATCCGACTTCCGGATTCTGATGCGCGCCTACGATTACGCAACAACCAATCAGTTTCGAATGGATGCGCTTCGTAAAATCGGTATTCACGGTGTGACGGCGCGCCAGGTCGGTCCCTTGCACGAACAGTTTCTGCGAATCGCGAAAGACGAAGGTCTCGATGTGTCGCCAAAGCCGGCGAAGCCTGTGAACGACGAAGCGCTGCAGAAGTGCATCCTGATTGGTTTCAGCGATCGCGTCGGCCGAATGGACACAGGAACGCTCCGGTGCGATCTCGTGCACGGCCGGCGCGGCACGCTCGCGCGTGAAAGCGTTGTGCGGGAGAGCCCGCTCGTTGTCGTGGCGGAGATTCGCGAAATCGGCGGGCGTCCCGGCGAAGTGAACACGATTCTGTCGCTCGCCACTGCGATCGAAGAGAAATGGCTTCGAGAACTCTTTCCGGCCGATATCCATTCGGAATTGCGCGTCACATTTGATTCCACGAACCGGAGAGTGGCGGCGGCCGAAGTGTTGCGCTTTCGGGATCTCGATCTGTCGGCCAAACGTACAGAACCGGCTCCGGCAGATGCCGCGGCCCGGTTGCTCGCCGAAGAGGTGATTGCGGGGCGGCTGCAGTTGCCCCGGTGGGATCACGGCGTCACGCAATGGATCACGCGGTTGAATCTGCTCGCCGGCTGGTGTCCGGACCTTCAACTGCCGCCGATTCATGACGAGGCCCGGCGGCATATCATCGAGCAGGTTTGCCTAGGGGCGCTGAGCTACAAGGATCTCAAGGACCGCGAAATCAAACCCGTCGTCATGTCGTGGCTGTCCGCTCCTCAGCGCGAACTCGTCGACAAGCACGCGCCGGAACGCGTGAGTCTTCGCAACGGCCGCACGCCCAAAGTGACCTATGACGCGGATGGGCGGCCTTACATTTCACTGCGAATACAGGAGCTGTTTGGAGTGACCGAGACGCCGAGGATTGCGATGGGCCGTGTGCCGCTCAGCGTGCACATCCTTGCGCCAAGCATGCGGCCCGTGCAGGTGACCGAAGACATGGCCAACTTCTGGCGCGAACACTACCCGCGGATCAAGTCCGAGTTGCAGCGGAAGTATCCGAAGCACGAGTGGCGCTGAGTTCATTCTCTTCGTTGGAAATGGGTACTGGAATCGAGCGGGCGCCCGGCACCGTTGGCTTCAAGGGCAGGTCGACGCGGGCGCCATCAAGTTTCACGAGCCGTCCGGGCGTGCCGATCACGGTGCAATTGCCGGGCACGTCGTGCATCACGATGAACGAATTCGCGCCGATCTTGCTGTTCGCGCCCACGACGATCGGGCCCAGCAGCGTGGCGCCCGTGCCGATGAACACGTTGTTGCCGAGAGTCGGATGGCGCTTGCCCTGATGTTTGCCCGTCCCGCCCAGTGTCACGTTGTGAAACATGACGCAGTTGTCGCCGATCTCGGAGGTCTCTCCAATGACGACACCGGTTCCGTGATCGATGAAGAAATTCCTGCCGATCTTCGCCCCCGGATGAATCTCAACGCCCGTCCAGAACCGGGCAAGCACCGACAGGAAGCGCGGAATTACCGGGATGTGGAGGCTTGTGTGCAGGAAATGAGCGAGCCGATGCAGCCAGATTCCATGAAGCGGTGTGTGGCACAGTGCGGTCTCCGCGTAGCTCTTCGCCGCGGGATCATTCTGAAGAACGGCCTTAAGGTCACCCCACAAAATATTCGACATCTGCGGAGCAGTATAAGTAATGTCCTCACCTGCTACAATGTTGCGGCCAATTCGGCAGGGGTGTAATTCGGGGTCAGACCCCGAATTACACCCACAAACTCAGTTCGGAACACAGGAGGTCATGATGAAACGCGCATCCGCAATCACGATGGGAGTACTGGTCCTCGGGTTGGTTGCTTTCCAATATTCTTACGAGGCGGCCGGCCAGGGCACGGCGGGATGGACCACTCTTTTTGACGGCAAAGACCTGTCGGCGTTCAACAAGGTCGGCGATGCGAATTGGGAACTCGTGGACGGCCTGGTTCAGGCCAATAAGGGCAGCGGGTTCCTGGTTACGAAGACGCCATATGGCGACTTTGAAATGAAATTCGAATTCTGGGTGACCGACGATGCCAACAGCGGCGTCTTCATTCGTTGCTCAAGTGCGACGGAAATCAGCACTATGACCGGCTATGAAGTGAACATCTACGACAAGCGTCCCGATCAGACTTACAGAACGGGCGGCATTGTGGACGTGGCCAAGCCGTCCAGCGTCATCAATACCGGCGGCAAGTGGAACACTTATGAGGTCCGGGCGCAGGGCCCAAGGATGATCATTACCTTGAACGGTACGCGCACAGTCGATGTCCAGCACCAGGCGCATCTGCGCGGTTTTATCGGGCTTCAGTATGGCGCCGGCATCGTGAAGTTCCGGAACGTTCAGATCCGGACGCTGTAGGAGGACTGGAAGTCATGGGAGATTCGGGAGAAGGGCTGATCGACGCAGAGGCGAGGATTCAGGAGCGCATGGAGGAACTGCAAATGAGCCGCGAGCAGGAGCGCAAGCCTGCGATCAAGAACAAGGAAGAACTTCGGCAGATCGAATCGTTGAAATTGGCCCGCAAGGAAATGACCAGTCAGCTCGAGAAAGCAACGCACCAGGCTCGAAAGGCGCAGATCAATCACGCGCTTGCAGACATCGATCGCCGGATTAACGAGCTTTCGGCTGCGATCGGGCGGTAGCGTTTACCAGAGGTTGTAGTATCCGTCGCGTTCGGACAGCTGCAATGGCCGGCCGAACAATGCCGACAGCCTCGACTCCACCAGCACCTGGCGCACGGGGCCGTCGGCTGCAATGCGGCCGCGGTCCATCAACACCACTCGCTCAATCTCCGGTATCAGGTCGGAAAGATGGTGCGTGACCATCACGATTCCGATTCCGGATTGTGCGAGCTTCCGCAGGATCAGCCGCAATTCGTGTTGCGCGTGCAGGTCCAGTGCGATAGACGGCTCGTCCAGTATCAACGCGCGCGGATCGTGCACGAGCGCGCGGGCCAGCAGCACGCGCCGCGCTTCACCCGACGACATCTCGTCCGTGTATCTGTCCGCGAGGTGAGAGACCTCCAGCATCGCCATTGCGCGGTCGGCGCGTTCCCGCATCTTCGAAGTCACTTCCTGATGGGGCCAGATTCCAATACTGGAAAAGAATCCCGAGAGCACGATGTCGCGTCCCAGAAACTCCCGCGTGCATGCGGTCATCAGATCGCTCGATACAATTCCGAGCAGCGTGCGCAACTCCGACACG
Source organism: Candidatus Sulfopaludibacter sp. SbA3 (assembly GCA_945865815.1). Taxonomy (GTDB): domain Bacteria; phylum Acidobacteriota; class Terriglobia; order 20CM-2-55-15; family 20CM-2-55-15; genus CAMBFR01. The sequence continues at coordinate 29,083 of CAMBFR010000045.1, forward strand.
TCCCATAATTCCCGGCCAAGCACGCGCACCGATGAACCATCGAGGAGCATGGGATGACACTCCCTTGTAACGGCTTTCATCAGCGTGGACTTGCCACAGCCGTTGGGCCCAAGGATGGCCACATGCTCCCCGACGCCGATCTTCAAGGAAACATCATTCACGGCGGCTGTGCCGCCGCGCATGACGGTCACGTGCTCGAACTCTATTAAGGCGGTATGATTTACGTTCACGAATACATCTTAAATGGTGGTGGTTGCAATCGTCATGGCTAAAACCGATTCATTGATGTTCATCACAAACCGTCCCGACAAAACTTTCGTGCGGGGCGAAGGCTCCTGGCTGTACGACTCGGAGGGGCGGGCCTATCTCGATTTCATCCAGGGATGGGCGGTGAACTCGCTTGGCCATTGCTCGCCTGTGATGCGCGATGCGCTCGCGTCGCAGGCCTCCATCGTGATCAACGTCAGCCCGGCCTACTACAACGAGCCTATGCGCCGGTTGGCGGATTTACTGGCGCGTCTTTCCGGGCTCGAGCGCGTGTTCTTTGCCAACAGCGGCGCCGAGGCGAACGAAGGCGCGATCAAGCTCGTGCGCAAATGGGGATCGGTAAAACGCGGCGGAGCTTATGAGATCGTGGTCTTCGAGGATGCGTTTCACGGCCGTACGCTGGCAACCATGTCGGCGTCCGGCAAGCCGCAGTGGAAAGATCTCTACGAGCCCAAGGTGCCCGGCTTTATCCGCGTGCCGAGAGAGGATCTCGGCGCCGTCCGGCGAGCAATCGGTCCGAAGACCGGCGCGGTAATGCTGGAGCCCATACAGGGCGAGTCGGGAGTTGTGCCGTTTTCGGATTCCTTTCTTCGCGATCTGAGGAAACTTACCGAGGAACTCGGCGTCCTTCTCGTGCTGGATCAAATCCAGACGGGAATCGGCCGCACGGGCCGGATGTTCTCGTTCGAGCACTCGGGCATTCGTCCCGACATCATGACGCTGGGCAAGGGCATTGGAGGCGGCGTGCCGCTGGCTGCGCTGGTTGCGCGCGAGGAAGTAAGCCTGTTCGAGGTTGGCGATCAGGGCGGGACATTCAATGGCAATCCGCTGATGACCGCGGTCGGCTACGCCGTCGTCAAAGAAATTTCACAGCCCGCGTTTCTCGCCCGTATAGAGGAGAACGGCGATTATCTTGCGATGCAACTCCGGGCGCTTTCGCAGGAACTTGGACTCGGCGAAGTGCGGGGAAAGGGTCTTCTGCTCGCAATGGATCTGGGCCGCGACGTAGCCTCGAAAGTTGCGGAAAATGCGCTTGAGGCCGGACTGCTCGTCAACGCGCCGCGTCCAGCCACATTGCGCTTCATGCCCGCGCTCAACGTTACGCGTGATGAAATCGACCAGATGCTCAAGATACTGCGGCAGGCGATCCAGTCGACCGGCTGAAGCGCGACGGCGAAACATTCAACCCTCATCCGGCCCTTCGGGCCACCTTCTCCCAAAGGGAGAAGGACTTCCCGGCAGGTCCGTCCCTCTCCCTCTGGGAGAGGGTGCCGCGAAGCGGCGGGTGAGGGCTCCCCTTCACACCTTCAAGCCAACAGCCCGCATAAGCTCCAGGGCATTGCTTTTCTGAACTACGCCCGGATGAAGCCGGTAGTCGAAAACCATCTTTCCATTTTCCAGGTGATCCTGAAAGTGAACGTTCGCGGCTCGCGGCGCGAGGCCATCGGCGACCTTTGCAAGCGCCAGGTCGTGAGTTGTCACGAGGCCGATCGCTCCACGCTCCACCAGGCTTTTCACCACAGCCTCTGCCCCGATGGCGCGATCGTGCGAGTTCGTTCCGTGAAGAATTTCGTCCAGGAGGAAAAGCACCGCCACCGGTCCCTCCGTCAGTTCCATGATGCTGCGCAGGCGAAGAATCTCCGCGTAGAACTGTGAGGTTCCGTCCTGAAGGGAGTCCTGCACGCGCAGGGTTGCTCCCATCGCCAGTGGGGAGAGGCGGAAACGTTTCGCTCTCACCGGCGCTCCCGCGAGCGCCAGCGCAACGTTCACTCCAACGGTGCGGAGCAGCGTGCTTTTGCCGGACATGTTGGATCCGCTGACCACCAGGAGTTGAAGATCCTGCCCGAGGCGAACCGTATTCGGGACCGAACGGTTTTGCGGGAGAAGCGGATGCCGCAGCTCGTCGCCTTCGAAGCAGGCGCGGTCTTCGACGATTTCCGGAAATGGATCTTCCGGATGCTCGTAGGCGTATCCCGCCAAAGAACACAAGGCTTCGATTTCGCCGATCGCGTCGAGCCAGTGCTCAAGCGCGGCGCCACAGTCCCGCCGCCACGCCTCGATGGCGAAGGTCCACTGCGTGGACCAGAGCATCAGATTGCCGAGCAGCGTGAACGCGTGATTCAGCCGCGAATTCAGCATGTCGATGCGCCGGATCAGGCGGGCAATCTGTTTCGATGGCGGCCGGCCGTTCGTATCGAATGTGCGGCGTAATTCCCGGAGCCTGGGAGATCTGAATTCCTCGCGCTCGAGCCGGGCGAGGACCAGGGAAATAATTTCCAGTTCCCGCTCAGGCTTCTCGACGCTCTCGATGACTTCGCGCACGCGTGTCCGGTAGTGCAGGCCGAAAGCCCCGGCAAGAATCAGCGCGATGATAGCCGGCCAGATGTTTCCATTCACAAACCAGAAGTCGATCTCGGTGTAGTAAACGAAGACGGCAATTATGGGAGCGATCACGCGGGCTGGAGGTGACTGGAGCACCGGTGGCGCGAGGCCCCAGCGCGTCATCAGTTCGGGATGCACGGTGGCTCGCATTTCGGGGCCGAGGACGGCCAGCGCCTCCCGAAGGTCGATATTGTTGCGAAGCTCATCGACGCACTGCTGGCGCATGCGGATTTCGCCTGTCGGCGCCGGCGCGGACAGCCACTTCGCCAGCTTCTCCTCACCCGAGCGCGTTCGCGCCGTGGAGATCAGCTCAAAGAGCGAGTCCTTGCCGAAAATGTCGAGCGCGGCGGCATAAAGATGGTTTTCAGCGGCAGACGTAACGGACGGCGCGCCGCCCATCCCTCCCATCCATCGGTCTTCGATGCGCGCCAGGCCGCGCTCATAGAAGGCTACCGAGCGCTGTGCGCGCCGCAGGCGTGTTTCGATGTGCGAGCGGGCTATCGCGATACCGAGGAAAATCAGAATCGGAGACAGCGCCATCCATACCGGGATGAGATCCAGTCTCAGCGCCATCCACAGCATCGCAAAGAAGACGAACCATGCGGCCAGCCGCACGATATTCAGCATCCGGTCGAACTTCTTGTAGCGTTCGACGGATTCACGCCGTGCCGTCAGCCGTTGTTTGTATTCTTCAGATGGATTGGAATTCATGTGTGGAATTGGGGGGACGCACCCCGAATTTCGTAGTTCAGGAATTCGGGGTGCGTCCCCCCAATT
>CAMBFR010000046.1 GCA_945865815.1 Candidatus Sulfopaludibacter sp. SbA3
GATCTTCATGGCCCGCTCCCAAGCTCGGGCCGGATATAACGCCATCCGCTCTTAACCTCCAGTGCGGATGTGACGTTACGTCGACCCTGCCCTTCAGACCGGACATTTCATTTGCTACAGGCACCGGACAGATCATGTGCTACCGACAAATGCACGTATCGTATTTGACACCAACCGGTTTGGCAGATATAAACAGGCGTTTAAAGGAACCAGCGAACTGATTTTGGATCATGTTCAGGTCGTGAGCGGCATCGGTCATTGACTGGCCGCCATGCACAGTCGAGTCAATGGAGGAGAATCTACAATGAGCGGAACGAAACGACGAATTATTCACACTGTCCTGGCAGCTGCCGTCATGTGTCTGGTCCTCACCGGGCTGGAGACCGCTGTCTGGGCGCAAGGGACCGCACAGGTCAGCGGGGCAGTGACGGATCAAAGCGGGGCCGTGCTGCCGGGTGTGGAGATCACGCTGACGCAAACAGCCACTGGTCAGGTCCGGACGATAATCTCGAACGAGGTCGGCTCGTATGTCGTCGCGAACCTGCCCATCGGGCCCTACCGGATAGAAGCGACCCTGCCTGGATTCCGGACGTTCGTCCAGACAGGCCTCGTCCTGGCGATCGGCGCCAACATTGTGGTCAACGTGGCTCTGGAAGTCGGACAGGTCGCCGAAACGGTGGAAGTCCAGTCGGATGCCATAGCGGTCGAGACGCGGACTACAAGCATTGGCCAGTTGATGGACAACGTTCGCATACTCGAGTTGCCATTGAACGGGCGGGACGTGTCGAGTTTGATCCTGCTCACAGCATCCGCGGTGCAGGGCGGCGACAGCTACACGATGGGAGCGCGGGGGTACGCACAGACCGTCATCTCCGTCGGCGGGGGCATGGGGGCCGGCACGACGTACCTGCTGGACGGCGGCGGCCACAACGATCCGTACACAGGCCTGGGCATAACGATGCCCTTTCCCGATGCGTTGCAGGAGTTCAAGGTGGAGACCAGCGCGATGCCGGCCTCGGTAGGACACCACTCCGCGGCGGCCGTGAACGGCGTCACTAAGTCTGGAACGAACCAGTTTCACGGCTCGCTCTTCGAATTCTTCCGCAACGGTAAACTGAACGCTCGTAACTTTTTTGCCCGTGCAGACGACACGCTGAAGCGTAACCAGTTCGGCGGCACGATCGGTGGACCACTCGTCGAGAACAAGCTCTTCTTTTTCGCGGCGCACCAAACGACGAAACAAAGCTCCGCGAGGAGCGACTTTTTCGAGTACGTTCCCACGCCGGCCATGATGGCCGGCGACTTCAGAACGTTTATGGCTCCGGAGTGCAACGCGGGGCGGGCTCAAGCGGCGCTGCGCGCCCCGTTTGGGACGAATGGAGCGGCGGCTAATACCGTCAATCCCGCAGACTGGGCAAGGCTCGTTTCTCCCGCCGCGAGGAACGTCATGGCGCGAATGCCCGCCGCGCAAACCGAGTGCGGTATTGTCCGCTACGGCTCGACACAGAACGATAACAACTACCTGTCCCTGGGCCGGGTGGACTATCAGGTCGACACCACCCATACCGTGTTCGCCCGCTACCTGGATTCCATTGTCGACAATCCGGATGACCTGGACCCAACCAATGTCCTGACGATGCAACGGTCGGGACTGGACAGCCACATCTATTCGGCAACAGCAGGCAGCACCTATCTGTTCGGCAGCAACGTCGTGAACTCGTTCCGGGCGTTCGCCAGCCGGATTACAAACCAGGCGGTGCCGCCCGAGTATTTCGACCTGGGACAGGTCGGGGTGAAGAACATTTACAGCGTGGTCCCCGGCTTTGTGCTCCTCACCGTGACAGGCGGCAACGGTTTCACGGTAGGGAGCGGCGCTACGATCCGCACGACCTATAACTCGATGACCTACGGTTTCAACGACGATGTCAGCTGGGTGCGCGGTACGCACCAGCTCGGAATCGGCGGGCAGTATATCCGCACCCACTCGAACAACCTGCTGGGTCTCAGCCGGAACCCCCGTCCGACTTTCAACGGGCAGGTGACGGGCCGTGGTCTTGCGGACTTCCTGCTGGGAAATATGTCGAGCATGATTCAGGGCGCGACCGGACAGGACTACAAGCGGCAGCACTACGTGGGTCTCTATTTGCAGGACTCCTGGCGGGCGAGCCAGGGCCTGACTCTCAATATGGGCATCCGGTGGGAACCCTTCCTGCCGCCGTCCAACAGGCGCGGCTACCTGTCCACGTTTGATGAAGACTTGTTTTCGAGGCGCGTGAAGAGCACTCAATTTCCGAACGCTCCGGCGGGCCTGCAGTTTCCGGGTGATCCCCTCGTACCCAACACGAAGTTCAGCGAAAACCGCTATGCCAACTTTGCGCCACGATTCGGCCTGGCGTGGGATCCGCTGGGCGACGGCCGCATGAGTATTCGGGCCGCATACGGCATTTTCTACGAGCTGCCGTACTTCCAGAAATCCGGTGTGATGGCGGTCGCGGCGCCCTGGGCCGGTCAGCTCTCACTCGAGAGTCCAACCGGTGGCTTTGACGATCCATGGCGGGATGTTCCCGGCGGCAATCCGTTCCCCGTGAACCTCAGTAACCCGTTCTTCCCGCGCAGCGGCACTCACCCCAGTTTTCCGAGGGCGGCCGCGAATCCGTACGTGAACCAGTGGAACCTCAGCATCCAGCAGCAGCTGGCGCGCGACTGGATGGTCTCGGCCAACTACCTGGGCACGAGCACGATTCACCTCTGGTCCAGCACCGAACGCAATCCCGTGATGATTCTACCGGCCGGAGCCGACGGCAGTTGCATGATCAACGGCGCGCGGCACAATCCGTGCAACTCGGTGAGCAATTACGAGGCAAGGCGTAAGTTCACACTGGAGAATCCGGCGGAAGGCCAGTTCCTGGGCGTCATGCCGACGCTCGACGACGGCGCGACGTCCAGTTATCACGGGATGGTTCTCACGTTGCAGCGCCGGACTGCGAACTCGACAATCCAGGGAAACTACACCTGGTCGCACTGTATTGGAACCGACGAACTGGTTCACCTTGGAATTCCCGCCAACTACCGCTACGCGGCCCAGGGGCGGGACTACTACAGTGGCGACTGCAGCCAGGACCGGCGCCAGAGTTTCCGGCTTTCGACCGTAAACAGTTTGCCGGGATTCTCCAATCGGGCCGTGAATACGATATTTGGCAATTGGCGCGTGTCCGGCATCGTCAGGATCGAGGCGGGTGGCCGGCTCACCCTGGCGTCGGGCCGAGATACGTCATTGACGAATTCCCTCGGCGGAGACCGGCCGGATCAAATCCTTGCGGACGCCTACGCAACCAACCGGGATGCCAACAAGTTCCAGTGGCTCAACCGCGACGCTTTCGTGCGTCCACCGGACGGCCGGTTCGGCAATTCAGGTTTTAATGCGTACGAAGGCCCGGGAAACTTCACGATCGATATGGGATTGACGCGTACGATTAATGTTCGGGAGGGACACGCGATCGAGTTTCGCGCCGAAGCGTTCAATGTGCTCAATCACGTCAATCTCCTTAACCCGACTACGAACGTCAGCAATACCAACTTCGGCCTGGTCACCAATGCCGGAGATCCACGCATCATCCAGCTTGCCCTGAAATACGTATTCTAACGGAGCGGACAGACCGGCGGCGCCACCTCAGCGTGTGCCGCCGGTCGTTCGAGCCCTGCCCGGCCCTGCCCGGCCCTGCCCGGCCGCTCCATGCGATGAGCCCGCCACCCGTGTGGTACCTTATATTTTCCTCAGCAGATCGGAGCAGAATTCATGCGAAACATGGTCATTATCGGGTCCGGGCCGGCGGGCCTTACCGCCGCGGTTTATGCAGCGCGAGCCAATCTTCAGCCCATGCTGATCGAAGGCAAGGAGCCGGGCGGTCAATTGACGCTGACAACTCTGGTGGAGAATTATCCGGGATTCCCGGAAGGGATCATGGGCCCGAAGCTCATGGAAGACATGCGTAAGCAGGCCGAGCACTTCGGGGCTGAAATTGTTAACGGATACGTTCACGCCGTGAAGCTCCAGGAAAAGCCATTCCGCGTCTGCTACGGCGATCAGGAAGTGGAAGCGAAAACTGTTGTTATTTCCACCGGTTCGTCGGCAAAGCTGATCGGAATCAAGAGTGAACTGGAGTTGATGGGGCATGGCGTATCCACATGCGCAACATGCGATGGATTTTTCTTCCGTGGCAAGGAGATCGCGGTCGTTGGCGGCGGGGATTCCGCAATGGAAGAAGCGACGTTCCTGACAAAGTTTGCGACCAGGGTTAGCCTGATCCATCGCCGCGACACGCTGCGGGCATCGAAGATCATGCAGGAACGGGCCGTCGCCAATCCAAAAATTCAGTTTGTCTGGAACACGGCGGTCGAGGAAGTGCTTGGCGACAAGGCGACGGGTGTGAAGGGACTACGCCTGAGGAACATCAAGACCGAGGACACTTCGGTTCTGAACGTTGACGGCCTGTTCGTAGCCATCGGCCACAATCCCAACACTGAAATTTTCCGCGGCCAGATCGACCTTGACGAGCGCGGCTACATCAAGACGCAGCCTTCTTCCACGCGGACGAACATTCCAGGTGTGTTCGCCTGTGGCGACGTCCAGGATCCCGTTTTCAGGCAGGCGATTACCGCCGCCGGCACCGGTTGTATGTCCGCCATAGAGGCCGAGAGGTGGCTGGAGCACTAGGCCGGATCCAATGAGTGAGCAAACCTACGAGAAGCTCTTCACGCTTGCTGAAGCGAATACTCTCCTTCCGAGATTGAGAACGGTCCTGGAGGACGTTGCCGAGGTCTGGGGCCGAATGAAGGCGCTCCACCCCGAGATACAGAAAGCCCGCGACAGCGCTCCATTCGATGGCTACAGCCCCTACGGCGTCGAGTACGTCGAGTGCGTGGCGCGCCTCATGTTTCTCATTCATCAGATCAAGGAGATGGGCGTGGTGCTGAAGGACGTGGACAGGGGGCTGTGCGATTTTCCGTATATGCGCGATGGCCGCGTCGTGTATCTGTGCTGGCACCTGGGTGAAGATAAGATCGAATACTGGCACGATATCGAATCCGGATTCGACGGCCGCGAGCCGCTGGACAGCCGCGATAAGTAGCATCTCTAAGGCATCTGTATGGACAAGATCCTCATTTCTGAAATCGACTGTGTAGCCGCAATCGGGGTCACGTCTGAAGAGCGGACCATGAAACAGCGGCTTTCGATCGATATCGAGTTGTCCGTCGACGCGGCGCACCCGGCCCAGAGTGATTCGCTCCGGGACGCCCTGGACTACTCCCGGGTTGCCAGCGCCGTCCAGGAGGTCTGCCGCAGCCGGGACTTCCACCTGATCGAGACTCTGGCCGAGCGGATTGCCGCCCGGATTCTGTCCGATTTTTCCACCGGGCAGGTGCGGGTCCTTGTGCGTAAACTCTCGCCCGTGCTGGAACCTCGAGTGAAATGCGTATCAATAGAGATCGTGCGTTCCCGGTGATCCTGGGGTGATACTTACCGAGACCGTCCGTAATCCTTAGGAAACCCAAGTAGTTGCCGAAAATTTCTGTTGAGATCCCAAACACAACTGAGCTATCCTCACACTCCGTTTTTAGTCTGGATCTTTTGGTCTTCATCAAAAAGCGCCAGTTTCACCAGGATCCGGTTTCACCAGGATAAGGAGGCATCTTTGTCTACGACTCAAGAATCGGTCGAAACACCGCAAACCGACTACACCGTCCGAAACAAATTCAAAGCCAAGCTGAGCACACGTATTATCAAGTACGTCGATGCGGCGGTCTGCTCCAGCGCCGGCGTGGCGTTCGACACGATCCAATACTTCAACAAGTTCAATCCAAACCCTTCTTTCACTCCGAAGTGGTCTGAGAAACCCTTGCTGAAATCCTGGCAAAAGACGAAACCGACTCTCGGTTTTCCCCGGCAGACCGATTCGCTCTGCCCGGAGTGCGTCAAGGAAGCCCGCGAAAAGATCTTCAGCGGCACAACCGAGTGGACCGAACTGCTCCACGAGAAAGTCGGCGAAGTTAAAGCCAGCATCATCGAGCGGGACGGCCAGGTCTGGATGGTCAAGGATTGTCCCGAGCATGGACATTTTGAAGACATCATGGCCGTCGACGTGAAGTTCCTGGAATGGATCGAGAAGAACTTTCCCGGCCGCGACATTCCGGCGCACAACGATGCCGACCTGCACAACCACGGCAGCAGCACGATCAAGCATGGCCGCGGCTCCGTCCTGACGGTCGATCTGACGAACCGCTGCAACATGATGTGCGATCCCTGCTTCATGGATGCCAACCAGGTTGGCTACGTTCATGAACTGACGTGGGAAGAGATCAAGGAAATCATGGACAACGCCATGAAGATCAAACCGCGCCGGCAGATGTCGATCCAGTTTTCGGGTGGAGAGCCGACCGTGTCGCCGTACTTCATCGATGCCGTTGCTTATGCCCGCAAGCTCGGATTCCAGAGCGTGCAGGCCGCGACGAACGGAATCGAGTTCGCACAGAACCCGGAATTCGCCAAGAAGGCGGCCGAAGCAGGTCTCCGTTACGCGTACCTTCAATTCGACGGCATCGGAAACGATGCGAACAGCCATCGCCAGATCGGCAACCTGTTCGACGTGAAGCTTCGCGCCATTAACAACCTGCATGCCGCAGGCGTGGAGATCATCCTGGTGGTCACGCTGGTGAACAGCGTCAACAATGACCAGGTCGGTTCGATCCTGCGCTTCGCGATGGACAATCCGAAGAAGGTTGCATTTATCGCCTTCCAGCCGGTTTCGTTTACAGGCCGCGACGAAGACATCACGCCGGAACGCCGCCTCCGCCAGCGTTATACGTTGTCGCACCTGGCCAACGACGTCAGGGACCAGGTCGGGATCACCGAACCGACGCGCGATTGGTTTCCGCTCTCATTGATGGGCGCCTTCGCCGATTTCGCGGATCTCGTTCACGGTCCGGGCGCGGACTGGGGCCAGGTAAGCTGCGGCTGCCATCCCAATTGCGGTGTTGGCACGGCTCTGATGATCAACAAGGAAACCAAGGAATTCGCGCCGGTTCCGCAGTTCCTGAACATTCCTGGCCTCGTCAGCGATATGCAGCAGGTCACCGACGCCGGCCGCGGCAAGTGGTTCTCGAATTCGATGATGGGCCTGGCACTCCTGAAGAACTACAACCCGTTCGGCGGACCCCCGAGCCTCCGGCTGTGGGACATTCTCAGGAAGTTCGACAAGTCGTTCGGACTTTCCGGCAAGAGCTATGGAAAGGTGACGAGCGACCGCAGCAAGCAAGACATCGAGAAACGGCGAAGCGACCCCTGGAACTTCCTGTTCGTTGCCGGTATGTGGTTCCAGGATCTGTTCAACTACGATTTCCGCCGCACCGAGATGTGCATCATTCCTTATGCAACGCAGCTCGGCGAGATCTCCTTCTGCGCCTACAACACCGGTATCGGCTGGCGGAAGATCATCGAGAACATGTACAAGACCGCCAGCGTCGCAGAGTGGAACAAAGTACACGGCAAGCACGCGGTTTATGCCGGCGGCAAGGAAGTTCCGCTCACGAGCTTCGAGCATAGTCTCGTTATCAATGCGCAGGATGCGGCTCGCGTTCGGGAGAAGGGCGCCGAGCCCGAAACCGCTGCTGAAGAGGAGATACTGGCGCGTCAGGCGGCGCGGACCCGGGAAGCCACAAAGATGAAGCAGATGATGGATGAGTTAACGTTTGGTAAGAACCTTGGCTCGAGCGAAGCGGCTGAGCTGGTCAAGATCGAACTGGCTGCAAGAAAGTAGTTCTGTGGACGGTGAACGCGGACTTCATGTCCGCGTTCACGTTCTACTAAATCCCCAGTATCTTTTTACCCTCTTCCGAGATCCTTTGCGGCGACCATGCCGGTTCCCACACGACTTCGACCTTCGGTGTGGGAAATCCTGCTTCAGACAGCTTTGACTTTATGTCTTCTCCAATGGCCACGTGCGACGGGCACATCGGGGAGGTCATGGACATCTTCACATTCACCGATTCCCGCAGGACCTTCACCTCGTAGATAAGTCCCAGGTCCACGACATTCAGGGGAATCTCGGGGTCATAGCATCCCTTGAGGACTTCATATGCCAGGTCCTCCTGGGTCATGGATGCCAGCCGCGGATCGCGCGCTTTCGCAGCGAGGCTCTCGGCCACCGTGGCTTCCACGGCGGCTTCAACGATCTTTGTGGACTCAGTGTAAATCTTTTGATCCCGAGCTCTTTCGGCCTCGGAAGCCGTTTCCTGGGTGATCCTGGACTGACGCCGCACTGCAACGGCTATCCCAATGACAAGCAAAACCGTTATTAGAAAAAACAGGTATGGCAGCACGTTGATGATTCTCACTGCTCGCGTACCGTCACTTCAAGGCTTATTTCAACATTGAGCGGCGAAAGATTTAATAAGTTTTGTATAATAACCGCTTGCGGCAACAACTTGAACGTCAACCGGCTGGCCGCATCATGAGGAGTTCTAAAGAATATGCCTTCTGCTCCAGTTAAAGCTCCGGAACAACTTACGGTTGAAGTCGCAACGGGTTCTTATCGGGTTGTCAGCAATATTGTCAGGATTCAGTCCGAGGAACGGGAGGATCTGTACAACCTGACACAATTGATCCGTGATTTTGTCAAGTCGTCGGGAGTCCGAGCGGGATCACTCAGCGTTTCATCGCTCCATACGACGAGCACGATCTTCATCAACGAGTGGCAGGACGCGCTGGTCCACGACATGAAGACGTATTTAAGAGCACTTGTTAATAAGGACGGCTACTTCCGCCACAATGATCCGGCCTGGTCCGATTGCGATCGGCGTAATGCAGACTCGCATCTGCGAAGCTTGCTGTTAGGTATGAACCTGTCCTTGCAGATTTCGGACGGAGATGTTGTTCTTGGTGAGTGGCAAAGCATTATCATGGCCGAACTCGATGGACCTCGCGAACGCACGATCCGGCTTCAAGCCATGGGGATTGCAGGCGAGTAATTAACGCGAAAGGGGAACACTACTATGCCCATTAGTCTGACTGAGAAAGCCAAAGAGAAGGTAAAAGAGATCATGTCTGAACAGCCCGAACCCTTCGCCGGCCTGCGCATCCAGGTCGTCGGCGGCGGCTGCTCGGGATTCTCTTATCGAATGGGTTTCGATAAGGCTTTCAATGAACAGTCCGATACCATGTTTGAATTCGACGGCCTGAAGGTGTTCGTCGACAAGGCCAGCCTGATGTATATGGATGGCGCCGAAGTCGACTACGTCGATGGACTGCACGGCGCAGGCTTCAAGTTCAGCAACCCACAGTCATCCGGAAGTTGCGGTTGCGGTAGTTCGTTCAGCGTATAACTTCGCTCGGGGGAGCTATAGCTGAGAGGGCGGGGAAGGGGAAATTCCCCCTCCCGCCGACCCCAATAACCTGATTCGGATAATGCCGACGAAGGGAGACATCCATGAGTACGCCCAAAGTTGATTTTGCGGATTCCGCCTACCTTGATTCCGCGCTTCCCTCCAGCACGCGGATCTACGTTTCCGGAAAAATTCATCCATCTGTAAGAGTCCCGTTGCGGGAGATTCACGTGTCCGGTTCGAACGCCTCCGTTCGCGTGTACGACACGCGCGGCGCCTGGGGCGATCCCTCGCAGGTCTGCGACGTGCATCAGGGCCTGCCGGCCCTGCGCCTGCCCTGGATTCTCGAACGTGGCGACAGTGTCGAGTTTGAAGGCCGCAACGTCAGACCTGAAGACAACGGATTTCTCTCTTTTCAGCATGCCGCCAAGGCACAGGGCCGCAACAAGGCCGAGAGCTTTCCGGGATTGAAGCGCCGGCCGCGAAAGGCTGCGAACGGCGGCGCCGTCACGCAGATGCATTATGCGCGCCAGGGCATCGTCACACCGGAAATGGAATTCGTCGCGATACGCGAGAACATGGGCAGGGAACGGGCCTGTGAAGGCCCTCAGCACAAGGGAGAATCGTTTGGCGCATCGATTCCGAAATACATCACGCCGGAGTTTGTTCGCGACGAGGTGGCTCGAGGACGGGCCATTATTCCCGCGAATATCAATCACCCCGAAGCGGAGCCGATGATTATCGGCCGGAACTTCCTGGTGAAGATCAACGCCAACATCGGAAACAGCGCGGTCAGCAGTTCCATCGAGGAAGAAGTCGAGAAAATGCGATGGAGCATCACGTGGGGCGGCGACACGGTTATGGACCTTTCGACCGGCCGGAACATCCACGAGACCCGCGAGTGGATCATGCGCAATTCTCCGGTGCCGATCGGAACCGTGCCGATTTATCAGGCGCTGGAAAAAGTGGGTGGAAAGCCCGAAGAGCTGACCTGGGAGCTGTATCGCGACACGCTTATCGAGCAGGCCGAGCAGGGTGTCGATTACTTCACGATTCATGCCGGCGTTCTGCTTCGATACATTCCATGGACCGCCAAACGCCTTACCGGGATCGTCAGCCGCGGCGGCTCGATCCTTGCGAAGTGGTGTCTCGCGCATCATCAGGAAAATTTTCTCTACACGCACTTCGAAGAGATCTGCGAAATCATGCGGGCCTACGATGTCTCCTACAGCCTGGGCGACGGCTTGCGTCCCGGCTCCATTGCCGATGCCAACGACCAGGCGCAGCTTGGCGAGCTCGCGACGCTCGGTGAGTTGACGCAGATTGCATGGAAGCATGACTGCCAGGTCATGATCGAAGGTCCCGGGCACGTGCCCATGCACCTCATCAAAGAAAACATGGACCTGCAGTTGAAGCTCACCGGCGAAGCACCGTTCTACACGCTCGGGCCGCTTACCACCGACATCGCGCCAGGCTACGATCACATCACCAGCGCGATCGGAGCAGCCATGATCGGCTGGTTCGGCACGGCCATGCTGTGCTACGTCACGCCGAAGGAACACCTCGGCTTGCCTACCCAGAAGGATGTGAAGGACGGGGTTATCGCCTACAAGATCGCCGCGCACGCGGCTGATCTCGCAAAGGGACACCCGGGAGCGCAGGAGCGCGACAACGCATTAAGCAAGGCGCGATTTGAATTCCGATGGGACGACCAGTTCAATCTCAGCCTTGATCCCACGACGGCCAAGGATTTTCACGACGAGACGCTTCCGCAGGACGGCGCGAAACTCGCGCATTTCTGCAGCATGTGCGGCCCACAGTTCTGTTCCATGAAGATTACCCAGGATGTTCGCGACTATGCGGCAAGCCTCGGCGTGGATGAGCAGACCGCCCTCGATAAGGGAATGGAACAGAAGAGCGAAGAGTTCAAGCAGGCCGGCGCGGAGATTTACCTGAAGCAGTAAGGGGCGGATAGAGCCCCGAGCCCGGGATAACCAGCAACAGTCTTGCTGATTATCCGGATAATCAGCGGCTATCATGCCGGTATGAAGGTTCGACGGCTGTTGAATGCACGTCCTGATTGTCCGCCTCCGTACAGTCCCGAGACAATCATTTGCAAGCGCGGGATCTCTTTTGTCGCTAACGGCTCTGGCGAAGAAGCGGGCGGAAATACCTGAAGGATCAGTAAGAGTGTCGCAAGAAGCGCGACCAATTTATAGCCGAAGTGCGGGGGCAGGCAAAATCACAAATCACCTGTTCTGGATCGCTGACGACGGGGGGACGGAGTGGGGCGCCGAACGTCACGCCCGGATAACCCTGATGATTCGCCTGATTGTTGCCAGTCAGGATTTCTGCTATTCTACGCGCCTAATTTGTCCCATGAGACAAATCGTGCCCGTCTAATGGAGGCTCACATGAGTGTAATCTGCAATCGCAATCAGGTACGTACGACGACTATGTGCGTGCTCGCTTTCCTTTTCCTTCTCTCTCCAGCGTTTGCGCAAGAATGGGTCAAGTACCGGAGCGACAGCGACGGCTTCGAGATGGAGATCCCCCCCGGCCAGCCGGTGCGCAAGGTCGACACGACATATCAATCCTGGACTGGGTTCACGCTGCCCGCGCGGATCTACTCGGTCCAGCGCGGAGCCGAACGCTATTCCGTGACCGTTGCCGACTACACCAACATCCAGGAATTGGGCAGAGCCAAGCTCAAGAAGTGTCAGGCGAACCTCGAAATTTGCACGGGCACTCCCCTGTCCGGCGAAGGCTACTGGAAGCACGACCTTCGCGGCGCTATGCTTCATGCGGCGGCGAACCTGGTCAAGCGGGACGCGAAGGTTCTGGACATGGCGTGGGACCAGATCAGCAGGGTTTCGACGATCCAGGTGTCGTTGCTCAACAACAGCGATGAGTCGAGAAACTACGCGCTTGTGACGATGAACCAGAGGATGCTGTACATTGTCGAGGGGACCGTGCCAAAGGGGTCGCCGTCGGCGGTGCGGTTCGGGGGATCTTTCAGCATCATCTCCAGGGATGGCTCCACCGGCGGCTTCGCCTACCCGTCGCTGTACTCGAATGAGATTTACGGTGTGGGGGATATACCTTTACCACCGCCCGCTAAGGGGGCCGAAGGCGGCGCCCGGCCGTTTAGGCCTGATGAGTTTTGTTAGAGCTTCGTGCGATGCTGCGGCGGCCAGAGGCCGCCGCAGCAGTTCAAACTGATCCGGTTCCGAATAGCGCCTGTCAGAAACCTGCGACCTTTATTTCGGTAGCTGGACCGTCATAATCCCTAACGGTTCCGTCCGGATGCTTGATAAAGCCCAAAAGACAACCGGCCGAGCCGTCCCGCAACGGATGGCATCGCACTTTGACTTTGTCGCCGGCTTTTAGACCCTTACCCGCTTTTGCAAGGTCTTGAATTCCCCTGGCGCCACCCCCCTCTAACGCCCACAGTTGCGCGCTGCCGGCCGCGTCCGTGACGTTCACGTAGATCCAGGAATGCGGGTTAAGACCGTGTACTTCAGTAACGACACCCTCAAGATCCTTTGTTTCCTGGGTGTAGTTTCCGTGGGAATGGTGAGACCATGCCGGAAGGGCGACTGCAACCACGCCGATTACGGCGATTCCAACAACAAGAGCCAGTTTGAAACGCATGCAAATTCTCCTTTTCATCTATTCAGAAACGTTAAATTCAATACAGGCTATCAAAAACCTTCCACCCTTCGGATGGCATCGCGCTCGATTTTGTCGCCGACTTTCGTGAGAGCGGGTTGTGCGCTCACGGGTTAGGGATCAGACATCGTTGCATCCCGCTTCCCTCGGTACCGCCGACATCGCGGTAAACTTTATGGCAGTTTGCGCAGGTCTGGTTCAATTTTTCGCTGAAGTCAGCAAATCCGTCATAATTTCTCGCTTTTGAGGTTTGGTAAGCGAGCTGTGCGACGTCCACGAGATCGGCAACGTACTGCTTCCAATCGGCCCGATCGACGGGAGCGGGCCTGCCATTCTGGCAGAGGCGTCCCGGCGTTAAGAGCAGGGGCGTGCTTTCAATCAGAGCGAGGGCGGCCTGGTCGATAGCCAGCCATCCCGGATAAATCGTGTCTCCCCATTTCGCATAGTCAAAGGGTACGGGCATCTCCCTTTTCGGTTCTTTAGAGGGATCCTTGAGCTGAAGATTGAAAAGGATATTGGAATTGGGAAACGCGATAGCTCTCATGAGCTCTGAAACATTTCCTGCGCGAGCGTTGGCGCCCGAACTATTCACAATCGGGAGAGCAATCTGCGCCAGACCGTTTTCGTTCAGTTCCGCCCGTCCAGCGGGGAACTTCCCCACCTCGAACATGTATGCCGCAAGGTCGATGGACTGTTGCCGGGATAGAGTCCCGGGTGAATCGAACGGCATCGTCTTCTGGATCTTGTCGACCAGATTCGATAGCGGACGTCCGCTCCAGTTCGCCAGGAAACCGTCTCCAGTCAACGGGCCTCCGACGGCGCCTTCGAGCGCAGTTCCATGACAGCTCGCACATTGCTCTTCGTAAATCGGCTTGACCCGCGCTGCTTGTTGGCTCGAATAGACACCTTCTGTTATCGAGCGCGACTGGCCGGCGCTTACAGTAATCCAGCCTCCCGCGAAGACCGCACATGCACACAACACCGATACGAAACGAATTGCGGGCCGGCTTACTCGGAGCAACGTAATCATTTATCTTCCCTCTTCCAACATCGGAAAAAATTTCACACGCCTGCAGAAATGGACCGTACACTCCATTTCTACGGATGTTCCATATCGCGACAATGGCTGTAAAAAAACCAAATAGTCTTCATCTACTTGTTATGACTTTTCGCGATGAGATCCTAATGCAGTCCTGAAACGGAGTCAAGGTAGCGATCTGACGGTGGCGTGCGTCCAGAAGCCGGATTCCGGGAAGTTGAGGTTACTGCAAATCACCTGTTCTGGATCGAGGACGACGGGGGGACGGAGTGGGTGAGCCAGACGTTGCCTCCGATTACGGAGCCCCGGCCGATTGTCGTATCGCCTCCGAGGATCGTGGCTCCCGCGTAGATGACCACATCGTCTTCGATGGTCGGATGCCGCCGCTTTCCCCGGACCATTCGGCCCTCTTCATCCATCGCGAAGCTGAGCGCGCCGAGCGTCACTCCCTGATACAGCTTTACCCGATTACCGATATGCGTGGTTTCGCCGATGACCACGCCCGTGCCGTGATCGATGAAGAACGCGCTGCCGATCGTGGCTCCGGGATGGATGTCGATGCCCGTCACGGAATGCGCATGCTCGGTCATGATGCGCGGCAGCAGCGGGACGTCCTGAAGGTGCAATTCGTGGGCAATGCGGTAAATCGTGATCGCGAATGTAGCCGGATAAGAAAAGATCACCTCGTCGATGCTCTTCGCCGCCGGATCGCCGTCGTACCCGGCCTGAACGTCTTCCGCCAGCCTGATGCGAAGTTCGGGCAGCTTGCGTAGCAGCGCCACGGATTGCTCTTCCGCGATTTCATGGCAGTGCTCGCACCTGTCGGCTGCGATCTCGCATTGCTGGCGGACGCTGCGATAGATTTCCAGCGTTATCCGGGCATAAATCGAGTCGATCAGGTCCCCGATGTGATACTCGACGTTCGAGCTGTCCACGTCCTTGCGGCCGAAGTAGCCGGGATAGATGACTTCCAGAAGGTTATCCAGGATCTGAATGACCGATGCCTTGTCGGGAAGCGGCGTGGGCGCCAGGTGCTCGAGCTTCGTTTTGAGGCTGCCGAACGTCTGAAGAACTTCCCGTGCAATGGTGCGAATCTCGTCGCGCTTTTTCATGGACCGCCTACGCCTGCCAGATCTCCAGTTGTTTCTGGATATCGGCCATGAACTGATCGGCCATGGCGCCATCGATGACGCGGTGATCGAAAGAGAGCGAGAGGATGATCATCGAACGAATCGCGATGGCGTCGTCAA
Source organism: Candidatus Sulfopaludibacter sp. SbA3 (assembly GCA_945865815.1). Classification (GTDB taxonomy): domain Bacteria; phylum Acidobacteriota; class Terriglobia; order 20CM-2-55-15; family 20CM-2-55-15; genus CAMBFR01. The sequence goes on from CAMBFR010000046.1 coordinate 15,340, forward strand.
TTACAACGGCCCGTTTCTTGATTCCCCCGAGGGACATGATCGCCACCTGGGGCTGGTTGATGATCGGTGTTCCAGTCAGGCCGCCATATTGGCCGGGATTTGTAATCGTGAATGTGCCGTCCTTTACATCGTCGGGAGCGAGCTTCTTGTTCCGGGCGCGGTCTCCAAGATCGTTGATCGCCCGCGCCATTTCCAGCAGGCTCTTCCCGCCGGCATTCTTCAATACCGGAACGATGAGTCCCCCTTCGATATTGACTGCGATTCCGATGTTGATTGCGCGCTTGTAGACGATCGTGTCGCCGTCGAGTGACGAATTCAACATTGGAAACCGCTTCAGCGCGCTCGCGGCCGCCTGGACGAAGTACGGTGTTACAGTCAGCTTCACGCCTGCCCGCTCGAATTCCGGCCTTGATTGTTCGCGCGCCTTCAGAATCCTGGAGCAATCCACCTCGAAGAAAGTGGTCACATGTGCTGAGGTTCTTCGGCTATGGACCATGTGTTCCGCGATGGATTTCCGTATGGCCGTCATCGGAACGCGTTCTCCCTCGCCCGTTGAAGCTGCTGGCTGAAGCGGCTGAAGCGGCTGAAGCGGCTGAAGCGATGGCTGCGCCGGAGGCGCGGCAGGCCTGGCGGGTGGAATTGGCGCCGGGGGCGCAATGATCCCGGTTTTTGCTCCCGTTCCGCCCTGCTCGATGTGGCTCAGAATGTCGCGTTTCGTGATCCGTCCGCCGATGCCGGTTCCTTTTCCGGACAGTGCCACCAGCGTCACTCCGTGCTCTCTTGCGATCCGCCGCACCAACGGCGATGAGCGTACGTCCGGTTCGCGGCCTTCCCTCGTCCTTGCAGGCTCTACGGTTGTTTCCGCTTTCTGCGGAGGGGATGGAGCGGCGGTTTCTGAAGGCCCGGATGCCGCCGACTCGTCGCCAATAACCGCTACAACGGTATTGATCTGCACGGTCTGGCCTTCAGTCACCAGGACATCCTGAAGCACGCCGGATGCGGGTGAAGGAATTTCGGAGTCCACCTTGTCCGTGGAGATCTCAAACAGCGGCTCATCGCGTTGGACGCGGTCGCCCTTTTTCTTGAGCCACTTTGTGAGGGTTCCTTCGAAGATGCTTTCCCCCATCTGGGGCATGATTACTTTTGTTTCGGCCATGTTTTAGTATGCGTAAAGTTCACGTGCGACGCGAATCACGTCGGAGACTTTTGGAAGGAAGAATTCTTCCAGTGGAGGACTGTAGGGCACAGGCGTGTCTGGAGCCGTAATGCGGCGGATTGGCCCATCGAGATATTCAAAAGCCTCTTCGGAGATGACCGAGGCCAGTTCGCCGGCAAAACCGCCGATTCGCGTGTCTTCGTGAAGCAGGATTACCTTGTTCGTTTTCTTCACTGTATCCAGGACTGCTTCGCGATCGAAGGGAAGCAGAGACCGAAGATCCAGCACCTCCAGATCGATTCCTTCTTTCTCAAGTTGCCTGGCGGCGTCGAGGGCCGTGTAGACCATCGCTCCGTATGTAATGACGGAAATATCTGTGCCATGCCGGCGAATTGCAGCCTTGCCGATCGGCACAACAAAGTCATCGGCCGGAAGTTCTTCCTTGATCCGGCGATAAAGAAACTTGTGCTCGAAATAAATCACCGGATCGGGATCCCGGATTGCAGCCTTGATCAATCCCTTGGCGTCATACGCCGTTGAGGGACAGACCACCTTCAGGCCCGGCGTATGAACGTAGTACATCTCGGGGTTTTGCGAGTGGAACGGGCCGCCATGAACTCCGCCGCCGCTTGGCGCGCGAACGACAATCGGAACCCCCGCGCCCCATCGATACCGGGACTTGGCAGCGAAATTGGTGATCTGGTCGAATGCGCATGAAATGAAGTCCGCAAACTGCATTTCAGCGATCGGCCGCATGCCCATCAGCGCCGCGCCGATGGCCGCGCCGACAATGGCGGATTCGGAGATTGGCGTGTCGATAATCCGCCATTCGCCGAATCGTTCGAGCATTCCGGCGGTGACTTTGAACGCGCCGCCGTAAATGCCGACATCTTCGCCAAGGACGAACACGCGTTCGTCCTTTTCCATTTCTTCCCAGATTCCCTGGCGGATGGCTTCAACGTACGTAGTGAGCGCCATTAGTTTACTGGCTGCGCCCTATCGGGCTTGCATTCGCAGCCGCTCATTAGCCCTCGTAATAAACGTCCTTCAAGGTGTCGTCCGGATCCGGGAACGGATCCTTCTCTGCAATCTGAATGGCCTCGTCGATTTCCCGGTTGATCCGCTTGTCGATCTCTTCGATGCCGCCCGGCGCAATCACGCCGCGCTCGGTGAGGTAGCGCTCGAATCGTTTGATCGGATCGCGCTCTTCCCACAGTTCGAAGAGCTCGCGCGGCACATATCCCGCGTCGTCATGTGCGGAATGGCCGGTCATCCGGAAGGTCTTACACTCGATGAGTGTGGGGCCGTGACCCCCGCGTGCCCGTTCGACGGCCCGCGCGGCGGCATCCCAGACGGCCAGCACATCGTTGCCGTCGACGATCTCTCCCGGTATGCCGTAGGCTTCGGCCCTGTCGGCCACATTCGCAACGGCCATCTGCCGTTCCAGCGGAGTGGAATACGCATACTGGTTGTTGTTGCAGATGAATACAACGGGCACTTTCAAGACGGCCGCCATGTTCACGCCTTCGTGGAAATCACCCCGGCTTGTTGCGCCGTCTCCGAAGAAGCAGAGGGCCACGCGGTCCTGGCCGCGTATCTTGAACGACAAGCCGATGCCCGCCGCGACGGGAATGTTGTCGGCCAGCATGCTCACAAAGGGGACCAGATTGAGGTTCAGGTCACCCATATGCATGTTGCCGTCCTTGCCGCGAGTCGCGCCGGTCTTCCGCGCCATGTATTGCGCGAAGATCGTCCGCAGCGACATGCCGCGAATCAAAAACGCGCCCATGTCGCGATGAGAAGGGCAGACCACATCCTCGTGCCGCATATCGATACAGGCGCCTACGGCAATAGCCTCCTGGCCCCGGCCCACATAAACGCCGCCGACGATCTTGCCCTGCCGGTACAGTTTCCGCTCGATGCGGAACTCCAGTTCCCGCGTCAGCTTCATGTAATAAAGCATGCCGTGCAGGGTCTTTTCAGGTGGAGGAGCAGTAAGTTGGATAGTGCCGCCGGGGACCGCGTGCGGTTTCACATCGTTCACATTCATCTGTATTTGTTCGAGTTACCTAAAAAATCGACGATACTCCAAATACATACCCATTTCAAGGCAAGGTCCCGTCTTAGTAGCGGTGTCTTTTGGATTTGGCGATCAAATTCCCCTCCTGTTTTAGGAGGGGTGGCGCGAAGCGCCGGGGTGGTATTGAAGGTCCGAAGAGTCTTCCGAACTTTTTACCACCCCGCCCTCGCTGTCGCTCGGTCTTCCTCTCCTAAAACAGGAGGGGAATTGAGCCTTCGAGTTAGTCCCACTCCTTCTCGACGCCATGTCCTCGCGCCGCATCGCCATGCACGGGCGTCACAAACCCGAGGAGACAGCCGTTGGAGCCGTCTTTGAGCAGGTGGCACCGCACTTTGATGGTGTCACCCGGCTTGACGTCTTCGCGCTTGATCCCGTTTCCCTGGAGCCCGGCCGGACCAGTGGCTTCCATCGCCCACACCGCAGACTGACCTTTGTCGTCTTTGATTTCGACGTAGATCCAGGAATGCGGGTTGATCAACGTCACTCGCTTGACCGTACCCTGAAAGGGCGTCCACACCGTTGTGTCGTAGGCGCCGTGGGAATGGTGCGCCGAAGACGGCAGCGCCACGAAAATAGAAAAAATGGCCGCAAGACTAAAGTATCTCAACTGCATGGTCACCTCCTGACATCCGAACAAATGGTTTCACGATCATCTATTGATTGCGTATTACAGCCGGTCATCTGTCGCGGCGCGGCGGTGGGAATCCGTTGGAATAGGGCGTCGCATACCTTACTCTTTTGCCCTCCTTGTCCAGGAATCCCAGGGACTGCTGAAAGAGCGCCGGAGGCGGCGAACCCGCAGGGACGGTTCCTTCCACGATGTACAGGCGGTTTTCGTGCATATGGATTGAGGCGAAAGTACGCGATCCGTCCGTGTTGGAAAACTGCAGCTCGTGCCCTTCAACCCGATCCACGTTCGAGTACGAGAAATGCGTCACCTTGGAGCCCCTCTGAAGGAAATTCCACGTGGCATGGATGATCGCTCCGCGCAGATCTGTGCTGGAGTGGTCGTTGCAACTGTCCCCGTCGCCACCTGCCGCCTGGCACTTCTTAACTCGCTCCGCTTCCATTTTCTCCAGGTTCGTGTAGTCGACCACGGTGATGGAATAGCGGTCCTGGCCATCCTCGCGGCTATAGACCCGAGCCGGGAGAGGCAGAGAATACTCGGTGCGATAGCTGATGTCGCGCACCCTGGGATCACCCGGAAAATTTATACTGAAAAAATCCCCCCGGTTTTCGTACTCGATCCAATCCTGCGCGAACAAAGGCGGTGTCAGCACGGCCAGGGTTATCGTTGCCGCGATAAGCGGAATGAGGCGCATGGTCTTCCTCCGAAAGTCGTCATTTCGTCGTAATCCGGAATTGTGGGCTCATCGTAATACCCGAGTCGCACCTTGGCGAGTTTTTTTGCACAGGAATGAAGACGAATTCGAGGCCTGGACTCCGTTTTCAGTACTGAGTACTCATTCGATGTACGATTAACGGATGCGGTTCCCGAACATAACTCGATTTCTCACGGGCGTCGCAATTCCTGTTTCTTCCCTGCGTTCACAGTCCAGTTGCGGGGTCGGCGAATTTCCCGATCTTGTGCTTCTGGGAGAGTGGTGCAGGCGAACGGGACTCGACTTGATTCAGATTCTCCCCGTCAACGATACGGGTCTTGATCCTTCCCCATACAACGCACAGAGCGCGTTCGCGCTGAACCCGGTTTACATCCGGCTCGAGGACGTACCGGGATGGGACATTTGCCGGGACGATATCCGCAAGGCAAGGGGGTGCTTCGAGGGCGCCGAAAGATTGCAGTACGGAAGCGTGCTTCGTTTCAAGATGGAGATGCTTCACCGGATTTTCCAGCACAACCAGCCGGGCATAGCGGACGACGAAACGCTTCGGCATTGGATGAGCCGTAATCATTGGCTGGCGGCATATTCGGAGTTCCGCGGCCGGACGAACGGTCTTTTCACGGCGTGGATTCAGTATCATCTCGACCGCCAACTGAGGGATGCCGCACTGAAACTGCAAGCCATGGGTATCGCGCTCAAGGGTGACATTCCGATCCTCTTGTCAGCGGAAAGCGTTGACGTTCGGGTCAACCCTTCGTTGTTCGATACCGAACGTCGCGTCGGCGCGCCGCCCGACATGTTCTCCAAAGAGGGTCAGAATTGGAGATTTCCGTCCTTCCATTGGCCGGAAATGGAACGCGACGGGTTTGCATGGTGGCGTGAAAGGCTCGATCGGGCGTCCGGTTTCTATCACGCCTGCCGCATCGATCACGTGCTCGGGTTCTTCCGGATCTGGGTCATTCCCGAAGCCGAGGAATCGGCATCGCTCGGCTACTACACGCCCGCCCGCAGAATCAGTGCAGACGAACTTTCGCAAGATGCTGGCCTCGGAGCGGGCGAGATCGAAGAACTGCTCCAGTCGCACGCGCTGGTGCGCGCGGAAGCGGGCTACGCGCCGGCGTGGCATTGGCACGATTCCCCCGCTTTCATGCGCCTCGGCGAGGGCAAGCGATCGAGATTGCGGACACTGATTGAAGCCTACTGGAACGGGCAGGAAAAACTTTGGCGGGAACACGGACGAAAACTGCTGGGCGCCATCACGAAATCCACGGACATGCTGATGTGCGCCGAGGATCTCGGCGTCGTTCCAGCGTGCGTTCCGGAAGTGCTGGAAGAACTCGGCCTTCTGGGTCTTCGCGTTGAGCGTTGGGGGGACGGGAGCGGCCGCCATCCCGGCAAGTTCCCAAGGCTCACGGTCAGCACGACCTCGACGCACGACACATCGACACTGCGAGGCTGGTGGCAGGAACAGGGATGGAACCGCCATGAGTACTTCGGTTGGTTGAATCTGCCGGGAAGCTGCCCCGATTACCTCACCACGGAGGTGTGCGCCGCCATTCTGGAGCGTAACCTGAATTCGAATTCCCTGATTGCGGTCTTTCCGTTGCAGGACCTCTTCGCCCTCCACTACGACTTGCGAACGCCCGATCCCGCTGATGAGCGAATCAACGTGCCCGGCGTGGAATCCGCGGGCAATTGGACATATCGAATGAAGCTGCCGATCGAATCGCTGCTCGCCTACGGCCTGTACAACGATTACCTCAAGGAATTTATCGCGCGGCGCAGAAACAGAGCGCCCCGGGACTGAGTGCCCCGCCAGCAGCAGGCTCAAAGAACTTGAACTACTGGACTTTTCGCGACAGAATCATTGCGCGCAAAACATAAAGGGGGTGCGAGAGTGCGAGATTATCGGATTATTAGAATTGTTACTTTCTCGGTCGTCATGGCGGGGATGACGCTGATCGCCGTACCTGTGGGATTCGCGCAGCGTGGGGGAGCGGCGCCGGCAAGACCCAACATCCCGATTCCGCGGCTTGCGGACGGCAAACCGAATTTGTCATTCGTGGATCCGGCCAACAAAGGTGGCTGGCAATCGAGTCAACACTGGGATTACGCAGCGGATCTTCTGGATCGGAAAGAAGAGGGGATCCCTTTCCAGCCCTGGGCCAAAGCCCTGTTCGATTACCGCAAGGGAACGGAACACAAGGATGATCCCGAGGGATTTTGCGTTCCACCAGGCGGAACGCGGGCCACTTCAACGCAGGGTCTGCAGGAATTCATTAACCTTCCCGAACAAAAACGCATTATCCGAATGTTCGATTCTTCGAGCGCCAACTGGCAGATCATTTACATGGACGGGCGTCCACATCCTCCCGAGGTTTATGAAATTCCGAGCTGGATGGGCCACTCCGTCGGCCATTGGGAAGGCGACACGCTGGTTGTGGATACGGTGGGCTTCAATGAGGGACATTGGGCGTCCGTTTACGGCGCCATGCGCACTGACAAGCATCACTTGATCGAAAAGTTCACTCGCAAGGACTACTACACGCTTCGATACGAGGTAACAATCGATGATACCGGCGCATACACCAGGCCGTGGACGATCGGGTGGGACCTGCGATGGAATCTGGGCGCCGAGATTGAACACGCTGTTTGCGCCGAGAACAACAGGTTCCTCGAACACTACGAGAATCTCGAGATTCCCGGGGCGCGATAAATGATTTAGAGAAGGACAAAGGAAAAGCGCAAACGAACGGAGGTCTATATCCATGAGAAAGAATGTTCAGAATTTCACGATACTTCTCGTCGTCGGTATCGTGATCGTGTTGTTTGGTGTGGTTCCCCGCTCGGCGCGGTTCGAAGTCGGCGCGCAAGCCACTCTTCCCGGTATGGGATCCTTGTCCGGAACAGTCACTGCGCCGAAGCCCTTCAAAGCAGCGCAGGTGTACATCAGAAACACGGAGAACAACTTGATGTACACGGTCTATACGGCAGGCGGGCGCTATCGTGCCGTGGCCGTGGTTCCGGGGAACTATGAGATCACGGTCAGAAAAATCGGATTTGCCGCCGATTCGCAACGGGTTGTCGTCCGTGCCGGATCGAGCGCGACCGCCAATTTTGGCCTGAACGAGGGAACTCCCACTCTGACGCAACAACCGAAGTTTGGAGTTGGCGCAAGGGAGGACATTACCTATGTGAGTCAAAACCAGTTGGTCCCGCCGGGGCCGGGACTGAACGTGCTTCGGCAAAATTGCATCGTATGCCACTCCGAGAGTTTCTTTGGCCTGCGAAAGCAGAACGAAGCGCGGTGGAATACCTCCGTCAATAACATGGTCAGCAACGGCTATCTCGACGAGATCGCTGCGCCGCAGCGAACGGAGTTGATCGGCTACCTCACCAAAACTTTTGGTCCCGACAGCGTGAGGAGAGCCCTCGAACCTCAGTTCCCGCTCGATGAAGAGGCCCTGGGCAAGGCGATGTACGTCGAATACTTCCTGCCTTTAACGAATAACAAGCCGCGCACGGCCCAGGAACCGCAGATCGATTTCGATGGGAACGTGTGGTTTACCGAGCGGAGCGAGCCGAACCAGATTGGAATGCTCGACCCGAGAACGGGAGCGGTGAAGGACCATCCGCTTCCGGTCCCGGACGCCGATCCGCATGGTCTCACCGTGGATCGATTCGGGACCGTCTGGTGGGCGGAAACCGACGGTTTCAACCTCGGAAATCTGGATCCGAAGACCGGTAAAATCGACCGTTTCAGCTTCACGCCGAAGACGGATCCGACGCTCAAGGGCAGAGGCCATACTCCTGTTCTGGATTCGAAACAGAATATGTGGATCTCCATCAGGGATCTGGTTCGCGGCGGTACGGGCGTCTCGGGAGTTTTTGGGCGAGGCGGCGACGGTGGCGGAGTCGACGAGCCGAAGGACGGGATCGCAAGATGGGACCGTGAATCCGGAGAGATGTCCGTAATCCTTCACGACATGGATGGTTCACGCCCCTACGGAATGCTTATCGATAGCAAAGATAACATCTGGACGGCGCTCAGCCAGGGATGCGGCGTTGCCCGTTACGAGCCGCAGACCGGAAAGTGGACGAATTACCTTTCGCCCACAGGAAACCGCTGCCAGATCCGGCGCCTGGGTGTCGATTCCAAATCCACGACGGTCTGGTACGGCATCTGGTCCGGCGGTGGCAAACTCGGTAGAGTCGATGTCGCGAGCGGAAGAATCCGGGAATACGATATCCCGATGCCGGACGCTCAGCCTTACGACACCTGGACCGATCCCGAGGACAATGTCTGGATTTCAGATTCCGGACAGGGTGGAACACTCATCAAGTTCGATCCGAAGACTGAAAAGTGGACGTACTATCCGAGTCCCCAGATTACGGATATGCCGAAGCTGGCAGTCGGAGGCAATGGGGCCATTTGGTATTGTGCCCGGTCATCGGTGAATGCCGCCGTGGGCGTCCTCTATCCGGATATGTCGAAGATCACAACGCTGGCCGCTCAGCGGCCGCTGCAAAATCAGCGATAGACCTGCCCAAATAAAGAGGGGACAGCACAGTCCGCTGTCCCCTCCCATTTCTGGCATGAAAAAATGATTCGCACTTCCTTATTTGTTGTTTTTGTGGAGATGTTTCTCTGCATCGCCGCCTACCCGCAAACTGCGATCAATCCAAAAGCGCCCTTCACGTCCAGGGATGTCGATCTCTGGAAACAGATGCAGGCGCGGCGTCCAGAGACTCAGCGGCAAAGCCCGAACATCGCTACTGGTGAGCCGTTCAAGGTTCTCGGCAATCTCTACTCTGTTGGCGTTCCCATCGGCAATTCGTTTCTCCTGACCTCGCCCCAGGGTCACATGTTGCTGAACACCGGCTATGCGGAATCGGCAGAACAAATGGGCAGGAACATCGAGGCGCTCGGATTCAAGTTATCCGATATCAAGATTCTTTTGCCCACTCATTGGCATAACGACGGCGGCGGCGGGACGGCGTATTTCAAGGAGAAGACCGGCGCGGCTGTGATGGCCGGCGCGAGTGATATCGCTTTCCTCCAGGCCGGAGGAGAGGGAAATCAGAGGATACCTGCGGTCAAAGTCGACCGCGCCGTTTTCAACGGGGATGTCATTACACTGGGTCCGCTAAGTGTTACCGCGTACACGATTCCCGGACACACTCCGGGATCGACGAGTTTCAGTTTTAAAGTCCGCGAAGAAAATCAGGACTACACCGTATTCCAGTACTGCTGTGGCCAGAATATCCCGCAGAATTTCAGCGCTAACCCGAATTACTCGGACGCCGGAATGCGGCATACGTTCGAAGTGTTCCGCAAAGTGCTTCCGGTGGATGTGTACGTTTGGGGACCTTCTTCCGGCTTTTTCCTGGCGGCGCGTCTGGCAAAGTTCAAGGCGGGCGACAAACTCGCATTCGTCGATCGTTCCACTTTTCCAGCATTCGCGGCATGGCTCGAAGTGGAGTACGAAACCAAAGTCAGGAACCTTGCGCAGTAGGCTGTCCATTTGTGGGCGCGGGGTTGAAGCCCCGCGCCCACAGGATCTCACTTCAGCGAAATAATTCGTTTCCAGTATTCCCACGCTCGATCGGAGCCGGTAGGTCCACCCCCATCTCCGGTTGGGACCAGAGGCGCCTGCTGTACTACCGGTCCTGTTTGCGCTGCCGGTTGCCCATCGAGATAAGAGATCTGGCCGCGAAGGGCAATGGCCTGCTGCTGGATTTTCGCGTTCATGCGCAGGTTGTATGCCCGGCTGATCAGCGCATACAGAGATATGTCGGTGAGCGCAACGCCGTGGCCCGTGAGCAGCACGGCCGGCTTACTCCCCATCACTTCGGCGACACCGCGGCCGAGCGCGGGGCTGGTGATAATCGTTTCCCGCGGATCAAACTTCCGGATGTCGAACATGGGCAGGCCGTCGCCGATAAACGTTCCGCCATTCATTACCGGCCGTAGTTTTACCGAACTCTGTGTGAACGCGACGATCTCCGGCGTGTGCGCATGCAAAACGGCCATGACGTCGGGCCGGGCCTTGTAGATCTCCCCGTGCATGTAGATTTCCTGAAACTGATCGTTTCGAGGCGCTCCGACGGCCTTGCTGTCGAGGTCATTCTCTATGATGTCGGCCGCAGTGACGACTCCGGCAGAGACGTAACGCGGAATGAAGTAGTGACTGGGATCGTTGGGGTTTCGGACACTCACGTGGCCAAACGCATCGAGGATTCCCAACTCCGGAGACGCCAGCATGCGGCTGGCAAGAGCCAGGTCCTGCTTGATTGCATCACCCGGGGAAGCGGGCGCCGCCGGCCCTGGCGGAGTCGTCGCGGGAACACTTCCGCCGGTTTCCCGGAGTACCAATTGTTTCCAGTATTCCCACGCGCGATCGCCGCCTCTTCCGCCGCCTGTGCCGCTGGGAGCTGGTTCCGCCGGCGTGGGCGCCGGAGGCGGAGTGGCCGCCTGCACCGTGGCTCGTCTTGGATTGGGATCCCATGATCCGCCCATCGCAATCATGGTTTGATGCAGCCGCGCGGTACTTCGAAGGCCATTTGCACTGCTCACCAGGTTGTAGATCGAGCCGCTCGCGACGACAACACCGTGTCCGAGCAGGAGCACGGCGCCGTTACTGCCGAGCGTCTCCGCCACGGCCTTGCCGGAAGCGGGATTGTTGACGCCTGAGGACCGGCCGTTATTGAATTTCCGGGAGTCCCAGATGGGGACCGGCGTGTCGCCGGTGCGCAACGGGACCGAACTCACCGAGAACGCCACAAGTTCGGGCGTATGCGAATGCATGACGGCCATGACGTCCGGCCTTGCCTTGTAGATCTCGCCGTGGATATAGACTTCCTGGTACTCATCGGAGCGCGGGCCCGCAACCGGTTTGCTGTCGAGGTCGTTTTCGATGATGTCTCCCATCGCGACAATGCCGGGCGACACGTATCGTGAAATGTAGAAGTGATCGGGATTCGTACGGCTGCGAACGCTTACATGCCCGAAAGCGTCCAATACTGCCAGTTCACCGGACGCGAGCATTCGATTCGCAAGAACGAGTTCCTCAACGAGCGCTTGCTCCGGATGGGCAGGGGACTGCGCTTCGTTGGGAGTGGTTTCCGAAGGGGAGCAACTTCCCAGGACAAGAGCCAGCATTCCGGTAAGCCCGGTCAGACCAATGAGGGATAGGCTGCATTTCATTTTTCCGTCTCCTTCTACCGCGGCGCCGGCTTTCCGTAGACCTCGATCCATGCGAAATCCGAATAACCGCCCGGGCCATGACCGCTGCCCGGCATCAAGTCGACGAAGCCGACTTCTTCAATTTTGCTCAGGTCCGGACTGTTGACCCATCCGGACAGATTCCCCGTTGCCGTTACGACCTTGTTGATATCGAGCCGGCGCCACCGCACATCGCTGATCGAGAATTCACGGACCAGCCAGTCCGCCCCTTCCGTGAATTCATCCGCATGATTTCCAACCAGCCATGTGCCGTCGGCAAGTTTCACTACCGGACGGATTGCGTGGTAGCCGGTCGTCTTGACGTACCACCGGATCTTTGAACCGAATCCGGACAGATCGACATTTTGAGTCTTATGGCGAAGCCCCATTGCGCAGGGCTTGTTGCAGGTTCCGGTGAATAAATGAGGCGGTTCCTCGTCGTCCCGATGATTCATCCACATCCCGCCATGCGTATGCTGTTCCTCGGGCGCCGCGCGCCCCGCCGGCCTGGGATCGTCCTTTGGCTGCTCACCGTAAAATCGGAGTTCCAGGTTCGCGTTTGTCACATTCTGCGGACTGGCCGGGCCCTCCACCAGTCCGCCTGGAAACTGGCGTTTCCACTCTTCACGGAAGAATAGTCCGGGCCGGCCCGGACGCTGTCCTCTTTGCCCGGCTTCGACCCAGAACGAAACCAGGCAGATCAGTGCCGCCGCAACAAGAATGCTTCGTCGCACAGGACCTCCAGATTTTTCAGGAATGGATTGCATGTTTCAGAGTGGCGGGATCTTAGCACGGTTTCCGAGCTGCCGCCCAAAACACGTTTTGTTGTTACCCCCGCGGATTGCGGCCGCCGTACTTTTCGAGTCTTTTCAGGTCGAAGGGTTCGTGTTCCGGATTGCGTTCAAAGCCGCGGTAGACGGCGTGGCAGGAATAACAGACGGTAACTTCGCCTACGAGGAAGTACACCAGGAAATCCACCAGTGCAGTCAATCCGAGTGATCCCATGGCCGGCATGGGTTGATTTTGAGAGAAGAAATACAGGCTGACTCCGATGCCGGCAATGACTATGGCGAGGCCCAGGTTTCGGTTGAAGTCCTTTTGAATGTAAAAGTCACCGTGCCCGCACGAGATGCAGCTCGTCGGACTGCTGCCATTTTCCGGAACCTCCCGTGTGGACAAATTCAAGTCCTGCCTGCAATGTGGACACGAGGTTGGAATGACTGAACCGGATCGGACGGAGATTTCGGCGTCGCAGCTGTGGCAACCGAAATGTATAATCGGAACCATGAAACCCCTGATTTTGATCCTTTTGGCCGCTATCTGCGCTGAGGCTCAAACTCTGGCGGATATTGCGCGCCAGGAGCGTGCGCGTCAGGCGCGGATTCAGAGCGCCCGCATCATCACGACCGAAGGTATTCGTACCACGGCGCCGGTCCTCGCAGCCCAGCCTGCCCCAGTCGCTGTTCCAGCGGCGCCCAATACTACCGCGCCCACTGCGCCAACTGAGCCGAATGCACCCACTGCACCTACTGCGAGTGCGCCCAGTGCGCCGGCTGCACCCGCCACACCGGCAGCTACCGCGCCTGCCGCGGCCGCTCCAGCCGTCGATCCCGTTCAAAAGTGGAACGACGATATGCAGAAGGCGCGCGCGCGGCTCCGCGAACTGCAAACCGAGGAAACATCCCTGCAACTGCAACTCAACGATCTGACCAACCAGTTTACCGCGCCCGTGTCCGACGAAAACACGCGACGGCAGGTTCAAACAAGCCTCGGCGAAGTGCAGAACCGGCTGAATGCCGTTCGGAGTGAACTGGACCAGGCGAGAAGGTCAGTGCAGGCCATGGAAGCGCAGGGTCCGCCGGCTCCCCGAAGATAGGAAAAATCGGGGTCCGGCCGGACCCCGATTTTTCGTCTACATCAACTCCGCCATTATCTTACTGAGGTCTTCCGCGGAAGGCTGGACGTCTTCCTGCCGCAAATGCGCCAGCGGTGTGTCTACCGTATTCAACTGAGTTATGAAGTCGGACTTGTCCTCGTTGATATAAATCAGGCCGGTCAGGAATTCGTTCGCTTCATGAGCCTTTCGCAGCATGGTGAACGCTTCGCCTTTGTTCGTCGGATCGTACTGGCGGTCGATCTTACGCAGGCGGATGTGCGAACCGTCGTGAAGTTTAACGTCTTCGGCTTCGCCTTCCTTGTAATCGACGTTGATCTGTTCGAAGAACGGTACGTACGAAATTTCATGAAGCAGTTCTTCGTGATCCTTGGCGTACTTGTAGCTCTTGGTCGATCCATCATGATTGTTGAACGTCACGCATGGACTGATCACGTCAAACAGCGCCGTGCCCTTATGGCCGAGAGATGCCTTCAGAAGAGCGATCATCTGTTTCGGATCGCCGGCAAAGGACCGTGCGACGAAATTGCATCCGAGTTCGATGGCCATTGCGCAGACATCAATGGCGGGCAGTTCGTTCAGTGCGCCGGTCTTGGCCCTGGATCCCTGGTCGGCAGTGGCGGAGAACTGTCCCTTGGTCAGACCATACACGCCGTTGTTCTCGATGATGTAGATCATCGGAATATTCCGGCGCAGAAGATGAACGAATTGTCCCATTCCAATCGAGGCCGTGTCGCCATCGCCGCTGACGCCGATTGCCGTCAGTTCCTTGTTGGCGAGGAGGACGCCGGTACCGATCGCCGGCATGCGGCCGTGAACTGAATTGAAGCCGTGAGATTTGCTCAGGAAGTACGCTGGCGTCTTGCTGGAACACCCGATACCACTCAGCTTCGTGACCATATAAGGATCGACGCCGTATTCATAAAATGCCCGTATGATTTGCGCAGTTACTGCGTCGTGACCGCAACCTGCACACAGAGTGGAATCGGCGCCTTTGTATTCCGCCATCGTCAACCCGATCCGGTTCACGTTTTTCGGCGCCGAGGCAGGCGGTTGTGTAGTAGTAGACATTATTTCTTCTCCCCCTTCCGGCCTTCCTTGCCGTTTTCAGCGGTGACACCCACGGGGTTGCGCGACGTCATGGACGGGGCCGCTGCGGCAATTCGTCCACGTTCGGCAGCCACAATTTCATCCGTTACAAAGCGGGCATCGATTGGAATTCCGCTGTAATGCCGTATGCTTCGAAGTTTCGAAATCAGCTCAACCGGCAATTCGATCTTCGCCAGCATTGCCATCTGCGCATCGCGGTTCTGTTCCACGATGTAGACCCTGTCGTGCCGTCTGAAGAACTCGAGAAGGTCGGCCTGGAACGGCAGCGCGCGCAGGCGGTAGTAGCTGGTTGAAATGTTGTATTCCCTGGTCAACTGGTCGCGCGATTCGATGATCGCCCAGTGCGTCGTGCCGAACGCAAGCAATCCGATCTTTGCGCCTTCGCCGTAATCGATTGCGGCCTTCGGCACCCACTCGCGCGATGTTTCGTACTTGCGGGCCAGTCGGTCCATGTTGCGCTTGTAGTCGTCGGGCCGCTCGCTGTACGCAGCGCGCTCGTTGTGACCGCTTCCGCGCGTGAAGTAAGCCGCGGCCGGGTGTTTCGTGCCGGGAAGCGTGCGGTACCCTACGCCGTCGCCATCCACATCACGATAACGCTCGAACGAACCGAGCCTCTTCAGGTCTTCGGCGCTGAGCACCTTGCCTCGATCGAATTTCTTTGTCGGATACTTGAAGGGGTCCGACATCCAGTTGTTCATGCCGAGATCGAGATCCAACATGACGAACACCGGCGTCTGGAATCTCTCAGTGATGTCAAAAGACTCGTAAGCGAATTCGAAACATTCCTCAACGCTGCCCGGAATCAGGACGATGTGCTTGGTGTCGCCGTGAGAGCAGTACACCATCGAGAGGATGTCCGATTGCTGTGTCCGTGTCGGAAGCCCCGTGCTGGGACCCACTCGAGTCACGTCGAAGATAACGACAGGAATTTCCGCGTAATAGGCGAGCCCGACGAATTCCTGCATCAGCGAAATTCCAGGTCCCGCGGTGGATGTCATGGAACGCGCGCCGGCCCAGCCGGCTCCGATCGCCATACCCACAGCCGCAAGCTCGTCCTCGGCCTGAACGACAGCAAACGTCGCCTTGCCGTCTTTATTGATCCGGTAGTCCTCCATAAAGTCGCCCAGTGTCTCGCAAAGGCTTGAAGAAGGAGTAATCGGATACCAGGTCGCGACGGTCACACCACCGAACATACAGCCCAGAGCCGCGGCCGCATTCCCCTCGATGATGATCTTGCCTTGCGTCGCATTCATCGGCCTGCAACGGAACGGAACCAGGTTCTTATCGAGATTCTCCTGCGCGAACTTCCTGCCGATCTCAAGTGCCTGCTTGTTCAGGGCAACGGCCTTGGCTTTCCCTTTGAATTGCTTTCCAAGCGCGGCTTCCATCTGGGCCGGATCGATATCCATCAGTTCGCCTACCACTCCGACATAGATCATGTTGGCGAGAAGCCGGCGCAGCCTGGAGTCGGGAGTAATCTGTGTGGCCAGTTTCGCAAAAGGGACCGGAAAAAACGTCAGGTCCTTGCGTAGTTGATTAAGATTCAGCGTCTCTTCGTAAACGACGGCCCGGTTCGGATCCAGCGACATGACGTCTTCGCGCGCCGTCTCCGCATTCATGGCAATCAGGAAATCGATTTCCTTGCGCCGCGCGATCCATCCGTCTTTGTTCGCGCGAATCGTAAACCAGGTCGGCAGGCCGGCGATATTGGACGGAAACAGGTTCTTACCGCTGACGGGAATTCCCATCTGAAAAATGGAACGCATGAGGACGCTATTAGAAGATTGGCTGCCGGAGCCGTTGACGGTTGCGACCTGGATACTGAAATCGTTGATTACAATATTTCCACTATCCTTTTTTTTATCCTCAACCAGTAGAGTCTGAGGGGAGTGATCTGACACCTTCTGATTCTCCTTTCCCTTTGCCTATCTAGACTTTGACGAGCATTTCGATCCAATACTATATCAGAAAGGAAGTGGTTCACTGGAGCGTGTTTTAACCGGACGCCCCTCGGGCGGCGAAATTGAGCGTGAGCGGCAGTACCTCAAAATCCGGAAAATCCGGTAGTGGTCTAATTCGGGGTCTGACGGGTGAATTCCCATTTTCAGATCAAAGACTTCCTGAATGAAAAAGGGTGTCGGTAGCAAGTAGAAATGTCCGGTTTTTGTAGCAAGTGATCTGTCCGGTTTTGTTGTTTTAAGTTCATCGCCGCCGTGCCTGTGGAAATGTGCGAAACCCAGCAGGGTTTTGCACATTTCCATCAGGCTGCCTTCTTCTTTCT
>CAMBFR010000047.1 GCA_945865815.1 Candidatus Sulfopaludibacter sp. SbA3
GTGACCGTCGGGAATCCCGATCTCGCGATAGGTCCGGCTGCCAAACTCCCGTCCCATCATGAACGTGATGACTCGGGTCATGTCGGTTTGGAACGCCAGCACCTGCAGGTCAAACATGATCTTGCTGTGTTCCGCAAAAGTGTCGGGAATGCCGGCCGGCCGCTCCAACGTCGGGAGTTCACGAGAAGATTGTTCTTCGGCGGTTTGGATACGGCGCTCCACGTCCCGGATTGCGTCGAGATACTCGGAGAGCTTGGTACGGTCACTTGGGGCGAGTCCAGCCAGGAGAGTGCCCATGCTTTCGGTCACCGAATCGAGAATGCTGCGGTCTCTCTTGATCTGGCGAAGCCGTACTGCCGGGTCTGTGCTATCACTGTCGCCGAACATTCGTTCGAATATCGCGCGCGGACGGTTTTCCATTGCTACAGGGGTCGTCGGAGTCCGCCAGCAGATTGTGTTCATGTAGGCACAGCTATAGCCGGCTTCGCACTGACCCAGCAGATCGCTGGAATCGAGGCATAACTCGAGCGAAGCCAACTGCGTGTGCTTTCCGAGTTCCCTGGCAGCAAGCTGGTCCATCGAAAGTCCCGCGCGCATGTCCGCGCCTTCCGTCTTTTTCGGGTGAACTCCCGTCAAATAAGTAGCGCCAGCCCGTCCATGGTCTCCGGTATCTTCGCCAAGCTGCGCCCGGCCGGCTTCGTGATTGAGGCCGCTCAGCACGAGAACCTGATTTCGAAAAGGGGCCAGGGGCTGAAGCGTTGGTGAGAATTCGAATCCGGCTCCTTCCGTCTTCGGCGTCCATTTATCCATGATCCTTCCATTCGCGAGATAGACAATGGATAGGCGGGCCGCCGGTTTGGCGACTGTTTTTCCCTGGGCTGTCAGGGCCGGGATCATACCGTCAAGCAGGGGCAACGCCAGCGTAGTGCCGAGTCCGCGCAAAAAGGTGCGGCGGGGAATAGCCTTCTTGAAAACCATCATGACTGTGATCTCCTCATCTGGAAGGGCATGCTCTTGACGATGCCCAAAATGATCGATGACCAGCGGTAGCCGCTAACAGCGGCTTGTTGGGTGATCCTGCGAAGCGTCGGTGCGTCGTAATACTCAATCCCCCTGCCCAGCGAATATGTCATGAGCTTTTGGCTGAGGGTCGTGACCAGTTGCTCTGGCCGGCTCATCAATAATGTTCGGAGTTCGACCGGGCCCTGAAACCGGGTGCCATCCGGCAGTACTCCTGACGCGTCAATGGGAGTTCGACCATCCACATCAATAGCTCGCCACTTGCCAGTGGCGTCAAAATTCTCGAGGGCAAAGCCCAGGGGATCCATCAACCGATGGCAGCTCGCGCAGGCTGGATTTACCCGGTGCTCCTCGAGTTGCTCACGCATTGTGAGCTGCCTGCCATCCTTCTTTCCCTCCCGCAATGACGGAACGTTGGCTGGCGGGGGCGGCGGGGGCGTGCCCATGATATTTTCCATCAACCACTTGCCGCGTATTGTTGGAGCGGTCCTGGTGGCATGAGAAGTCAGCGTCAGAATACTTCCTTGACCCAGCAAACCCTTCCGGTTCTCGTCGGTGACCGCAACGCGCCGGAAATGGCTGCCGTAAACGTTCCTTATGCCATAGTGCCGCGCGAGCCGTTCGTTGACAAACGTGTAATCTCCATTCAGCATGTCCAGTACGGACCGGTCTTCCCGCAGCATGCTTTCCAGGAAAAGCTCGGTCTCCTGCTGGAATGCCTCCCGCAGGTTCTGGTCGAAATCGGGAAACACGTCCGGATCCGGCCACACTTTCTGCACGTTACGCAGATATAACCACTGTCCGAAGAAATTGCTCACCAACGCCTTTGATCGGAGATCGGCGAGCATCCGTCGCACTTGCTGTTCGAGTATCGCGGGATCTTTCAGTCTGCCCTGCTGGGCCAAATCGAGAAGCTGCTCGTCAGGGATGCTGCTCCACAGGAAGAATGACAAGCGGGAGGCAAGCTCGACATCGCTGATGCTATAAGCAGCGCCCGGCGCCGAGTTCGGCGGATCCCGTTCGATGCGGAATATAAACCGTGGATCAACCAGTATTCTTTGGATCGCTACCTGGATTCCTTCCTCGAAGCCGGCATCATTATGCACGTCTCTATACAGACGGAGCAGCGGCTGCAGATCCTCATCAGCGACAGGCCGCCGATAAGCGAGGCGTGACAGCGTGGAAAGAATCTGACGGGCGCAGGACTCGTCATCCGGATTGGCTACACGATTGCCGGAGGGTCTGCATGAGAAAATCCTTTGGCGGCTCGCAGTTTCTCCCAGCCCGCTGGCGTCGAATGGCCCGGCGATAGTGACACTGCCCAGCGCGGACTCAATTTCGTAATTTCCGTACACAGGATCCTCGGAATACGCATAATCCGTCACTCGGGGCTGAAGCGCTCTTTCAGGCTCCGAAGTTACTTTTAGGAACGCGATACCAAGGGAGCGCATGCCGGCCTTCACCGGTACCCGTACTTCCAAACCTGCATCCTTTTCTTCCCCAGCGGGCGCCCGGTTTTCTCCGCCAACATTGAACGACTTGATCCTTGCGCCATCCAGGCGAATATCAAGCTGGCGTGTTTTGGCCAGGCCAACGACATCGGTCTTGGAGTTTCTTTGCAGCCGAATTGTGATGACATATTCGGCGTCCAGCGGGAAGTGATGGCGAATCGCGATTCCGCCGCGCGACCCAAACGGGAGGTCTTCGCTCATGCGGTCTTCCTGCATGAGGTACTTGGGCAGATCGTACGTTTGCGATACCGGAAGCGTATCGGGATTCCCAATAGCGAGGCGGCTAATCTTCCTCGCCGCGGACATATATGCTTCAGTCAGAATAGGTGATACGGAAAGGATGTCCCCAATGTTGTCGAATCCGTAACTCGAATCGTCCGCAGGCAGAAGCGACGCACCATCAATTTCAACCGCAAGCAAGTCGCGAATCGCGTTAGTGTACTCGGCACGATTGAGGCGATGAATCGCCGCCGTGCGACCGGGATTGGGATTAGCCGCGGCCGCGCGGTCCAGTGTTCCTTCCAGATAACCAGAGAAGGAATCATAGGTGGCATCATCGGGCCGCCGCGCGCCGGGAGGCGGCATTGCGCGGCCCCGAAGTTTCTGCAACACTTTTTCAAAGATCTCGGCGTCGCGGGCGGGATTCGACAGATCCACGCTGCTCAGAGACAGGCCGCCGGTCTTCAGATTCTCGTTGTGGCAAGTGACGCAGTAGCGGTCAAGAACCGCACGATGCTCGACTATCGCCGCGGGAGCAGGAATCAGTGACTGCTGCGCGTCAACGTGAAGGGAACTGGCTCCCACAAACGAGATTCCTATCCAGCCAAGGATCGTTCTAGTCCACCTTATTGCCCGTATCGTTATGAGGTCCTCCCGCAGGCCTTCCGCCAGCGAAGAAAAAGTTAAGCCAGGAAATAATACCGGCAGTTAACATCGGGAACTTAAACGTGTCAATGAATTTGTCCCCTCCTGAGTTTGGGTGCGTATGTTGCCGTCCAACGTTATTACTTCTTCACAAAACTGCAACTGGACCGAAACACGGGCGGGCGATAGTACACACCCGTAGGGCGCCGACCGGGTGCCGCTCTCCAAACAATCGACAAGTGGATGAATATGAAACTGAGACCAACGACTCCGG
The DNA here is from genome assembly GCA_945865815.1 of Candidatus Sulfopaludibacter sp. SbA3. Lineage (GTDB taxonomy): Bacteria > Acidobacteriota > Terriglobia > 20CM-2-55-15 > 20CM-2-55-15 > CAMBFR01. The sequence continues at coordinate 3,670 of CAMBFR010000047.1, forward strand.
CATCTATCTTCTTCCACTACTACCAATCGGCTCATACACGGTTACCTTCAGCCTTGAGGGTCTGCGGTCGAACGAAAGCAGCGCCGCTCTCTCTATTTCCTCAACAGCACGTAAACGGCGCCACCCCCTCCGTCGCATCGCCGCGCGGAGGTGTAGGCGATGACGTGGCGGCTGAGCCGCCGCGTGCAGAGCCAGCGCTGAACGTTTTCCTTCAAGATGGGATTCTTGTGCGAGTGGCGGCCGCGTCCGTGAATCACGCGGACACAACTGAAACCGGCCCGGACCGACTCCAACAGAAATTCGTCCAGAACGAAACGAGCCTCCTGCTGGTTGAGGCCATGCAGGTCCAGGTGGGCCTGGATCGAAAAGCGGCCGGATCGAAGATCGTTTAAATACAACCGGCCATGCGGGTGGACCGATCCTTCGATATATTCGGCGCTGTCCTCGACGTCGATATTGCCATTGCGAAGGAATTCTTCAAGCACCCGCAGCGCTTCGGCTTCGTCGTTCTGGGGTTGAATCTCGAGCGGAGGACGATGGTGCAACGGACCGGCGCTCCAGCCCAGTGCCTTGACGTCGCGCATGGCGAAATCGAACAGTTCCCCGTCCGGCAGGTGACCGGGAAGGGATTCAAACGCGGCCTCCATCCGATCGAGATGGGAATCGAGGGTCTCGGGAGATTCCGCAATAGTGATCCGCCCTTCCCTTACCCACTGCTCGAGAATTTCAAATGGCTTGTGCATTGCACGTCTGCCTGAACGTCTACCTGAATCGGTTCGTTATCGGCATCCGCCGGTCACGGCCAAAAGCGCGAGGCGTGATCTTCACGCCCGGCGCCGCCTGACGCCGTTTGTATTCGTTGGAATCGACCATCCGGATGACTCGCACGACAAGTTGTTCATCGAATCCCATGCCGATCATTTCCGAAACACTGCGATCTTCTTCGACGTATGCCTTCAGAATCGGATCGAGAACCTCGTAAGGCGGCAGCGAATCCGTATCGAATTGGTCCGGCCTTAACTCGGCCGACGGCGGCTTCTCGATTATCGCGCGCGGCAAACGCTCGCTTCCGGCGACGCGATTGTAGTAATCGGATAACCGGTACACGGTCGTCTTCATCACGTCCTTGAGCACGGCAAACCCGCCGGCCATATCGCCATAGAGGGTGCAGTACCCGGTACTGATCTCACTCTTGTTGCCCGTGCTCAGGACGAGCCATCCAAACTTGTTTGAGAGCGACATCAGGTAATTGCCGCGGATCCTGGCCTGAAGGTTCTCTTCCGTCACGTCCGGTTTCGCGTCTCGAAAGCCGGCCTTCAGCGACCTCTTATAGGATTCGAAGACGTCCGTGATCGGGATCGTCATCAGATCAATGCCGAGATTCTTTCCAAGCTGCTCTGAATCTTCAACGCTGCCGGGAGATGAAAACTCCGAAGGCATCAGCACGCCGACGACGTTCCCGCCGCCCAGCGCGTCAACAGCGATACAGGCCGTCAAAGCGGAATCGATTCCTCCGCTAAGGCCGAGCACGACCCTCTTGAATCCATTCTTGACCACATAGTCGCGGGTTCCGAGGACAAGCGCGGTGTAGATCTCGGCCTCATCCGAGAGTGGCGCCTCTCGAGCATGCGCCTCGATCGGTGAGCGCCCGTTCGCCCGGGCCGCAATGTGGACGACCTCGGTGGTAACACTTTCGGATGTTTTTTGCTGGCGGCGGCGAGGATCGCGGAGCCGCTGCCGGAAGACGGATTCGACATCGAGGTCCACGACCACGAGATCTTCAGCAAATTGTTTTCCGCGCGCCACAAGATTGCCCAGTTCGTCGAATACCAGGCTGTCCCCATCAAAAACCAGTTCGTCCTGTCCGCCGACGAGATTGTTGTACGCGACGATTGCGGTAAGATCGGCCGCTCGAGTCGCCAGCATGCGCTCGCGCCAATGCCGCTTTCCGGCGTGGTAAGGCGATGAAGAAATATTGATGATGATTTCGGCGCCGCTGAAAAGCGCTTGTTCAGAGACGGGTCCTTCCGGATACCAGATGTCCTCGCAAATGCTGATGCCGATGGTCGCTTTCCCGACTCGCAGAACCGGCGATCGGGCGCCCGGCTGGAAATAACGGAATTCATCGAACACGCCGTAGTTCGGCAGGTACATCTTGTGGCAGACGGCTACTACTTTCCCGTCGTGAGCGACGGCAGCCGCATTGAAAATGTCGTCCTGTCGATCTACAAATCCGATCACCGCGGTGATATCACGCGTGCGCGAAACAATTTTTTGAAGCGCTGCCAGGTTTCGGTCGATGAACTGGGGCTTGAGCAAAAGGTCCTCCGGAGGATAACCGGTGACCGCCAACTCGGGGAAAGTCACGACGTCTGCCTGGATTTCCCGGGCGCGGTCGATCCATTGGCCGATCCTGTCGGCATTTCCGTCGATATCACCCACGATAACGTTGATCTGCGCCATCGCGAGACGCAATGCTGATGAATTTCCCATACCCACGCTATCGTAGCAGATGGCAAAATTTTCCTAGCCACAAACCACGCCGGTCCCGATGCCCATATTGGCTGAAACCCACGCACAGCAAGTGTTCTGAGGCTATTTACAAAGGCCGGACACTATGTTCAAATCCGTCCCTTCATACGGCAACCCGAGCGGAGGTTTTTATTCATGGCCCGGCTACCCAAAGATGTGGTGGTTATTTCAGCCCCTGTGCGCACATTTCCCAACGGCGACTACTTCTACATCGAACTGTCTCGACAAAACGGTCAATACGATTGCTGGTTGAAAATGGCCCGGGACGGCAATCCCGCAAAATCGGTTACCGTCGTTCGCGCGAAAGGAAAGACCATTCGCGAAGCCGAGCAGAACTGCTACCACAAGGCACTCGACCGGTGTCCACGATTTCCCAGTCCTCCTTATATGAAACGAGGCTCGAAATCGTCGAAGGTGGCAAGGGACTACTCTTCAGATTGCTTCAGGGACCTGGTAAGGAGTTGAGCGACCGGACCTATCCGTAAATCGTCGCGAGCCGGTACAGGACCACGGTATTCACACCCGCCAGCGCAAAGAGGACGCAATAGAGGACCCACTGACGACAGCGCGCTGGAACCAGGGCGTTAAAACCCAAGGTAATGAATGTGGCGATCGGAATCAGGACAGGAAACATATACCGGCCCTGATCGCTGTCGTAGTTGTAGGCGTAATAAGTCGTCAGCCCAAAAGACACTGCAAGGGCTCCGGTGAGACACGTCAGTAGTCCGTTGGGAATATCCTGCCGCCGCTGGACCGCGTAGCGTATCAGGCCCAGGAACGCAATTCCGCTGAACCACCAGAAGAATCGGTAGATATCCTGAAAATAGATTTCATTGATCCGTCCGAAGACCGCCCAAAACGTCTTGAAGATGACGATCCACATGGACCGGATATGCGGCAGGAGATCCATGTCTGCATGCGCGGACTGGAAACCGGTTTCGACAACCATCACGGGATGCCCGTACAGAAACCAGTTCCTTGCGAACCACCAGCCCGCAACCGACACGAAACCGAGTCCGAACCATGCCGCGCGCCGTACCAGCGTGCGCCAGGAGGGGGCAGTCACCAATATCGCCAGACCGGCGCCGGCGACGAAACCCATCGCCGTAAGCTTCGAAATGGCGGCCAGGCCACCAATGATCCCTATCCAACCCCACGAAGAATCCCGTCCATCGTTCTTGCCGAAAATTTTCGCGCACAGATAGAAACCCAGCGAGCAAAGAAATGTCGCAAGTACACCATTGCGGATTGTCGCAGAAATGTAACTGTAGGTTGGCAGGAAGGCCACGCAGGTGCAGATGAACGCAACGTTAAACCGATTGTTCGGCCAAACGTTCAAAGCGAACTGATAGGCAACCCATATGGTCAGCATCGACAACAGAATATTGATGCCACGCAGGGGCAAGGCCTGGCGGCCTTCAATCAAGTTCGTGGACGGGAACAGTGGCGAGATCAGCGTGTAATACAGAGGAGGCTGGTGGAACTGTAACTCTTCGGGCCGAACCGTCGCATTCGACTGTACGGGAAGCTGGCGAGAGTCGTGAACAAACTTCACGTAGCTGTAATGGGAATACTCATCAGGCGCCTGAAACGGCGGTGTAATCACCGCATAGGCAACCCGGATGGCCAGCGCCAATACAAACACCAGATATAGGTAACGCCGGCAAGCCTCCTGCCTCATCAAAGCCTTTCCTGAGCTTGGCCTTTAACCTGCTGGGAAGAATCCGGGCAGCTTATATCAAGATTCTTAAGGTGAAAACAAGAGTGTTAAAGACTTACATCGTTATATCCGTGGCAATCCTGGCCACAGTCCTGTTCGTCCAGATACCGAAGGGATCGTCGCAGAGCGGTGTCCTCTTTCCGGTCCGCGCCGGGGGAGTCACGGCAAATATAGGGCTCGGCATCCTCGGGCGCTCCGGCAATTTCAGCGTCGAACGCGCGGGCCGCACAACCACTTTTGATGACGCCTTATACGTCGTCCAGATAACGGAGACTCCAGCTTCCGGAGGCAGCATTGTCCGCACGCGGGTGAGAAAGCATTCCGGAGAACGGTTTTCCTTGAGTCATTTTCAGGTGGATGTCCGCATCCCCAGGCCGGAGATCCAGGCGATCTGGTATCCGTCATCCGAGGCGAAGTCGGATGATGTGATGTCCACCGACGCGTTTCACAACATCCGAGCCGTTTCCGCTCCGAATTACGGAATTCCGTATGTCGCGGCTGTTGCCGCAGACGGGAAAAACCTCGTCGCCATGGGACTGCGCCAGCAGGATCTCTCCGTCTTGATTGAAGGCGGTCCCTCAGCAAGCCGCTTTTACCAGCTTCGGCTCACGGCGGTAACACCGAGAGCTGCGGCCGTATTCGAACACGATTTTTTCATTTCCACCGGAACATCGAGTGACTGGTTTGATACCGCTGCGGCTTATGCAGACTGGGTAGACGCCGCCAATGGTTACCAGCCCTTCCCTATCGGCGAACACGCCTATGACCCCGTTTACGATACGTGGTACTGGTCCGGAGACAACGTTCACGAAAGCTTGTATCTCGAAACAGCGAAGCAGGCTTCAGAGGTCGGCGCCGGTTTGTACCTGGCCGATTCCGGGTGGGACGCTCCCACCGGCGAGTACGCGAAATGGCTGAATGGCAAAACCGGCGACTACGCGCCACCTTCTGATAAATTCAAAGACCTCGCGGGCACGTTTGAATCGATTCGGCTGGAGCACAATCTTGGAGTCCAACTCTGGCTGCAACCGTTTGCCGTCGGACGCGCTTCGGAACGCTACGCGCGAACCCGCAATCTCCACATTCAGATTCCCAGCGACTTCAGTTCCCTTCCGGGATGGTCCGGCCTGACATCTTCTCCTTTCGTCTTGCCTCGCGGCGAGAACCTGGAGACCGTGAACCTGTGCCCCCGAATACGCGGCACCCAAATGTACCTGCGCGATCTATTCACGGAAATGGCGGCAAAATACAAACCGGACGGGTACTGGCTGGATTTTATCGACGGTCTCGCCGTCTATTGCGTCGCTCCCCATGTTCATAATTACAGCACCTTCGGCGAGGGGCTTCGCGCCGATCTCGAGACAGTCAAATCGACGATTCTTGCAACGAACCCTGGAGCGACCGTTCACTTCCGTGCCAAATACGCGAACCTCAACAACAAGTCTTTCGCCAACGTGTGGCAAAGCGAGGACTCCCCTGGCGACTTCGATCGGATGCGGCTGAGTGCGCTGCGGCTCCGCCCGTTCAGCAAAGGCGTGGTTTTCGCGTCGGATCAGTTGTACTGGCCGCCATCCACAGAGGACACTGAAGTTGCGAAATTCATCATGACGTCCGTCATGGTTGGAGTTCCGGCCTTTGGGCCGAATCTGACGGAGATGGCGCCTTCAACTCGCGACATGCTCCGGGCGTGGATCGGTTTCTATCGAGCGTTTCAACAGGATCTCGTCGGGGGCCAGCTCTCGCCATTCGGTCAGTTGCATGTACCGAACCACAAAATTGAAGGCAAAGAGCGGACGTTTGCATACATCCGGAACCTGGATTTTTCAGAACTCCCCGCAGCCGACAAAACGGTCTATGTCATGAATGCAACCGACGGCAACCGGATCGTGGGACGGATGCGCGGCCCCGCGGGCATCAGGCAATACACCGTAAGAGTCTTCGATCGTTACTTAAACCGGGAACCCAATCCGATCCGGCTGACGCCCGATCGCACAGGTCAGGTCTTTATGAATGTCGCGGTTGAAGAGGGCGGAATAGTAGAAATGACGGGCCAGTGAAACGCCGCTCATTTTCTTGATGGCCGCGCCCTATCGGGCTTGCATTCGCAGCCGCTCATTTCTTTACATTCAAAGGGTGTTTGTTTAGACTCCTGCCAGATTTATCAATACTTCCAGTTAACCCAAATTTAGGAGGGTCACGATGTCACGGAATTTACTGATTGCTGTTGCCGCCCTGAGCTTCGGAGTGCTGTTGGCCGCCAAGCCTCTTGTAGCGCATCACGCGTTTGCCGCGGAGTTCGATGATAAGAAACCCCTGAAAGTTACGGGCGTTGTGAAGAAGGTCGAGTGGATGAATCCTCACATCTGGTTCTACGTTGAAGGCAAAGACGAAGTCACCGGCCGATCTGGCGTATGGGGCTTCTCTGGTGGCGCACCGGGCCAGTTGACACGGCGTGGCGTTCCCCGAACGGCCTTGAAAATCGGCGACACCATCAAGGTTGAAGGCTTCATGGCAAAAGATGGCTCAACCAACGGATCGGGCGGCAGAGTGACCTTTGCGGACGGCCGGCAGGTATTCACCGCTGGCGCCGAAGACGTTCTCCCGCGATAGTTCGCTATAAGCCGGTAACCAAGGAGATTTCGACATGAAGAGCATTTTCAATTCGAAGTGTGGCTTCGCTTTGCTGCTTGTTGGCGCATTTGTGCTTGTAGCTCTGGCACCGATGCCGGCTGACGCCCAGGGCGGAGGCGCTATACCACGCATGCAGAATGGTAAACCGGACTTCACTGGCGTTTGGGACCATCCGCGAACGGGTGATGTCGGCAGAGATGCCAACGGTTGTGCTGGCGGAACTATGGGTTGCACCAGCAAGACAGATGTCGTGAACGGCCAAATGCCTTTCACAGCCGCCGGAAAAGCCGAAAAAGACAAGAACAACAAACCCACGACGTTCGACTACGGCGCTCACTGCCTGCCGTGGGGATACGTCCGGTCCTTTGGCACCCCGTACCCGCATGCATACGTCGCTCATCCGAGCCGTCTGGCAATCATGTGGGAACAGGACAATGCCTATCACATGGTGCCGATCAGCGGCCAGCCGCTTCCTCCCGACGCCCAACTGGATCCGACATGGCGCGGAACCTCAGCGGGCCGATGGGAAGGCGACACGCTGGTTATCGAAAGCGGCGGTTTCAATGGCAGAACGTGGCTCGACACGGCTCAGAATCCGCACAGCGACGCGCTGCGCGTCATTGAGCGCATGACGATGACCGACGCCACGCACATGACCGTCGAATACACGTTCACCGATTCGAAGTTCTACACCAAGCCCATCAAGAACACGCGGGTGTTTGTGAAGATGCCGGCCGGTCAGGAACTCTACGAATACTCCTGCACTGAGAATAACCGGTGTGAGTCGGGCAACTGCACTCCTGCCGACGTTCAGCAGTAGTCCGAATTTCTCAGTAGGAGAAAAGGCCCGGAGCCGAATGGCCCCGGGCCTTTTTGTTTCAGCGGACCAGCACACCGGTCGCACGCCTAATCCAGCAGGCTGCGCTTCCCTTTCTCAAGATCCAGCAGATACTGTTTTCTCCATAGCCCCCCTCCGTAGCCGCCGAGCTTTCCATCCTTGTTCACCACACGATGACAGGGTATGACTATTGAAATTCGATTTGTCCCATTGGCGTGTCCGACCGCGCGCTGCCCATTCGGCGAGCCGACCCGCACTGCCAGGTCTTCATAAGACCGCGTTTCGCCGTATGGAATGCGCAGCAACTCGTTCCATACCCGTTCCTGAAACGGACTGCCCGGATACACAAGAGGAACCGAAAATTTCTTCAGGCCGCCCGCGAAATATTTCACGAGTTCTTTTCTGAGCTGTTCCAGATGCGTGTTGTCACCGGGAACGATGGCGCACGAAAACAGCTTCTTCAGCGTGCGGAATTGCGTTTCCAGCATTCGGCGATCCGTGAACTCGAGCAGACATAGTCCGTTGTCATTGGCGGCCGCGATGATGGGCCCGAGCGGCGTCTCGATCCAGGAGACCAGAAGGCAGTCCGCGCCACGGCTCGTCCCGGGCGGACGTCCAAAGGTGCGGGCAAACGCGTCTCTGAACCCGCTGTGCGATTCGTAACCGTTACCGAGAGCGACATCGTCGAGCGCTGCTCCCCGCCGAAGCTGATCCAACGCAGCGCCCATTCGCCGCGCCCTGCAATAGGCCTGGAATGTCATGCCGTAATGCTTCTGGAAATAGCGGCGGGCGCGAGACGGATCAATGCCGGCACTCCGCACTTCGGAGTCCCGGATCCTCTCCTCCCGGCCATCGGCGCCATCAGCCAAAGCCAGCACGCGCCCCACCCAGTCCGGAGGCCGGCCGTCGGTATCCAGCGGACGGCACCGCTTGCACGGCCGGTACCCCGCAAAAACAGCTTCGCGGACACTCGAAAAATAGTTCACATTCTTTGGCAACGGCTTTCTCGCCGAACACGATGGACGGCAAAAAATTCCGGTTGTCCGCACGCCCAGAAAGAAGATGCCGTCGTAGGTCGTGTCTTTCTGAAGATAGGCGCGCTGCATTTCTTTGATCGATGGCATTGCGTTCATGAAGCCATTGTTCCTTTAGTTCGGGAGCCGTTCCACCGATTTTTTGACACGGAATTTGTTTGCCGAAAGATCGCGATGGGCAAGGTTTGAAACTCTTTGATTCAATGCCCGGGACGGGGGTCGAACCCGTACGCCCCTTGCGGGGCTCCGGATTTTAAGTCCGGTGCGTCTGCCAGTTCCGCCACCCAGGCACAAGACACGATTGTCGCTCGAATTCAGCTATACCGTCTCAACACGGACCGGTTTCCCAGACGAGCTACTCGATTGGCTTGGCAAATAGTATCCGGCCGTTAAGATCACAATAGTCCCCAGCAGGATGAGGCCTTCCAGAGCGCTCATCACGTGGTACGTCGTGTTGATCCCGGACGTGATCCAGAAGGTACCCTTCCCTTCGTACGGATCGTTTCTCACAAGATACTGGTCCGGGTTGAATGCAAATACCAGCAGACTGACTGCCAGTATCCAAACAGCGATCGCCGCAAAAACGGGTTTCTTGGGAAGATTCCCCAGTGGCTCTCCCGGAAGTACAAACAGCAGTACAGCCAGCACACCCATAGCGTTCAGCGCAATGTCATTCCAGTCGAAGTAGATCACGGGATCGCCTGCATAAAGGATCCAATATTGAAAAGCTTCGTCCACGGCGCCGATTACGAATCCCATCAGTCCGGCAAGAGCCTGCTTTCCAGTCGCCTTGTAAGCAACCCACGTCAGAAAGCCGTACTGAACATAGTGGATTCTCTCGACTGGAACAACAATCAAGCTCAGGTCCATGACCACTGCGATTGGTATCAATACAAGGAGTCTTCTGAACCTTGCGGGATTTCTGTAAAAGTGGCGCACGAGCCAGAAACAGATGCCTGCCGCGCCTATCCATGCCAGCGCTCTCATCGACCACAGGTAGGGCTCCAGCCCCAGGAATGTCATCAGTCTCGCAGCCGTTTGATTCCCTGCCTTATGGAGCCAGATGATGCCGACTACATAGCCGATCAAAAACAGCCACAGCACGACCGACCGAAATGTGCCAAACCCGGACTTGTTCATGAACCTGGCTTCTCCATCAACTCGATTCGATTTCCGTCGGGATCGTAGCAGAACGCGAAGCGGCTGCCGTCGGCACGGCGCGACCAGAACTGGCCGGCGTGCGGCTCTTCAAGCCGCACGCCGGTGTTTTCAAGGTGGGCGATAAAGGAATCGAAGTCATCCACAGATGTAGCAATATGACGGCTGGAAACCGACTCCGGCTCGTCGCGAATGATAAGGTGCAACTGCTTGCTTCCGAGCGCGAACCATATGAGCCGCTGCCCGCCCGGATCGCCCATTGTCGGTATCTCCCGCAAACCGAGAATCTCCCCGTAGAAACGGCGTGCCGCGGCAATGTTCGGCCGGGTTATATTGTGAGTGACGTGATGATAATCGACGATGCGTGGAGCCACCGCGAAATTCTAGGGTAAAATCCTTGTCGGAGGACAACACATTCACACCAACACATTCCGAAATGGCAATTGAACGCCTGCTCCGCGAGCGGATCGTCATCCTCGACGGCCCGCTGGGCACGATGGTTCAAAGCTATAACCTCGACGAGGCAGGTTATCGCGGGCAGTTCACCGATCATCCTTCCGATCTCAAAGGAAACAACGACCTTCTCAACCTGACCCGGCCCGACGTCATCCGAAGCATCCACCGGCAGTATCTCGAAGCCGGCGCCGACATCATCGAGACCAATACCTTCAATTCCAATTCGATCTCTCAATCGGATTACGGAATGGAATCGAAGGTATATGACCTGAATCTCTCTGCAGCGAAAATTGCGCGCGCCGAAGCCGATGAGTTCACAGCCAGGGAGCCGCATAAACCCCGATTCGTTGCCGGCGCGGTGGGCCCGACCAATCGCACGGCATCCATGTCTCCCGACGTCAACAACCCCGCGTTTCGAGCGACTACATTCGACATGCTTGTCGATGCGTATTACGAGCAAACGCGCGGCCTGATGGACGGCGGAGTGGATTTTCTGCTCGCCGAAACCATTTTCGACACGCTGAATGCCAAGGCCGCACTCTTTGCATTCGAGAAATATTTTGCCGACAGCGGCCACCGAGTGCCGGTCATGGTTTCTGTCACGATCACTGACGCAAGCGGACGCACGCTCTCCGGGCAAACCATCGAAGCCTTCTGGAACTCCGTCTCGCACATAAAGATGCTTTCGGTTGGAATGAATTGCGCATTCGGCGCACGCCAAATGCGTCCCTACATGGAGGAACTCTCCGATATTGCGCCGGTATACCTGAGCTGCTACCCGAACGCAGGCTTGCCGAACGCATTCGGAGGCTATGACGAACTTCCTGCAGAGACGTCCGAGCTTCTGCGCGATTTTGCGGCGAACGGCTGGCTGAACATTGTCGGCGGCTGCTGCGGCACGACTCCGGCGCACATCAAGGCGATCGCGGATGCTGTACGCAACCTCAAACCGCGAGTCCTGCCCAAGCCGAAGCCCTATACGAGACTGAGCGGGCTTGAACCGCTGACGCTGCGGCCCGATCTCAACTTCGTCAACATTGGCGAGCGCGCCAATGTGACCGGGTCGCCGCGATTCTCAAAAATGATTCTTTCCGGCCAATACGAAGAGGCTCTCGCTGTGGCGCTCCAGCAGGTGGAAGGCGGCGCCCAGATCATCGATGTCAACATGGATGAGGGGCTGCTGGATTCGGAAGCCGCAATGACCCGGTTCCTCAACCTGGTCGCTGCCGAACCCGACATTGCACGCGTCCCGATCATGGTCGACAGCTCGAAGTGGTCAGTCATCGAAGCGGGACTGAAGTGCATCCAGGGGAAAGGCATCGTCAACTCCATCAGCCTCAAGGAAGGTGAAGAGAAGTTCAAAGAGCAGGCACGAAAGGTGCTGCGGTATGGCGCGGCCGTTGTCGTCATGGCGTTCGACGAGCGCGGACAGGCCGACACGATTGAACGCAAGCTGGAAATCTGTACGCGCGCCTATCGGATTCTGACGGAAGACATCGGGTTCCCGCCGCAGGACATCATCTTCGATCCCAACATCCTTACCGTCGCAACCGGCATGGAGGAGCACAACAGCTATGCCGTGAACTTCATCGAAGCGACAAGGCTGATCAAGGCGAAACTGCCGCTGGCCAGAGTCAGCGGAGGCATCAGCAATATTTCGTTTTCGTTTCGCGGCAACAACGTTGTACGCGAAGCGATGCATTCCGCGTTCCTGTATCACGCCATCCGTGCGGGCCTGGACATGGGTATCGTCAACGCCGGACAGTTGGCCGTGTATGAAGACATTCCAAAGGACCTGCTCGATCTTGTCGAAGACGTGTTGCTGAACCGCCGGCCCGATGCCACCGAGCGATTGCTGACGTTCGCCGACTCGGTCCGCCAGCGCGGGCGCACGGAAGCCAGTGAAGCCGCATGGCGGGAGGGGTCTGTCGAAGAACGCCTGAAACACAGCCTGATCAAAGGCGTCGTGGAGTACATCGAAACCGATGTCGAGGAGGCGAGGCTGAAGTACGCGAAACCGCTCTCGGTGATCGAAGGTCCACTCATGGACGGAATGAATGTGGTCGGCGACCTGTTCGGATCCGGCAAGATGTTTCTGCCCCAGGTGGTCAAGAGTGCCCGTGTCATGAAGAAAGCCGTGGCCCATCTCCTGCCCTATATGGAGGCCGGGAAGCAGGCAGGAAGCAGCGGAAATCAGGGAACCATTTTGCTGGCAACTGTTAAAGGGGATGTCCACGACATCGGCAAGAACATCGTGGGAGTCGTACTGGCCTGCAACAACTACGAGGTCATCGACCTCGGCGTCATGGTGCCGGCGGACAAGATTCTCCAGACGGCGCGCGAACGCAAGGCCGACATCATCGGCCTGAGCGGCCTGATCACACCCTCACTGGATGAAATGGTCCATGTCGCGAAAGAGATGGACACGCAAGGCTTCTCGGTTCCTCTACTGATTGGCGGAGCCACAACAAGTTCCATTCATACCGCCGTCAAGATCGCGCCGGCATACAAGCGGCCCGTGGTTCATGTACTGGACGCATCCCGCGCGGTGGGCGTGGCCAGCAATCTCATCAGTCCTGGGTTGCGTGAGAAGTTTGTCGAAACCAATGCCCGAGACCAGGCCTCGGCGCGTGAGAAGTACCTGAGCCGGCAGACGGAGATTCCGATGCTGAGCCTTACGGAAGCCCGGCTGCGGAGTTTTCAGTACAACTGGTCGTCCAACGGCGGACCCCCGGCGCCGGCCTTTACCAATCTGCGCGTGATCGACAATGTCCCACTGGACGAGATTGCGCGATTCATCGATTGGTCGCCTTTCTTTCACGCGTGGGAGTTTCGCGGAAAATATCCCGACATCCTCAAGGACCCAAGGATTGGCGCCAAGGCGCAGGAGCTCTTCGACGATGCGCAGGCGCTGCTGAGTCGAATCATCAGGGACAAGCTGCTCCGCGCCCGTGGTGTTTACGGTTTCTGGCCGGCAAACAGCTCCGGCGACGATATCGAGGTGTATACCGATGAGACGCGCACGACGGTGCGCACCACATTCCACACGCTGCGGCAGCAAACACGGAAGGCGGAAGGCGAATCCAACTACGCCCTGGCCGATTACGTTGCGCCCGAAACGAGCGGTGTGGCCGATTACATTGGCGCGTTTGCCGTGACTTCCGGCGAGGGTCTGGATGCGCTGTGCGCGAGCCTGGAAAAGGAGCACGATGATTACAGCTCCATCATGGCGAAGGCGCTGGCAGACCGCCTGGCCGAGGCGTTCGCGGAGTATCTCCATAAGAAGGTTCGGGAGGAATGGGGATATGGGACAAGCGAGAACCTGTCGAGCGAGGACTTGATCCGGGAGAGGTATCGAGGCATCCGGCCCGCGCCGGGGTACCCTGCAAGTCCAGATCACACGGAGAAAGGGCTGTTGTTTGATCTTCTTCAGGCGGAGAAGAACACGGGAATCCGGCTGACGGAAAACTTCGCGATGATGCCAGCAAGTTCCGTCTGCGGAATTTATTTCTCACACCCGGACGCGAAATATTTCAGCGTGGGTAAGATTGCCCGGGACCAATTGCAGGACTACAGCACCCGCAAGGGCATGACTCCAGCGGAACTCGAACGCTGGCTCCGTCCGAATCTGGCATACGAGCCGTAGTTCCAGCGCCGGAGGGGCGGCATAGTGTTGTGCCGCCCCTCCGGGGCTGTTGCATGTGGCGCCAATAATTCCACGGGCTCACGCCCGTGGCTAGAGTGTTTCGCCACTACGTGGCTTTGTGATCACCGGGGTATACCTTCGGCGGTGGAGGCTTGAGCACATCGTCGATCTGGTACTTGCGCACTACCACAACCAACCGGCCGACAGGACTCTTGCGCAGGTAATAAACGTACGGTCGAGCGTCTTCCCTCTTCTCTTCTCGCATGAGCTGGTAGAACTGGTCCTCAAACTCTACGGTGATGTGCCTGTTCCAGTCCGGCTTCGGCCGGCAGCTCAGGACGCGCATGTCATAGGCCTTGTCCATAACGCGCTCCACCTGATCGACGACCGGCGGCCCCATTTTCCACTTCCCGTAAAGATCCTCTGCCTTTCCATGCAGCGCCGCGGCCACAGTGAGGGGAAGGGTTGGCAAAGACTGCCCGGCAACAAAGGCCCCGAAGGCGCGGATGAATCCTTCGATCATCATGTAGAACATGAACATGTTTGCGGGTTGAAACACCGTATTGGCAAACGCGAAGATGCCGATACCCTCGCGCGGCAAAACGAGTTTTTCATCGGGCCGGTTCAGCGACATCATGCCGATCTCGATCACCTCACGCTGAAATCCATCCAGAACATTCACGAGCATGAGAACGATGCACAAGGCAACCTGCAGGAGACCCGAAACCGCCGCCGCCCGGACAAAATCCGCGTTGCCTTCCTGGGGCCACCAACGCCTGTAACGTGGCGGCAAAATAGAGACGAACACCGCTGCAACAAACAGCAGGAGTCTCATTCCGGCCGGCGATACTGGATTATTCATCGTGTTACAATCGATCGCTTATGAAAGCTGAAGAGATCGAACAGAAGAGAGAGCACGAGAACTTCTTCACCACCTCGTACAGCTCTCTGGTGAACTGGGCGCGCAAGAGCTCACTCTGGCCGTATCCGTTCGGCACGGCCTGTTGCGCCATTGAGTTCATGGCCACGGTTTCCTCGCATTACGATCTCGCGCGATTTGGGTCGGAGGTCGTGCGCTTCTCGCCCAAGCAGTCCGACGTCCTCATGGTCCTCGGAACGATCAACGATAAAATGGGGCCGGTCCTCAAGCAAATCTACGATCAGATGGCCGAGCCCAAATGGGTGATCTCGATGGGGGCATGCGCCACGTGCGGCGGTTTCTACCGCGCCTATCACGTGATGCAGGGCATCGACGAAATCCTCCCCGTCGACGTTTACATTCCCGGCTGCCCGCCGGTTCCCGAAGCCGTTCTGGACGCGATCATCAAACTGCAGCAGCAGGTCGAAAACGACACGCGGCTGTCGTATGAACGCCATCCGCGCCAGCAGCGCCTCAAGATTCCGGAAGTCGACGCGACCGTTCACGCGCTCGAACGCCCGCCGCGGGCGCTCGTCCGGTTCCTCGAGGAAAAACAGGATGTGCAGGGGCCGATCGCCAGCCTGTTCAAGGAGCGATTCCCGGACGACCTGATCAGCATGCGCGAATTCCGCGGCGATCTCTCGATTTCCATCAAGCGGGAAACCGCGAAGCAGGTCCTGCGAACCCTGAAGACCGATCCCGATTTCAATTTCAAGATGTTGCTCGATGTGACGGCGGTCGATTACCTTTCGGAGCGGTCCGCGCGATACGACGTCGTATATCACCTGCTGTCGCTTTCGAACAAGCACCGCGTTCGCATCAAGGTACCAGTCCCTGCCGAAGATCCCACCATCGATTCCATGTTCGATGTGTGGAAGTCCGCCGACTGGGCCGAACGCGAAGCATTCGACATGTTCGGCATCCAGTTCAAGGGGCACCCGGACCTGCGCCGGATTCTCACTCATTCGCAGTTCGTTGGAAACCCGCTGCGCAGGGACTTCCCTCCCGGCCAGCGCACCCTGTGCACGGAAACGGTGGACCTGCCGGTGGTCGAGCGCGCCAGGAAGTACGCGGAGTCCATGGGGCTGGCGCAGCCACAAATCCTGAACATGGGCCCTCAACACCCGGCGATGCACGGCACGTTCAGGCTCCAGGCCGCTGTCGATGGCGAGAGAATCGTCGACGCCGATACGGAGATCGGCTTCCTGCACCGGTGCTTCGAGAAAATGTCGGAGACACACATGTACTGGCAGGTGATTCCCTACACCGATCGCCTGAACTACATGTCGGCCATGATGAACGGCGTTGCGTACGCCATGTCGGTCGAGAAGATGTTCGGCGTCGAGATTCCGAAGCGCGCCCAGTACATCCGCGTGATCCTCTCCGAGTTCAGCCGAATTGCGGATCACCTGGTATGCATCGGCACAAACCTGGTCGACCTCGGCGCCATCAGCAATTTCTGGTACAGCTTCAGGCCGCGCGAGGAAATCTACGATCTTATTGAATCGTGCTGCGGCGGCCGCCTGACCGTCAGCTACGTCCGCATCGGAGGCGTGGCGAATGACGTGCCGGCCGACTTCATTACGCGAGCCCGGGCGCTGCTGCAATCGATTCCCAAATACGTGGACGATCTTGAAAAGCTGAACCGGCAGAACCGGATCTTCAAGATGCGCACCTCGGGAATAACTGCAATCTCCGCGGAGGATGCCATCGATTGGGGATTCACCGGACCTACTCTCCGCGCCGCCGGCGTGCCCTACGATGTCCGCAAGTGGTTCCCGAATTACGACTACGACAAGTTCGAGTTCGACATTCCGGTCGGAGAAAGCGGAGACGTCTTCGATCGTTATCTCGTTCGGATGGAAGAAATACGCCAGAGTCTTCGGATCATCAAGCAGGCGCTCGAGAATCTTCCCGAAGGTCCCGTTCAAATCGACGATCGACGCATCAGCCTGCCGCCGAAGAAAGGCGTCTACTCGAACATCGAAGACCTGATGAACCACTTCGAGCTGATTCAGGACGGCATTATCCCGCCGATCGGCGAGGTGTATTCCTACTGGGAAGCGGCGAACGGCGAACTTGGCTTCTACCTCATCAGCAACAACACAAAACGGCCGTACCGGCTGCGGGTCCGGGGGCCATGCTTCTACATCTTCCAGGCGTTCAGCCATATGGTGAAAGGCGGATACCTGTCCGACGCAGTGGCCGCGCTGGGATCTCTGAACATCGTGGCGGGGGAGCTTGAAAAATAGGCCTGAAAAGCAGATGGATCTGGCCTATTTCACCGAGCGCCCCCTGTCACAGCCTGTCCAGGACCTGATTCAATTTGATATCGATTCGATCCGCCAGTTCGTCGCCGGCCAGCGCAACGAGATGCCCGACGTGTGGCTGGCCGTTCCCGATGAATACGAGAAAAACGGCCGCGTGCTTCGCGATAGCGAGACTTCGCGCCTCGTTGCGTATTCGACGAAGAGCCACTCACTGTATGCAACCGACGGGTGCAATTCCTGCGCGCGCCGGTTGCCGAGGTGCCTCGAAGAACTCTCCCCTGAAGAGCTGCGGACGTTCGCCGAAGCCAATGAGTTGCAGGTCGATGTTCTAGAGCGGCTGAAATTACTTGTGGGCGCGGGGCTTTAGCGGCTGGTCTTCACCCCAACCCGCTTACAAAACTCCGCGATCTGACACTTCGAGCATATCGGGCTAACGGGCTTGCACAGGTTTTGACCATAGGCGACGAGTAGATCGTTAAACACAATCCAGTAACGAGGCGGCAGCTTCTTCCGCAAGGCCATTTCAGTTTTATCCGCCGTGCGGGTGTGGACATAGCCCAGCCGATTCGAAATCCGGTGAACATGGGTATCCACGGCAATTCCTGCCTTGCCATAAGCGAGAGTCACCACGATGTTTGCGGTCTTGCGGCCGACGCCGGGCAGAGTGAGCAGTTCATCGATAGTCGATGGGACCTCGCCTTTGAAGCGGCTCAGCAGTTCCCTGCAAATCTCATGAATCGTCCTGGCCTTCACTCGATAGAACGACACGGGATAGATCGCTTTCTCGATCACCGGGACCGGCGTGGCGAGGGTTGTCCGAGGATTGCGGGCAATGGCGAAAAACCGGTCGCTGGCAGCAACCGTCGTGCGGTCCTGCGTGCGAAGGCTCAGCAGGCATGAGATGAGAACCGTAAACGGCGTCTCGACATATTTCGCGATGGCAGGTACGGGCCACTGCCGGACTTCCCGCTTCAAGATGCGGACAACCGTATCGATGTCTTCAGCTCGCATCAGCTCAAGAACCCTATAATGGCCCCACCGATCACCAGCCACGCCGAATTCAGCCGGAACACCGCCAGGGCCGCGGCTCCACCGAGCGCCAGACCGGCCGTTGTGGCGTCCACAATCGCGGCGCGCCCGATCTGCCACGTCATGACCAGCATGAGCGCAACGGCTGCAACGTTGATGCCGTCCAGCAGCGCCTGCGCCCACGTGATCTGCCTCAGGCGGCTGACGAACGGATGGCTGGCCGCGACGAAAAAGAAACCCGGCAGGAAGATACCCGCTGTCGCGGCGATGGCCCCCCAGGTGCCGAGGAGAATGTATCCAATAAATGTCGCCGTGGTGAACAGCGGTCCCGGCGTAATCTGTCCGATTGCAATGGCATCCAACAACTGGTTCTGTGTAAGCCATCCGCGAGCTTCGACGAGGTCGGCTTGAAGAAAAGCAACAAGCAGATATCCGCTTCCGAAGAGTACCGACCCGACCTTGAGGAAGTACAGGAATAGCGGTAACAATCCCAGTGCCAGTGTTGATGCGGCGGCGGCCGGTAGAAACCATACGAGAGGCAGAGCCGTTCCCTTCGGCCGCGTTGTCAGAATCAATGCGGCGAAGCCGGCGCCGAACAGAACAGTAAGCTCGCCGATTCCAGCAAGGTTCAGGACACCGGCAACGAGGCCGAGCAAGGCCAGCCACTTCGTTTTCACCGCAACACGGCCGAGGTCGAAAATCGAGTACAGGATGATTGGGATCACGACGGGTTTGATGCCGTACAGAACCTTCCCTGTCTGCGGCAACACCCCCATCGCGACATAGAGCCAGGCAATCGCAAGCACGATCAGCGCCGCGGGCAGAATGAACGCTGTGCCGGCAATAAGAAGTCCCGGGATTCCCGCACGGCTCCGCCCGATGTGAATGGCCAGTTCGGTGGAGTTTGGCCCGGGGATCAAATTGGTTGCGCCGAGAAGGTCGAGAAATTCCTGGCGCGATAACCATTTCCGGCGTTCCACGACTTCGCGGTGCATGTTTGCGATGTGCGCGGCAGGCCCTCCAAATGATGTCGAGCCAAGCCGCAGGAATAGCCGGGCCAATTCGGTATATGAACTTCGTTTCGCGCTCATCGACGGTAAAGATATAATGCCCGCGGAATATTCCCGCACGAAAGAAAGAGGAGGCTCGATGAGAATTCGATTTTATGTTTCGATTCTGACTGTGGTGGTTGTGGCTGCGTTGTTCCTCGCGCCCACGTCGTCATCCGCCCAGACCAGCCAGGCGCCACGCCTGCACGACGGCAAACCCAATTTCAACGGTGTTTGGGCGCGCCCCCGCGTGAATGACGTCATGAAAGATGCGAATGGCACCGAGTGCGGGTCCGGCAAGAGCGGCTGCAGCCACAAAGGCTCTGGACCTGTGGGCCTCACGCCTCTGGCTCAGCAAATCATGAGCGAGCCGGTCTTCGACTACACATCGTTCTGCCTGCCCTGGGGCTACACGCGAGCATGGCAAACCGAGTATCCGGTGGAGATCCTTCAGACTCCCGAGCGCCTTGCGATCCTGTTTGAATCCAACACGGTTTTCAAGGTTGTCCCAACCGATGGGCGTAAACTTCCGGTGAATCCGGACCCATCGTGGTTCGGTCATTCGGTCGGCCGGTATGAAGGCGACACGCTCATCATCGAGTCCAACGGGTTCAACGGCCGGACCAATCTCGATGTGGGCGCAGATCATCCAACAAGCACCGAAATGAAAATCACCGAGCGCTTCCGCCTGCTGGATGCGGACCGGATCGCTTATGACCTGACGATCGAAGACCCGAAGATGTACACCGCACCGATCAGGAATTCGCGGGTTTTCGTGCGCATGAAAGGCGAAGAACTTCTGGAAAGCTTCTGCATGGAGAACAACAAGAACCTCATTGAAGGTCGCATGCAGATCCAGGTGGATACCAAGGAGTACAAGAAGTACTTCGACGTGCAGTAGAGGATGAGAAAAAGGGGACAGACTCCGAACTCCTGAACTACAGAATTCGGAGTCTGTCCCCTTTTTCTTCTAGTGCTTGACTACTTCCTCGAAATTGCCTCCCAGACGAAGGACTTCTCCGCTTCCAAGCTTGTATACAGCCTTCACGACCGTCAGTTTTCCAGCCGCCACCTCGTGCCGGATGATCGGGCTTTCCGCGATCGCATTTGAAGCGCTGTGATGCACATTGGCTTCCACGGCCAGACTCATCAAAGTCTCGCCATGCACTAACCCCTTCAGACGATCGATTCCGGGCTTGATCTTATTCACCAGGGCAGTCAGGTTTTCGGTCGGCATTGCCTCTCCGGCCAGGGTTGCTGCAACGGCGCCGCACTTTTCGTGTCCCAGGACCACAAGCATGCGCGTATGGAGGTGTTCGAACGCGTACTCCAGGCTGCCGAGTGCGATCGGATCCGCAACGTTACCGGCGGTTCGGACTACAAACAGGTCTCCGATGCCTTGATCAAAGAGGAGTTCCGGGCTTAGCCGGCTGTCTGAACAGCAGAGCACGGCAACGTAGGGCTGTTGACCGTTCGCAGTTTTGATCCGCGCGGCAATAACGTCTCTCGGAGCCGTTTTGCCCGACGTGAACCGCTTGTTACCTTCAATGAGGTCATTCCAGATTTCCTCGGGCGATGCGATAGAACGATCAAGCTTTGGGACATCTGGAGCAGTTGGTGCAGCCGCGGGCGCCGCAGCTTCCTTTGCAATCGCTTTTGCGGGGGCCTTTGCGGGGACTTTCACGGCAGGGGGTTCGGCGCCCTGGGACTGGCCCCATCCCGGTTTCAAGACCCCACCTACCGCTGCCAGCCCTGCGAGTGTTGCGAACTTCCGTCGTGTGATCAAAGACATACCTTGCCTCCAGGAGTTGAATCGCCCCGGGTTTACCGGAGACTGGTTTAGTTGACTCCGGCCACCATGACCGACTCTTCTTGCTGGCGATAATAAGCCATTTCAAATTCCGCTGGCGGAATGTTTTCGATAGGTTCCAGGAGGCGACGGATATTGAACCAGTCGACCCATTCCAAGGTCGCATACTCGACCGCGTCGATGTTCCGCCATGGCCCCCGATGATATATGACCTCGGTCTTGTACAACCCGATGATGGTTTCAGCCAGGGCGTTGTCGTAGTAATCGCCGGTAGTGCCTACCGATGGCTCGACGCCGGCTGCGGTCATCCGTTCCGAGTAACGAATCGAAAGGTACTGGCTTCCGCGATCACTGTGATGAATGACTCCGGCGACTTCTGAACGCGCCCAGAGTGCCTGCTCCAATGCATCCAGGACAAGATCGGTTTTCATCGATCGGGCGACTCTCCAGCCGATCACGCGGCGGGCGAAGACATCAATGACGAAGGCCACGTAGACAAACCCCGCCCATATCGCCACGAACGTGAAATCGGCCACCCCAAGTTCATTGGGCCGTGCCGCCTTGAATTGCCGTTGAACCAAGTCCAAATGCCGATCCGCACGTGTATCGGGAATCGTTGTCCGGCACTGCTTGCCGCGACGAACGCCTTTCAGTCCCAGTGATCGCATGAGGCGCTCGACCGTACACCGCGCGATATCGATCTCCTCACGCCCCATCTGCCGCCACACTTTTCGTGCCCCGTAGACCTGGAAGTTCTCCTGGTACACGCGTTGGATTTCGCCCGACATCGCCACATCCCGGCGTATCCGAAGCGGTAACCGTTCCGGATCGGCTTCTCGTGCTTTGTGCTCGTAGTAAACCGATGGGGCAATCGGCAACTGGCTGCAGATCGACTCGACCCCGCACTGGGCTCGGTGTTCGTCGATAAACGACACCATCACTTTGGTCGGCGGTCGAGCTCCGCCTGGGCGAAAAATGCCGCCGCTTTACGTAAGATTTCGTTGGCCCGCTTCAGCTCGCGGTTCTCCCGCTCCAATGCCTTGAGCCGTTCTTGATCTGAACTGGTTAGTCCTCCGCGTTTACCCGCGTCACGCTCTGCCTGACGCACCCACTTTCGCAACGTTTCCGCCGTGCACCCCATCTTGCTTGCAATCGAACCGATCGCTGCCCATTGCGAAGGGTGTTCCCCTTGCTGCTCCGATACCAGACGGACTGCCCGTTCTCGTACTTCCTGGGAATACCTCGATGCTCTGCTCATGACTCCATCCTCTCAAGGTTTGGAGTCTCCGGTAAACCCGGGGCGATTCAAGTCTCATCGGCGGAAGTTCTCGTCCCCTTTAGGACTATCGGGGCTGGCCGCCCTCCCTCTCTGGCGCGGGAAAGAGCCCTCGTAACCGACGAAAAAGCCAACATCCTGCAGTCATCATCACCAAAACGAATATTCGCTGCGGGGCCGCGGACAAAGCACGAAAGTCGCGGCCACTCCAATCACGACCGGATGCGAATCGTCATTCCATTCTTTCTCGGTTTGCCACTAAGGGCCATATGATATCGTATTGATATCATCACTGGAGGATATATGCCCGACATTCTCATCCGAGGCGTAAGTACGGCGACCGTAGACCGCTTGAAGGCGCGCTCTGCTGCAAACGGGCGATCGTTGCAGGCCGAACTGAAGGCGATTGTCGAGCGAAGCGCGCAGGAACCCAACCTTGATGACCTTCGCGCGGAGGCCACAAAGTTCAGTAAGAGGTTCAGCGGACGCAAGCTCACGGACTCGGTCGTTCTGCTCCGTGAAGACCGTCAACGATAAGAGAACGATAAGACAGCGATAAAAGACAATGGGTGACTTCATCGTTGACGCGAGCGTGGTCGCAAAGTGGCTTCTGCCGGAAGAGGACAGCGATCGAGCACGCGCGCTCATTGCGCCCGCACACTTCCTCCGCGCGCCGGACCTGCTCGTGTCCGAACTCGGGAATATTTTCTGGAAGCGGTGTGCGCGGCGTGAATTGACGGCTGAGGAAGCTCAGGAGATCGTCACCGTCCTCTTGCGCCGGCACATCGACAGCACTGTCCGGCTGCTTCCGTCTCGAATACTCCTCGAACAGGCCATGCGAATCGCGGCTGCGGAGCAGCAGACCATTTACGACTGCCTGTATCTGGCGTATGCCGTGCAGGCGCGTTGCCGTTTTGTAACGGCGGACGAGAAATTCGTGCGGTCAATAAACGACCCCCTGCTGAAGCGGCACATTGTTTCGCTGAGAGATCCGTCCCTCGACCTTCCGGAGTAACGTCGGCACACTCGACTATTTTTTCCGTCCGAGACCGTCGGCAACTGCAGCGGCCAGATCACCGAGCGTCGCCGGTTTGGCCAGGACCTTGTGGACGCCCATCTGCAGGAGCTGCTCTCGCAATTTCGGCTCTATCAATCCCGTAAGCAGGATCACCGGAATGTCCGGGCGGACGCGAAGGATTTCGGTGGCCAGTTCCCTGCCGGTCATTGCAGGCATTGCCAGATCTGTCATGACGAGATCGAAGGCGCGGGGATCGGCCTGAAACAGTGCGAGGGCCGCGCGCGGGTCCATCCGGTATGTCACCTGATAGCCGAGGCGTTGCAGCAATTCACGCAACGGTATTCCCACATCCGGTTCGTCGTCCACAAAGAGAATCTGTTCGTTTCGTCCCTGAGCAGGTGATGGCGCGGGAACTACCGCGGGGGAGGCCGGCAGGACCTCGATAGCCGGCAGATAGATTTCGAAAACTGAACCGTGCCCCGGTGCGCTTTCAACCGTAATCGCCCCGAAATGCGCTTTCACGATTCCGTGGGTGACGGCCAGGCCCAGACCGGTGCCTTTGCCGGTGTCTTTGGTGGTGAAGAAGGGCTCGAAGATTCGCTGGAGTGTGGCCGCATCCATGCCGCAACCGTTATCGCGTACGCTCAGCATGACAAAAGGCCCCGGACGCATGCCCGTCTGACGGATGAGCTTTTCCGGCGCGTGCTGCAAGGGAGCGAGCCTCACCGTTATCCATCCTCCGTGCTCCGGGAGCGCGTGCCAGGCGTTCGTACATAGATTCATAACGACCTGATGGATCTGCGTTTCGTCGACCATGACAGGCAGGCACTCGTCACTGATCTGGGAATCAATGCGCATCATGGACGGCATGGTCGTGCGCATGAGCTGCACAGCGGCGGCTACGACGGGCTGCAGCTTCGCCGGGACGAGCTTTCCCTCTTCCATCCGGCTGAAAGTCAGGATCTGCTGGACCAGATTCCTGGCGTAGCCGGCAGCGGCCCCAATGCGATCGACCCACCGGCGGGCGGAGTGCGTTTCCGGCAGGTCGAGGCGGGCGAGTTCGACATTGCCCAGCATGCCGGAAAGAATGTTGTTGAAGTCATGCGCGATGCCGCCGGCGAGGTTGCCCAGCAACTCGATCTTGTGGCTCTGGCGCAACCGTTCGACGGCTTGTTTCTGAACCGTGATGTCCTGCAGCGTGTTCAGCGTGTACGTCTGGCCGCCAATCTTCATCAGGCTGCCACTGTAAAGCACCGTGAAGATCTCCCCGTTTTTCCGGCGCATCTGCGCCTCGTAACCGGCGAAGGATCCCTCGGCCTGAAGCAGGCGGATGTAGCGGTCGCGGTCGGAGGGATCGGCCCAGATGTTCAGTTCGACCGAAGTGCGGCCGATAGCCTCTTCGCGCGTGTAGCCGAACGCAGCGAGGCCGGCCGCATTGACTTCGGCGAACCGTCCTTCAGGCAAGGTGAGCAGGCCGATGATGACGGGGCTCTTGTCGAAGACGCCGCGGAATCGCTCTTCGCTTTCGCGAAGCGCGATGGTGCGTGCTTCAGCCTCACGCACCGAACTGTCGTATATTTCGGCGTTGTGCAGCACGAGAGCCGCCTGTTGCGCCAGCATGACACCGCGCTGAATTTCCTCTGCGCTGAAAGTACGCCCTGGCTCAGTGCGGCTCAGTCCGAGCACGCCAAGACAGCGCGATCCGAGCATGATGGGAAAGATCGCGACTGAGCGCCTTGAAGGCGGGTCATAGATCCAGCGGCGTTCCGGAGTCTGCGAGTAATCGTCCACGACCACAGCCTGACCGGTGTCATGCGCCTTCCAGGAAAGGAGAGCATCGTTTCGGCCCACGCGATCCCCACTGAGAAAGGGCTGGTTGCGAGTAAAGGCGCGGACGACGAATTCGTCGCCGTCCGTAAGGGATAGCTCTCCAAAAGGCGCATCGAGCAGTGCGGAGGAGCGCTCGACGATAGCCTGCAGCAGATCGGACATTTCGCGCCGGTTGAGAAGGTCGAGCCCGGTCTGGTGCAAGGCTTCGAGAAATTCCTTCTGCCGGAGCAAGGCCTCCGTTTGCCGGCGGTGTTCGGCCTCCGCCTGCTTTTGAGCGGAGATGTCCGTATTCGTGCCGATCATGCGCAGAGCGATGCCGGCGGCATCGCGCGCGATCACGCGTCCACGGCTTTCGATCCAGATCCAATGGCCCGACCGGTGGCGCACGCGTTGGTCCATGCGGTAGTCGTCGTTGTCACCCCGGCGCACCGCGCGGATGTGCTCTTCAGCAGCGGCTCTTTCCTCAGGCGCAACCTGCTTGAGCAGCGCCCGGAACTGCATCACCGTTTCGCCCGGCTCGCTGCCCACCATTTCGGCCCAGTGTGAATCGAGCAGCACCTTGCCTGAAACGAAGTTGGCGTCCCACATGCCAATGCCGGAAGCATCCAGCGCCAGCCGGAGCCGCGCCTGGCTTTCCCGCAGGTCGTCCTCAACCTGCCTTTGTATGTTGGTGTTGTCCGGTTCGCTGAATGTCATTAGAGCCAATAACGTTGGATTGAAAGAGACCGGGAGGGCAAATCGGGGCGACATCCTGTCTGGTTATTCGCTGCCGGGCCTGCCGCTCGGGGCCGGTGCAACCCGGCCAAGCCAGACTATCACGGCGGCACACCGTGAGCCAGCGCGGGTAATTGCCGACAGTGGGTGAGATTCAGGTATTTGGCATGCGGGAAGATCTTGAAATTGGACCAATCCTGCATCTCAAATCCCGAGATCTGAAATATCAGATTGGACCGCGAGGAAAATCGCCAGTCCAATTGAAGATTTCGGATTTCGGATCTGAGGTGCAGGATTCGTCCAATTTCAAAATGTCTCCGCTTGATACCGCACGAAGATTGCTTCCGATCCGGAAATTTGTGCCTGATCCAACAGCGTGGCACAATTCACGCCGAGGTGAACCTTATGAAAACAGTATTGGTGGCTATCGGCTTGATCGTCCTCTCGCTTTCGGCGCTTTCGGCGCCTTCTGCGCTCTCCGCCCAGGAGAGGGAGTACACGCCGTCGTGCGCGATGTGTCCGGGTACCTACGTCCCGAACACGGAAATTCAGGCTTACGTGAGGCGGGCAATTGCGAACCAGCTCACGGATCAGGGAATTCGGCAGGTCGACATCGGAAAAGCCAATGTCGGCATCGCGGTGGTTTATCGGGGCAAGCTAGACAACCCGCAGGCGAACGTTGCCGAGCATGACCTGGTCAGCGAGGTCTACCACGTTATTGACGGCTCCGCCACCCTGGTACTTGGACCGGACCTTGTCGGCAAGGTGCGGCGGCCATCCACTGAGACGACGGTCAGGCTGCTGAATGGTCCCGGTAACAATGCGACTGCCATGCGAAACGGAATAGCCTATGAGCTCAAGGCAGGCGACGCGGTTATTATTCCGGCCGGAACGGGACACCAGTTTACGAAAATTGACGACCACATCACGTATCTCATGATCCGAATCGATCCGGACAAGGTGACGCCGCACAAGACCGAAGCGGACTCCAGAGCCGACCTGCTGACCGACGGCCGCGGCACGGCGGGCGGCGGCGCCGGAGCAACGCCCACGCCTCCCGCGCGAGGCGGAAGAGGCGGCAACCGGCAATAGAAGACCGTACGGATAGAGGGCCTAACGCGATTGTGTCACGTTAGGCCCTCCCGCTCGGCTAACCGCAGCCTGGTACGCTGCGGTTATCTCGCCTGGCTGGGTGATGCAGATATCCAGATCCCGCAGCAACCCATCCTGCACCTTGTAAATCCAACCGTGGATCGCCAGGTCTTGCCCGCGTTGCCACGAATCCCGAACGATAGTGGTCTGGCAAACGTTGAGAGCCTGCTCCATGACGTTCAACTCACAGAGACGGTCCCAGCGTTGGCTCTCGTCGCGGATGGCGCCGAGTTGCGCTTCATGCTTTTGCTGCACATCCCGAACGTGCCGTAGCCAGTTGTCAACCAGGCCCAGCCTGTCATCTCGAAGGGCCGCGCGAACGCCGCCACATCCATAGTGACCGCAAACAATGATGTGCCGGACCTTGAGAACATCGACCGCGAACTGCATCGCGGACAAACAGTTCAGGTCGGTGTGAACGACCAGATTTGCGACGTTGCGGTGTACGAATAACTCCCCTGGCAAGAGACCGACAATCTCGTTTGCCGGCACGCGGCTGTCGGAACAACCAATCCACAAATAGCTGGGCGATTGTTGGTGAGAGAGTTTGCGGAAAAAGTCCGGATCGCGGACCAGGATATTCTCGGACCAGGCTTTGTTCTGTTCAAACAGATGGCGCAACATTCGCATAGTGCGGGTACTATAGCAGCGATGAGCTGGCTCACCGTAGCGCTGGGATTGATTCGTGAAGCCGTTGGGACCGAGGCTGGACGGGAAGCGATCAGCAACGTCCGCTCGGCCATTCGGAAGGATGCGGCGCCCGAAGGCCCGAAACCGGCGTCGCGCGCCGACCTGGAATCTCTTCTGGCAGAGCATCGAGTGCAGGTCGACCGCAATCTCGAAGCGGTTGTCCGGATGCTTAACGCGCAGAATGAAAAGCTCACAGAAACAATTCGCCGCCAGCGGATCTGGAATATCGCGCTGGCGGCGGTGATTGTCGTTGCGCTGGTTATAGCGTTGTTCCGCTAATCCCCTTCTCTCTACGGCATGCGGCAGGCGAAATTCGACGCTTCATCGATGCTTCCACTGCCATCGTACCTGGCCACCTGCGGATAGGGGCACAACGGCCGTGTGCGGACAACTTTCCCTTC
>CAMBFR010000048.1 GCA_945865815.1 Candidatus Sulfopaludibacter sp. SbA3
AACATTGCGTCAAGCAGCAACGAGACAGCGCTCATGCAGGCTGCCGGATACGCGTGGATCGACGGCTATAGCAAGCAGTGGAAGACTAATGTCGAAAGGCTGGAAGTCGTCAAGCTGCTCGTGGAACTCGGAGCCAACGTGAATGCGGCCGACGACTTTGGTATCACGGCGCTGATGGCCGCGGGCAACTACGGAGAAGTCAGCATCATTCAGTACCTCGTGGATGTCGGCGCGGATCTGAGCGCTCATGACCTGGGCAAGAAAAATGACGGCCAGTTCGGTGGCAGCATCGAGCCCCTGATGCCCGTCGACTACGCAATCGGCGTGGGGACGTTCCGGCCGAACAACTCGATCGTCCTTAATGAAAAGCCGACAGAGCTGATGTTGCGGCTCATGAAGGAAAAAGGAATCAAACACACCACCTCGGAATGCACCTTGAGAGGATTTACCTGCGGCGACGTGGATCCCATGGGCTCGTCGGCGGCGGAGATATCCAAAGTCCGGGGGATCGCGATCGGATACCAGGTCGAGGGCATCACGGGGGGCTTGGGAAATCAGAGTAATCCGAAGTAACAGAACTCGCGCTCACGCTCCCGGTCGGACGTGACATTGGGGCCGAAACTCTTCCGGAGTTTCGGCCCCTTTCTATTTGGGTCAGTAACCCGCTGGGCGCAGCGGCGGTGGTCCTTCTCCCTCCGGGGGAGGGTCTGAAGTTTGGACATTAGCATCTACGTCTTCACGCTTCATTTACACGTATGTCGAGCAAGCGAAACGTGTCCGAACTCCCCTCCTGTCTTAGGAGGGGTGGCTGCGCCACCAGGGGCATGGTCCCGTTCCTTATTGGCGCAGACGGGGTGGTACGCAATGACGCGAAGCCACCTTATGGATGCCCGCGTAGCGCTCATTCAAATCGGTGCGCTGCGCGAATATCTATAGGGTGGCTTCGCAGCATCAATTGAATTGGACACCACCCCGCCGTTCGCTGAAAAACGCGCGAACGGCACCCCTCCTAATCCAGGAGGGGAGTTTTTGCGTCCAGTCCCTCTCCCTCCTGGAGCTCCGGGAGATGGACTTGCCTCCAGGTCGCCTCAAGCCCAGTGAGAAATACGCCCCAAACGTCACGGTCCCTGGACGCGTATCTTCGATGCGAGCCCGGCCGACCGCAGGGCCTGGATCGCCCACCAACCCACATCGATTTGCCACCAGTGATGGCCGAAGCGCGCCGATGCGGGATACGCATGATGATTGGCATGCCAGTTCTCGCCCCATGCGCCGAGCTGGAACGGCCCGAGCCACCAGATGTTCAGGCTGGAATCGACGCCTTCAGGCAATCCGGGCTTCAGGTGAAGAAGGCTGTTCACGAAGCACTGCATGTGGAGGCAATAGACGAGCCGCAGGGCGCCAAGCCAGAAAAGACCTTTCCACCCAAACAGGAAATACCCGAAGCAAACCGAAGTGATCACAAGCGGCGCCTGAAGTTTTGCCCAGATCAGGTATTTCGGGCGAATCATATCGGGACACCATTTCTCCATGCTGGACGCCTTCCATTGATACAACCATCGAAGGTGCGCCCACCAGAAACCGCCGTGGCGCGGGCTCGAAACGTCGCCAATAGTGTCGGCGTTTGCGTGATGGTTACGGTGGTTGGCGATCCATGTGCTTGGAACTCCCGAACCGTTAAACACGGCAAAGAAGATGAACAACTGTTCAACCACCGGATTCAGCTTGACGGCATGATGAGCCAACGCACGGTGATACACGATCGTTGTTCCAAAGCCCCCAAGCGCTGAAAGCGCGAGTGCCCCGGCAAATACTTTCCATCCCGGAATAGGGAACAACACGATTCCGGCGACCGCCAGCATATGAATCAGCACGATGTAAACGAGCACCCAGATGTTCTCGCCTTCTGCTTTCCACCATGGCAGAGTCCACGGGTGTTTCTCGGCGAAAGCCGATTCACTCATAAGGACAATCCCCCTTTGATCATGCAACGCCCAGAAGGCGGCCGTAATAGATGACGCCGAACCACAAGAACAATGAGACCGCGGCGACGACCTTGGCTCGTATCGGAGCGTCGTCTCCCGGCCCCAGGGCTTCGACCTCACGGAACATGAAGAGGTAGAAAATGAGCACGTTAATTCCAGCGAGCAGGACAAACAGCATCTTCAGCTGGAAGGTATCTCTTTGAAGGAAGCTATCCGGATCGCCCGTAACAAACACGGCTCCGCTGACGATGCAGAGCGCGAATCCGAGAAGTCCCCAGGGCAAGAGCTGGTGCAGAGGTCCGATGGGTATTTTTTTGGCCACTCCCAACAGGCGCAGATCCAGCATCCCGATCGAGCCGATCAGCAGGCACAGTCCGAGGAAATGAATGGTCTCGCAGACCGCCCAGGTCCAGCCACCGCTGACGAACGCCGACAGCGCCGTGCTCTTAAGCCAGATGGCAAGCGACTCCAATAGTTCCGATTGCATGACGTAACCTCCTTACTCACCGTTGCATCAAGTCGTAGGGACTCACAAGGGCGCCCATGTAGGCCGTCAAACGACCGGCCGTGATGGCTACCGCCCAGACGAAAAGCAATGTGCCGGCCAGCAACCTCGCGTTCGCAGGCACTGACGCGTCCGCGCGGGAGGGGAACACCTGAGTCTTGATCAAATGCAGGCACACGACTGCAACCGCGATGGACGCGAATTTGATATACATGACCCAGTTGGTGAGCATCATCGTTGCCGAACACATCACAAGCGCGACTCCGGTTATTGCGTTAATCCAGAAACCCGTGAAGATGAGCGGGAAAAACTTCCCCATGGGCTCCAAAGGTATGCGGGGAGCAAAACCGAGAATTCGCAGGCCAACCATCGTACTGAAGCCGACCACGATTGCCATGCCCATGCCATGAAGGATGAGGACGATCGGATATCCCCATATCGACGATGATTCGCGCAGATATGTACTGAAGGCGGTATGTTCAAGCCAGATTAAGAAGTCCATATTCTTTCCTCTCTCTCTTGTTCGTTGCTCCAGCCATATTCAGAAGGCCTGGCCTATGAAGGGAAGCATGCGGCCCCGGTACATGACTCCAGTCCAGAGGCACAGCGAAATCGCCGCAATGACCTTTGCCGGCCATACCCGGAAATAATCGAGTACAAACGAGGACAGTGGAGTGCTCTTGAGCCAGTTCGCAGAGGAATCCATGACGTAGTCTCCGCAGGCGGCGAAAGCAGTCTGCTCGAGCCAAACAAGCAAATCCATTTCTTATTCCCGGAGAAAATTTAAAAAGCCGAACGTCGATGTGCAGAAATCTCCGTGCCACATCTTGCAAGTCCCCTGCCAACACGGAAGTGATTGATTGCGGGATCGGTTGCGTTTTTGCCGCAACCGCAGCACTGCCAAATCGACGGGGGAATCCGGTTCGTGAAATCGCGCGGCGACAATCTGTCAATCCATCTGTGGGCACGGGGCTGAAGCCCCGCGCCCACAGACAGAACGAAGTCAGGGTTTGCTATGCGGCGGAACTGCTGTTGGGGGCCGGGTCCCATACGAACTCCGGAGCGTAATAGTTCTCGCACTCCTCTTCGCGCCCGCGGACAACCCTGCGCCCACGCAATGTTCCGTGAGTCTCGGTGACGACAGTGCGTTGACCTTCGGGCTGGTTGTCGATGTGGAAGTACACGATGACCCAGTCGTGGGTGCGTCCCAGTTGATGGGCAAGCGCCGTGTTGGAATACAGAACCGTAAACTGCCACGGGCCTCGGTCCGTATGCAGAATGGGAAGCCAGGCTTCCTTTCCGGGGTTGAAACGCCTGGGCGCAATACGGAGAAGTTTTCCTGCCGCGGCCCGTTCGCGATACTCACGATCCACGTCCAGGAGCAGGCCGGCGCCGGGCTCCGCTTTGATTGCTGTTCGGGTTCGCCGCCGCGCGAACACTTCGGCCAGTGCCGCGCGCACCATTGCGATGCGTCGAGATCCGAACCCGGGCGCCTTGTCGAGCGTCCCATTGTGAGCGGCGGTTTCCAGCGCTTCCAGCGAGTCAATGTGAAGCTCGGTCACGATCGTGTGCGCCAGTTTTGGGCCGATGCCGGGAACCTTGGTGAGGAGCCGTTCAGGATTGGAAGCGCCGTGCAGCCTGTCCAGCTGTGACCACCGGCCTGTTTTCGTAATCTCGACAATTGCTCCCGCTATCGCCAGGCCAATCCCGGGCAGGGCAGTAAGGCCTTCGAATCCGTCGCTGCGGAGAATGCTCTCTGCTTCCTCATGCAATGTTCGAACGGTTTCCGCCGCGCGGCGGAATGCGGCTACGCGATAACGATTCGCGCCCTGCTCCTGAAGCAGGTCTGCCGCCTCTTCGAGCAAACGGGAAATTTGCTTGTTGTTCATCGTTGCGCCTCAATTTGTCTTTGTTGTCAGCAGGTGAGATGCCGAAATCTGGCGGTTGAGGCCCGTTTGGCAATCGACATGCAATCATCTCCGGCCATAGAGAGGAGTACGTCATGGATGACCGCTATTCCGAGGAACTGATTCGGATGGAAGCCGAGCAATTGGCAGTAGACCAGTTTGGACAGACCTATTGCGATCTTATGGCTTCCGGGCAGTTGCGTATTAGAGAACTCGCGCTCGACAGACTTGGTGCTTACGAGGCGGCCTTGAGCCCACGCCCAAAGCCGCAGAGGAGACGCGGTGTATATCGCCAGAATGCTGCTTTCAAATGTGCCAACTGATTGCCAGGAAGGGCACTTACGGGATTGGATAGAAGGAAGAGGGTACCGGATTTCGCGATTGAACCTGACGCGGGATCCGTTTGCCGGCGGCTCCTCCGTTGTCGTGATCGTTCAACTCATGAATCCCGGAAAACTCGATGAAGCCGTGCGAACCCTGGACGGGCAGATACTTGGTGGGCGCAAGGTTCAGGTGAGCCGCGCTGCGGACATTCCGGGCACGTTATCCCGGTTCCCTCGATCCGTCGCCTGACCGCCACTCCTTCAAAAGTTTGACAGCTTATTCCTTGGAAGCCCGGGTGCTCATGAAGCTCGGAAGGAGCGCCCATGTTTCAACGAATCCTGGTACCACTCGATCTTTCGAACAGGTCACAGTCGGTTGTCGATGTGGCATTCGGTCTGGCGGCCCAATCGAAGGCTGACGTTGTCCTGTTGCACGTCATCGAAACCGTCGAGCACATTCAGTTCGACGAAATGAAAGAGTTTTATGGCCGGCTGGAGAAGAGCGCCAGTGTGGGGCTTCAGGAGTTGGCGGCGGATCTGGAGGCGAAAGGGATCAACGCGGAGCGAGTAGTGATTTACGGTAAGCGGACCCAGGAAATCGTTGATTTTGCCGTGAACAACCGCGTGGACCTGATTCTCATGGCGTCGCACAGAATCGATCCCGATCGGCCGGGACACGACTGGAGCAGTATCAGCTATGCCGTCGCCATCCTGGCGCCGTGCGCCGTTTTACTGGTGAAGTAGGAAAAAAGAGAGGGAGATCCGGGGACGCACCCCGGATCTCCCTCTATGCGGCATCGGCTTTCGGTTCGATCTTCGGCCAGAGGTCGCGAACCGCTTTGGGCAACGACGATCGGACGTCTTCGATCTCTCCCTCCGATACCTTGCTGTTCAGCAGCCGGAAGATTGAGCGGCTGACATGTATCGAGTCGATGTTGTCCTTGAACCTCTTGCCGAAACCACGTTGAACCTCCGAAAGAAAGCCGTACTTGTTCTCGTCCCGGAACGGCTTTCTTCTTGGAATCCAGCCTTCGTAGTAGAAGCCGCGGATGAGTGTCGGGAACTGGGCGCCAAGTTGAACGGCTTCTTCGATAGTCAACCGGTCACGTAACGAGTGCAGCACCGCCCGCAAAGCCAGGTATGTGCGCCGCTCGTCATGCCATCCCAGTTCCCGCTCCGCATCATGAATCCAGGTGGCGGTTTTCTGAACCGCCTTATCCAGCATTCCCAGTTCGCTCATAATTTCTCCTTCATTTCCGGCGCGTTCTGACGCTTCGGCGGTCAATAGCGGCGGCCGTCGAGCCCATGTTGACGGACTAACATTCTGACGCTCGACTGCGGCCCGGCGGTCGCCATCTTGTCATGTCATCGATGCCGCGAAAACCAGCCCGCCAATGCGCCGGCTCCAAAAGCGACGCCTGACGTGACCGCTATGGCCTTCAGGGGTTTCCTTTTTACAATCACCGACACGTCGTCCACGTAGTCGGAAAAGGCCAGCCAGGTTTTCCGTGCGCTCCGCTTTGCCGCGGCCACTTTGTCTTCCGCCGTATGCAGCAGCGCTGTTTTCATGTGCTTGGCGTCGCAACCCATTCTCGCCAGTTGCGCGCCAGTGTTGATTGCGAACGCGGTTGCTTCTTTCATAGCTCCTCCTTCCTTGAACTTCGCCTTTCACACAGCACATCGTTCTCCAATTGGCGGCCTTGGCGGGCTAATTGCAGAGAGAAGGTTGCTGAGGAAGCGGTGCACCGGAGGAGTCATGAAAGTTCTTATTGCTTATGATGGGTCGGCATACGCAGATCTGGCCATTGAGGATCTGGCGTGGGCCGGTTTGCCGAAAAACTGCCAGGCGTTGGTTCTCTCCGTGGTGGAGGCCCACGCTGCGCACGAATGGATGGCCGAGACCAAAACGGCGCTTCAAGCCGCCGAATCGGCATGCAACCGCGTGCAGAGCCTCTTTCCCGGATGGGATGTCTGGCTCGAAACGCCGTCCGGGCACGCTGCAGCCATGATTCTCGAGAGGGCTGCCACGTGGCCCGCCGGCCTTATCGTGGTTGGGACGCACGGCCGGCGAGGGCTTGCACGGCTTGTGCTCGGCAGTGTGTCGGGCAAGATCGTTCATGAAGCCTCCTGCTCTGTCCGAACATCGCGTGGCGGAATCGGCCGCAAAGATTCGCCGATACATCTCCTGATAGGCAACGACGGATCTCCGGAAGGCGAGGCCGCCGTTGATGAAGTCTGCGGGCGTTCCTGGCCGGCCGGCGCCGAGGCGCGGGTTCTCTCCGTGGTTCAAACGCTGGCTCCCGTGGATGCCGAGAGTTATGCATTGGCCACGCATTCACTGCTGGCCTCCGACACATTCCTCAAAAGCGATGCGGAAGAACGGCGCCGGTGCGAGCGCGTTGTCGAAGCATCCGCTCTGAAACTCAGGAATGCAGGGCTTCAGGTTTCAATCGCTGTGGAAGACGGCGATCCGAAGCGCGCCCTGCTGCACCAGGCGCAGACGTGGAATGCCGACACCATTTTCGTCGGGGCCCGCGGGCTGGGGCTTGTCGATCGCTTTGTGTTGGGAAGTGTGTCGGGCGCAATGGTTTCGCATGCGCCGTGCACCGTTGAAGTTGTTCGTCATCATATCCAGGGAGATCGTTTATGAAAGTCAGTGAAATTATGGTTCGCGATGTGGCAACCGCCGTTTCCGGCGAGACGCTCGATCACGCGGCATCCACGATGAAGCGCCGGGACGTCGGTATTCTGCCGGTCGTGGAGAACGGCAGGATTGTCGGCGTGGTGACGGACCGGGATATCGTCCTTCGAGCCGTCTCTGCCGCATTGCGGCCCCATATGACGACCGTTCGAGAAGTCATGACGCGAAGCGCGGTTTGCTGCCATGAGGACGAAGATGTCACCGATGTTTCGCTGCTGATGGAGAAGAACCATATCCGCAGGGTGTTCGTGCTGGACGGCAACGAAAAACCGGTAGGCGTTGTCTCGCTCGACGATCTGGCCGTCAACAGCCGGACCGAAAGAGTCTCGGGTCACATTCTGGCGAAGGTGTGTGCGGCTGGTTAGAAGCCCTCACCCGCCGCTTCGCGGCACCCTCTCCCGGAGGGAGAGGGACAAACTCCTCTGAGTGTGTCCTTCTCCCTCTGGGAGAAGGTGGCCCGAAGGGCCGGATGAGGGTCCCTGCCCCCTAGCTTCGGGTAGTGGTGCACCGGAGTGTTGCTGTTCCGGATGCCAGATGTTGGGATGTCCCATGTGCGATGTCATATGTATTTGTAAAACGACCGAACGACCAAGGGGTCAGTGAGTCATGTGACAAATACATATGACATCGCACATGGGACATCCCAACATCTGACATTTATGACGAGCAACACCGCAGTGCACCACTACCCTAGCTTCGCAGGCTCGCTGTTCTCGCTTTGAGAAACGCTCCGATTCCTCCTGCCACTTTCAGAGTGGCGGAGGCGTGGCCCTTCACGACCTCGATCCGGGCTCCCTGGCGAAGGCCATGTTCGACGGCGCGCTCAATAACGTCTCTGACGGCCTCAATCTTGCCGCCGCAATAGTGGCAGCACCGTCCATGAGCCGTAAAGAGCGCCGCGCATTCGCGGCATTCGAAACCGGGAGAGCACAGGCCGTCCGAGTAGATCAGCTGCCAGACGCGGCCCTGATTGACGGCATTCAAGGTATGGCTGAGGCCGGCAACGGCTTTCTGCTTCTTGGCGGCGGCGGTGATGACTTCTTTGACAACCTGGTTCTCGGTGTCGCGTTCGTGCCGTTCGTTGACGGCGCTGACCACGTCGAGCACATCTTTCGGAGACGAGTCGATCGCCATATCAGCCGCACCGATT
Source organism: Candidatus Sulfopaludibacter sp. SbA3 (assembly GCA_945865815.1). Taxonomy (GTDB): domain Bacteria; phylum Acidobacteriota; class Terriglobia; order 20CM-2-55-15; family 20CM-2-55-15; genus CAMBFR01. Next base: position 8,572 of record CAMBFR010000048.1, read on the forward strand.
ACCAGCAACGCAAGGCGTTTTGGAAGCATCTCGCGCAATTGCGAAGTCACTTCGGATCTTCCCGCGAGCACCAGGAAATGGACCCGCTGCGTCTTGACGAGCCAATCCACATCCTCAACGACCTTTCGCAGGTTGATCCGTATCTGCTCGTCGGCTTTGTGTTGCACGCGGCTGGCGGATCCCAGGTGGTCTGTTCCGACCGTCTTGATATGCCGGACTTTTCTGGGATCGAATCCGTTCCGCGGGAATTCCGTTATTTCATTGAGAAAGACGGAAAACACCCGCCGGTGCGCATGATCCACAAGCACAACGCCGAACCGTTCGGATTCATCGAGCGCAGCAGCCAGCGGCTGCAGGAAGAGCTCCCGGTCCCATCGCGCCTGGCTTTGGACCGGAGAATCTATTTCCTGATGCCAGAAAAATCCATCGGTGCTGTCGAAGAACATGGCCAGTGAGCGAGCCCCATGCTTGTAGGCGGATACGAAGTCCTCGATGTGATGCGAGGCGTTCTGGAACCTTTCGATTTCCGCCGTGTCGTGGAGCGTCTTCCGAATCGACGAGTTCATGGCTTGCAGTTGAGTCTCGAATCCCCGATTCAGGTTGGATTCCTGTGACTGATCGACATTTAGGTAAGTGCTGAGGACCGACATATTTGGCCGTTCCCGCCTGGAAAACAACGGTTGCAGATCCTTTTCTGTCATAGATGCGTTCCTCCTATGCCTGTCAATGAGCACGCGTGCTGCCGTTTTTGCCCGGGCGTGCGACAATCGAAAGTACGTGAAAGGACAAGACAATGTCGGCGAAGCGCTGTCGCGGGCGGCGGGCGCGCCCCTGATCGAAGGGAACCGCATCCGGCTGCTCAAGGATGCCGCGGAGAACTATCCCGAATGGATCGAGGCGATCAATTCCGCGAAACAATGGATCCATTTCGAAACCTACATCATCCATCAGGACGAAGCCGGCGATCACTTTGCCGACCTGCTTGCCGCCAGGGCCAGGGAGGGCGTTCGCGTCAGGCTGATCTACGACTGGGTTGGGGCGCTCGGCAATGCCTCTCGAAGGTTCTGGAGGCGTCTCAGGCAATCGGGCATTGATGTGCGATGCTTCAATCCTCCCAGCCTCGACAGCCCCTTTGGCTGGATCACTCGCGATCATCGCAAAATGATTTCAGTGGATGGCGAAGTGGCCTACATTTCGGGCCTGTGCGTCGGGCAGGGATGGGTGGGTTACGCGGATCGCGGGATAGCCCCATGGCGTGACACGGGCGTTGAGATCCGGGGGCCGGCGCTCGCCGATGTCGAGCGCGCCTTTGCCGAGTCGTGGGCCGCTACGGGCCCTGCGTTGCCGGCAGGCGAATACTCTCTCGAGTCCATTCCGGATGCGGGCGACGCGGCCCTGCGCATTATTGCGGCCGTTCCGAATACCGCCGGAGTCTACCGGCTCGATCAGCTTATGGCCGCTTTGGCGCAACGCACGGTGTGGCTGTCGGACGCCTATTTCATCGGAACCTCGGCTTATGTGCAGGCGCTTCGCGCAGCGGCGAAGTCCGGCGTCGATGTCCGGATGCTGGTTCCGGGCGCCAACGACGTGCCCATCATGCGAGCCGTGGCGCGCGCCGGCTTCCGGCCCTTGCTTGAAGCCGGTGTTCGGGTGTTCGAGTGGAATGGGTCCATGATGCACGCGAAGACGGCGGTCATCGACGGGCAGTGGTCGCGCGTCGGCTCCACGAATCTCAATCGCACGAGTTGGCTCAACAACTGGGAGTTGGACGTGATCGTCGAGAACGAACGTTTTGCCCGGAAGATGGAAGAGGCGTTCCTGGACGACCTGTCGCATTCGACGGAGATCGTCCTTAACAAGAGAAACCGCACGCTCCCCATTACCAGGCGGCCTCGCCGCCCGAAGGAAATCGGAGCCCGGCAGGCCGCAACAGGCGTGATGCGTCTCGGTAATGTGGTGGGCGCTGCAATCACCAACCGCCGTGAACTCGGGCCGGCCGAGGCTGTGATTATGGGGCTGGGCGGGGCAATCCTCATTGTGATTTCCCTGGTCGCCGCGTACTGGCCGATGATTATCAGCGTTCCGGTCGCCGTCCTCTGCGGCTGGCTGGCAATTACGCTGCTGATTCGAGCTTACAAGCTGCGGCGCCGCAGCGGCCGTGGCAGCCGCCGGCGAGCCTGAGTCACCGCATTGATCAGGTCTACTATGGAAATCGGCGCAGCGCCTTCAGCTTGAGGTGTTGTTCGAAGGGATCGAAATCGCGATCGTAGCTCCGCCTGAGCCTTGAAAACGAAGCCGCTGGAACCGTTCATTCTTGCTGCGTCTACGCAGAAGCAGGCCGATGCGCGCGGAGGAAGGAACGTATCTGCCGCACCGCCAGGGGAATCCTCTCGGGCGGCTCTTTCCACGGGTACATGCTCAATTCAGCCTTCGGCGCGAGCATGGCGGCCTCCATGGCGACGGCGTATGGATGCGCGGGGACATCGTCGGGCAGGATCAGGACCGGCGTCTGGCAATTGCGCACGAAATCGCGCGTCACGGTGAAAACGAAGTCAGCGTCGGTTTTGTACATCTTGGCCAGGAATCTTTCGACCGTAGCCATTGTGACTTCAGGCCGGCGCTTGATGAATTCCGGACCCCAGCCGGTCATATTGTTGTCGTAGAACATCGTGGGCATCTCCGGCCGGAAACCGACCGGCTGCGCCAGCACCGCCGCGACAACACGATTGGGCGCGCGCTTCAGGAGGTTCCAGATGAAGGGGCCGCCAATGCAGAAGCCCATTACCGCGAACTTGTCGATGCCCAGGTGATCCATCAGGCCGAGGTGGTCATCGGTGAATGAATCCCACGGCCGGTCAATCTCAAGCGGTCCCGAAGACTGGCCGTTATTGGCGTTGCGCAGGTCCGCCGCAACGCAGCGGTATTCTCCGCTGAATTCCTTGATCACGTCGAAGGGCCCGCGTAAACCGGTCATCGCCGAATTCAATCCCCCGCCGGCGATGAGCAACAACGGAAAGCCGGACCCGACCACCTGATAGTGGATGCGCACCGGTCCCTTTTCGTAGAAGGACGTGGCCGTTCCTCCTTGCCCAGGCGGCTGAGCAAACACCTGCGGCGCTGCGGCCATCGCGGTCATCGCGGCGCCCGTTTTCAGTATCTTGCGTCTGATGGGATCCATAATCGGCGGCCTCCTTTATATAAGTCGATATAAGTATCGACGATGGTCGCGCGGTAGACCCGCACGCGAACCGCGACATTCTATACCGATTCTCTCCCCGGATTTCACTCTCTTGCGCCGGAGACCAGCAGGACCTCCGCCGGAAATCGGAATCCCGCGGTTGTGATGTAGTCACGGGATTCGGCACGGACTTCTTCCTTGAAGCTCGCGGCCTGCTCCGGCGCCATACGCCTGATCTTGTCGCGAAGGCTGTCCGACATCGCGGTCCGGACTTCGAAGAACTGATCGAAACTCAGAGGGGCCTGGATATCGCAGTTCAACACGCGTTCGGAAACCTTGACGGCCCCCGCTTCGTGCATCAATCGGAGCAGCTTCCCCCGCGGCGAAAATCGGTAGGCTCCGGGCTGGTCCGGATCGGCTGGAGCTGCAGGGAAGTAACGGTCCAGGACATCCTGAATCACTCGATGTATGGGGTTCGCCTCTCGAGTTCCCCAGACGCAGTACGCTGCCCGCCCGCCCGGCTTCAAAACACGAAGGGCCTCGCGGATGCCCGCCGCCGGGTCGCGAAAGAACATGATCCCGAACTGGCAGATCACCGCGTCAAAGAAACCCGAGTCGAACGGAAGGTCCTCGGCCCGGCATTCGTGAAACCGTGCATTCGTGATTCCTCTTGCCGTGCCTGAGTCGGTGGCGATGCGCACCATATCCGGAACGAGGTCGGTGCACCACACGGTGAGATTTGGACCGAGGAATTCCGCGATGTCGAGCGCGGCCTCGCCCGGTCCGGAGGCGACATCCAGCAATTCAAAGGCGAAGTCCGGCGGCGCCTCAGGGACGCCTCCTTCGCGGCACAATGCTTCCGTGATGGGCCGGAACATCAGCCGCCGGGCTTCGCCATGCTTGTCCAGGAATGCAGCCGACTCCGCCCAAGCCTTGAAAACAAGGTCGCTTGAATTGTTCATTGCGTAGCACAGTCTAGTTGAATCAGGTGTCGATCGACACTCCCGAATTAGACCACTACTCCGGGAGAACGTGCCGCGAAGCGGCGGGTGAGGGCCGTTGAACTCAGCGTTACAGTTTTGCCATGGCGACCAGCGCCTGGCGGGCTTCCTCCATATTGCGGATCGGAGTCTCGAAAGTGAACCGGAGCTTTTCGCCGGATTTGAGCACATCAAAACCATCCGCATCGATGCCGGCCATCACCGCCGGACCGCCACCGCAATAGTGCCGCAGCGCATCGCTGTGGTCCTTGTTCATGTGTTGAATGATCTGTGACTCCTGTACCGCGGAGAATGGATTTTTAACCATGAATTCGGCGGGCTCTACCCAGTAGATCTGGCCAAATCCACCGATGAATCGAACCCGAACCAGTTCCAGCCGGAAAAACGCGAAGTCATGTGTCTGGTCATACTGACGCGCGGAAGGAAAGTACCGGAAATATCGTTCCCGGGCGTGGGCTTCGTCCGGTCCCATCGGCTGGGCGTTGGCGATACAGGTGACACGGCCCTGTGCCTGCACGTCATCTGAGCCGCCGTTGTTCTCAACCACTGTCAGCGATACTCGCGAGTCGGCAATAATATTTCTGGTGTGCTGAGCGATATGGCTGATGTAGATCACCGGCCGGCCCTGATCGTCAGCGCAGTATGGCGTGACCGAACCAAACGGGTAACCAGGCACGTCGATGGATATTGTCGACAGTACGCCGAAACTCTGTTGCAGGAACAATTCTCGATCCGCGCGCTTTTGTGGGGTTGACATGTTTATTGGATTTCAGACTAACACGGATCTAATTCGGGGACAGACCACTTCCCTAATCCACGACCTCAGCGCCTTTTGAAGGTTTTATGGAGACCCGCCGCTGCTCGGCATAGACCTTTGTGAACTCAGCCCCGAAAAACAGGATCTGCGATGAGTAGTACAGCCACGCCATGATAACCAGGATGGAGCCGGCCGCGCCGAATGCCGATCCGAGGTTGCTGCGGCCCAGATACAATCCGATTATCGACTTTCCGATGGTGAAGAGAATGGACGTCAGGAGTGCTCCGGCCCAAACGTCGTTCCATCCGATGCGAACATCGGGAACGATCTTGAAAATCGCTGCGAACAGAAGAACGAGAATACCAAACGAGATGCCTGCATCCACGATTTGCCACAGCCAATTTCCGCCCGGAAGCAGAAATTGAAAATACTCACTGCCCGCCGCCAGCGCCGCGGTCAATACCAGAGAGATCAGCAGGAAGAATCCAAGGCCCAGTATCAGCGCAAACGAAAGCAGCCGCTGCTTCAGTAAGTCCTTCCACAGGTGTCCTGGTTTTGGCTTTACACCCCAGATATGGTTCATCGAGTTGTGAAGCTGAACGAAAACCCCGGACGCGCTGATAAAGAGGACAATTACGCCAAGCACGGTGGCCGCAAAGCCCTGGCCCGAAGAACGAACCGACCGGATTGTGCTTGTGACCGTGTCCGCTGCATTGTTGCCGGCGAAAGCCGCGATCTCGGAATGGATGTAAGCGAGGCTGTCGCCTCGATAAGCGAATCCGGCCACCGCAAGAATGATGATCAGTAGAGGAGAAATCGAAAAGACAGCGTAATAGGCGAGGGCGGCCCCGAGTTGCAGGGCATTGTCGTTGTTCCAGGCGGACAAGGCCCGTCCAATCAATCGCCATAATGAACTATGCTTCATCGGCCGCGCCGTATCCATTTCTCAACTTCAACTGCGAACAAGATGACCGAGCCGGCCAGGAGTGTCCATGCCAGCTCCACGAATCGGAGCGGTTTGGTGCTGAACAGGTTGTTCAACGCCGGCAAATAGATCACGGCGAGCTGCAAGAGCACCGTGAGCAGCACGGCCCCGAGCAATGGCTTGTTGGACAACAGGCCCTGCCTGAAAAGCGACTCGCTTTCGGACCTTATGGCCAGCACATGAGCGAGCTGCGAGAAGGCCATAACCGATACGACCATGGTTTGCCATGCCGCCAAACCGTAGCGCAGCGCCACAACCTGCGTGACGATGGCAAGAGCAGCCATCAGAATTCCGACCCACACGACGTGCATTCCCAGGCCACGGGCAAAAACACTCTCATTGGGCGGCCGCGGCGGGCGATTCATCACGTTGCCTTCTTCCGGCTCCACCGCGAGCGCCAGCCCCGGCAATCCGTCCGTAACGAGGTTGACCCACAGGATTTGCAATGGCAATAGCGGCATCGGAAGCCCGAGCAGTGGCGCGACGAGCATCGTCAGGATTTCGCTGGCATTGGTCGTGACCGCGTATCGGATGAACCGCCGCAGGTTGTCATAAATTCTTCTGCCCTCTCTTACGGCACGGGCGATTGTTGCGAAATTGTCATCGAGGAGAATAAGCGAGCTCGCCTGCTTCGCGACATCACTGCCCGTGATTCCCATCGCGACGCCGATCTCCGCTTGCTTGAGTGCGGGCGCATCGTTGACTCCATCTCCTGTCATTGCGACCAGGTTTCCGCTCGCCTGGAGCGCCCGTACGATTTTCAATTTTTGTTCCGGAGCCACTCGTGCGTAGACCCGGACGGAGCCCGCGCGATCCTTCAATTCTTCTTCGGTCAGTTCCGCCAGTTCGCGGCCTGTCATTATGGACTGACCCTCATGGAGAAGGCCAAGCTCGCGTGCCATGGCTTTCGCTGTTATGGGATGGTCTCCCGTGATCATGATGGTCGTGATACCGGCCTGCCGGCATGTCCGGATCGCCTCCGCGGCTTCCGTCCGGATGGGATCTCCTATGCCCACGAGCCCGATGATCGTCAGGTCCTTCTCGACAGATTCCGGCGAAAGCTCGATAGATGGCCCCGGCCATCGGCGCACTGCGAACGCCAGAACGCGAAGCCCAAGCGCCGCCATTTCCTCCGCGGCATGGAAAACTTCCCCGGCGTTCAATGCGCGAGCTGCCAGAGATTCCGCGGCTCCTTTGGTGAACGCGATGAGTCCGCCTTCCGGATCCCGATGCACGGTCGTCATGCATTTTCTGTCAGCATCAAACGGAAGTTCAGCCACTCGCGGATAGCGGTCTTCCGCGGCCCGCTTGTGAATACCAGCTTGCCGCGCGGCGCTGAACAGGGCGGTTTCCGTCGGATCGCCGGCCGGAGAGTCGTTCCCATCGGTTCGGACGTCGTTGCTGAGAGCCATCGCCAGCAGCAATTGATTCCAGGCAGGGCTGGATCGCGGAGCCTTCTCAAAAGTCCCGTCACAATAGAATCGCTCAACGGACATTCGGCTCTGAGTCAGCGTGCCGGTCTTGTCCGAACAGATCACGGTTACGGAACCAAGCGTTTCGACGGCCGCAAGTTTTCGGACGAGCGCCTGCTTCCGAACCATGCGCCGCGCACCCAACGCGAGTGAGATGGTCACGACCGCCGGAAGAGCTTCCGGAATGGCGGCAACGGCCAGGCTCACCGCAGTGAGAAACATCACTACCAGGGGTTCGCCGCGCATCACACCCAGAACGAATATGAAGCCCGCAACCAGCAACGCGATCAGCGCCAGCCGTTTTCCGAATTGTCCCAGGCGGCGCTGCAACGGCGTTTCGACTTCTTCCGTCGCATGGAGCATTGTGGCGATGCGGCCGAATTCCGTTGCGGTTCCCGTTGCAGCGACAACACCGCGGCCGCGGCCGTGGACCACGACAGTTCCCATGTATGCCATGTTCCGGCGGTCTCCCAACGGCAAATCCGGGTCGGGCAGCGGCATTGTCATTTTTTCCACGGGATAAGACTCGCCGGTCAGCGCGGCCTCGCCGGTCCGCAGTTGTGCGCATTCCAGGAGCCGTAAATCAGCCGGAACGATTCCGCCAGACTCGAGCATAACGATGTCGCCGGGCACGAGTTCCGCAGCCGGTACGGTTGCCGTTGTTCCGTCGCGAATCACGTTGGCGACCGGCGCCGCCATCTTCCTGAGCGCTTCCATGGCGCGTTCCGCACGATATTCCTGGACGAAGCCGATGATTCCGTTCAGGAGAACGATAGCGCCAATGACGATGGTATCCTTGAGATCACCGATGATTCCGGAGAGGATGGCTGCCACAACCAGAACAAGGATCATGAAGTCCGCAAACTGGCCAACCAGTATCCGAAAAGGCGTCCGCCGTTCCTTCAGGTCCAGGGAGTTTCTGCCGTGCACGGGGAGCCGCCGTAACGCTTCCTCCGAGGTGAGCCCGGACTCGGAAGTGCTCATCCGTTCGAGAGCGTCGGGTATGGCGAGTTGATGCAACCGGTCCATTCTGCTTACAACTATAGCTGTAGGATGGCTTTGCACATAAAACCGCGACTTGCGGCGGAGCGGTGGAAAAGACAAGCGGAGACACTTTGAAATTGGACAAATCCTGCATCTCAAATCCGAGATCCGAAATCTTCAACTGGCCTGCCGATCCTCCCCGAAACCGCGGCTCGCGGCTCATGCGGTCCAATCTGAGATTTCGGGATTTCGGATTTGAGATGCAGGATTTGTCCAATTTCAAAATCTTCTCTGCCTGAGGGCAGGATGAGGGTTAAACCGCGTTGCGTTCGGGGGAATAATGGCCGTATTGGAAGTCGGTTCACATCACTGTTACTGCAAGCAGGAACGGCATGCGACGAAGTTGGTCGTTCTGACCGGCGGGCCGGGTGCGGGAAAGACAGCCGTTCTTGAAATGGCGCGCCGGGTTTTCTGCGGGCATGTGACGATACTTCCGGAAGCCGCCAGTTTGTTGTTTGCCGGCGGATTTCCGAGGCATCCCACTGAAGCCGGACGCCGGGCAGTCCAGCGCGGCATTTTTCACATTCAACGCGAGGTCGAACGGCTCGCTGTTGAGGAGAGCCATGCGGCGGTCGCCTTGTGCGATCGAGGCACGATCGACGGCCTGGCGTATTGGCCGGACGCGCCGGAATCTTTCTGGCACGACCTCAATGTTGATCCGCAGAGTGAGTTGTCCCGCTACGATGCCGTTATCCATCTTGAAACACCGTTGGCCAATGGCGGCTACAACAATCAAAATCCTCTCCGTTCGGAATCCGCATATGAAGCCAGGATCATCAACGACCGCATCCTCGCCGCGTGGAAGGATCACTCCCGGCGATCGATCGTTTCGAGTACCACCGATTTCCTGGACAAAGCCGTCACCGCATTGAAGCGCATCGCCTCGGAACTGCCGACATGCTGTCACGGTCGTTCGACGGAGGTTATCGAGTCGGCAGCACCCAAAGCCTGAGGCTTCCCAACGAATGCGAACTCGCGCCCTTCCCCTGATGCGGCTGCACCAATTGACCTCTTTCGACAGCAGCCTGTCCGCGTCTGAGGCCGTGGAGCGGCGGGCTCGTTATGGCGGGAACGACATCGCCGAAGTTCCGGGAAATCCCTGGATCGACCTTGCCCGCGACACGGCGAGGGATCCCATGCTCTGGTTTTTTCTGGGAACAGGCATCATCTACGCCCTGGTTGGCCAACGAGTGGAGGCGATCACGCTGGCGTTTGCCATCCTGCCCCTGCTCCTGATGGATGTGTTCCTCCACAGGCGCACGAGCGCATCAGTTCAAGGACTCAAGAATCGCCTGGCCGCTGAGGCCGTAGTGATCCGAAATGATGCCGCCGTGACTGTCCCCGCCGCGGACATCGTGCCCGGGGACATCGTTACGGTTTCGCCGGGAGACATGCTGCCCGCTGACGGCGTCTTCATTGAGGGTGATGGTTTACAAGCCGAAGAGTCGGCCCTTACAGGGGAGGCCTATCCGGTTTCAAAACGCCTTTTGCGCACGGTCTCGATGCAGGGGCCCGATCCCCTCGTGGAAGAACAGTATTGGGGTTTTGCCGGCACTCGCCTGCTGACGGGATCCGCCCGCCTGCGCGTGATTTTCACAGGTTCCGAGACTCACTTTGGCGAGATCATCCGGTCGGCCATCCATGCGAGGCATGAAACCACCCCTCTTCAACTCGCGATTCGAAACCTTGTCAAGATCCTGCTGGTCGGGGCAATCCTGCTCTGTTTCGGCCTGGCCGCAACACGGCTGGTGCAGGGTTATGGCTGGCTCGACGCTGTCGTGAGCGCTGTGACACTGGCCACTGCCGCCATTCCCGAAGAGTTCCCCGTCGCATTCACCTTTTTTCTGGGATTGGGCGTTTATCGCCTGGCCAGAAGGCACGCGCTGGTTCGGCGGGCGGTGACGGTCGAGAACATCGGGCGCGTGTCCTATATCTGCTCCGACAAGACAGGGACCATCACGGAAGGCCGCCTGCGGCTGACGCATCTTCGAACTCTGAACGAGTCCGGAAAAGTTCACGCGATGAGCCTTGCATGCCTGGCGTCTCGCGAAGAAAGTGGAGACCCCCTGGACCTGGCGATTCTTGAAGCCGCATCCGGCTCCGGCCTCGAGCCATTCACAAGACTCGCGAGCTTTCCGTTTACAGAGGACCGCAAGCGGGAAACCGCCATCGCGCGTAACACCGAAGGCGTTGTGATTGCGGCCTGCAAGGGCGCCGCCGAAGTCGTTCTGGAGATGTGCGCAATGACGGCGGATGAGCGGATGGCCTGGGAGCGCGAAGTGATTGCTTTTGCGGAAGAGGGTCACAAGGTCATCGCAGTGGCATCGTATGTGTGCGGTTCGGGCGATTCTTCCGGGGAGCCGGCCCGCGGTTATGAGTTTTCCGCCCTGCTCGCGTTCGAAGACGTGGTTCGGGATGGGGTTTCCCGCGCGATCCAGACGTGCCGGGATGCGGGCATACACACCATCATGGTGACTGGCGATCACCTCATAACGGCGCGCGCCGTCGCCCGCGAGATCGGGCTTGGCGGAGAATCGCCATGCATTGTTTCCGGCGACGAAGTGCAGGAGTTGGTTCGGAGGAATGAGATCGCGGCGGTCCGGAAAATAGACGTCGTTGCCCGCGCGACGCCCGCTCAAAAACTGCTGCTGGTTCGGACACTGAAGCAGGCAGGAGAGATCGTTGCCGTAACCGGCGACGGTGTTAATGATGTGCCGGCTCTCCAGGCCGCCGACATCGGTGTAGCCATGGGAGAACGCGGGACCCGCAGCGCCCGGGAGGTCGCCTCCATTGTTCTGCTGGACGATAATTTTGGGACGCTGGTGCACGCGATCCAGGAAGGGCAACAGTTATTTCGAAACCTCCAGCTCAGCTTTCAATACCTTTTAATTATTCACATCCCGCTGGTGCTCACTGCCGCGGCAATTCCGCTGGCAGGTTATCCGCTGGTGTATTTGCCGATTCATATCGTCTGGCTCGAAATGTTGATTCACCCGACAGCTCTGCTCGTGTTCCAGGATGGACCGTCAGGCAAGGCTCCCGGACGCCGGCAGATTCGGCGGACAGCACGGTTCTACACCAGCGGGGAATGGGCGATCATCGCAGTCGTTGGATTCCTGCTGTTCGCGTTCACAGTCGCCGGATATCTGCGAAGCCTTGGAATGGGTTACGAGGTTGAGCACGCCAGGGCGACGGCTATGGCCATCCTGACGTTCGCCAGTGCGGGGTGCACCGCTGCGCTCAGCCGGATGCGTTCGCGCATTGCCGTGTTCGTCGTGGCCTGTACGATGGCTGTATCCGGCGCATTGATCCAGGTTCCAGTCCTTAGCGGGCTTCTCTACCTTCAGCCGTTGCATTGGGATGACTGGGTATTCGTCGTGCTGGGAACAGCCGTCCCGATGTCTCTATTGGCCGCACGCAACACGCTGTTGCCAGGGTCCGGCGGCAGCCGGCCGTAAGAAAACCGCCAGGCCCGCCGGCCCGGGTTCAGGCGGTCCGTCTCTTCCATGCGGGCTTTGCGCGCGTCTTCATGGGCGGGATCAGCATTACGGGACAGGTTGCGGCCCGGACAACGCGGTCGGCCGTGGTTCCCAGCAATACGCGGTCCAGCATGTTCTTGCCGTGGATGTTCATTACAAGCAGATCGGGCTTTGTTTGCTCAACGAACTTCAGGATGACGCGATAGGGTGTGCCGGCTTCGATCGTTGTGCCGACATCGCACCAGTCTTTTGCCGCGGCGGGTACGAGGCTTTCCAGTTTCTTTTTTATATTTTTCAAAACCGGGTCGCCGTACCTCTCGGTAATGTCCAGTCCGACGTCATCGACCACATGCAGCAGATCCACGCGGGACTCGTTCTCTCCCGCGATCGAGAATGCGTAAGCAATCGCGGCCGCGGTGCCGTCGGAGAAATCCGTCGTGACGGCTATTTGCCGAAAGCGGCAGTCCCCGGTACGGCTTGCGGGCGAAACTGTAAGCAGCGGCACAGGGCTGTGGCGCAGCAGGCTCTCGGTAACGGATCCCAGGAACCAGCGCTCGACACCCTTGCGGCCATGCGTTCCCATGACAACGAGGTCCGGCTTGCCGGTTTCGATGGCCTGCTTGATCTCGGATTGCGGATTGCCGACGCGGACTTCGGCCGTAACCTTGACGCCCGCGTTCTTCATTCTTTCTCGAATAGCCTTTAATTTGGCTTCGGATTCCTCCTTTGCCCTCTTGACCACGTCGGCGGGGTTCATTGGGAATTTGTAAGTTGAAACGATCGGTGAAACGACGTGCACCAGCTTCAACCTGGCGTCGTAGGCCAGGGCGATTTCGGCAGCATAGGTGGCTGCGCCTTCGGACGCCGGAAAGAAGTCGACGGGACACAAGATGTTTGTGAGCTTGATCATGATCCCTCCACTCATAACGTCAATCACCGAACGATGGCAACCGAGCACGGCGCATTCCAGGCGAGTTTGACCGAAACGCTTCCGAGCAACACGTGCTTCAGGTCGGAAACGCCTGTGGCGCCGACGACAACGAGGTCATAGCCGCCGACTTCGGCCTGTCTCAAGAGCTGCGATGCAGGGCCGCCCTCTTCAATGATCGTGTCCACCGATAACGCCGAATCGCGAAGCTCAACTGCCGCCGCGGCAAGAACCGCATGCGCTTCATGGCGCACTTCGCGGTCCAGTTGAGTGTGGGCGGTGGAATCGGCTCCGGCCTTCCCCTGGCCGATCTCCGGCTCCTCAAGCCAATCCTCGTCGAGCCCCAAATGCAGCCAGGGCATTTCGACCACATGCATCAACGTGACTTCCGCATTCTCGATATCGAATGTGGATTTCAGGGTATCGAGCGCGTTCTGGGCGGCCTGCGATCCATCCACTCCGACCAAAATACGGAGGTTCTTCTCAGCCGAAAGCTCTCTTCCGACCAGAATCACGCCCGATCCCCCCTCGACAACGCGGCTGGCAACCGGGCCCAGCCCCGGCTGCGTCCGCTCATGGCGGCCATGAGCTCCCAGGACCGTGACGTCGTAGCTTTCACCCATCCCGATCAGAACATCCGCCGCAGATCCCAGTTTTGCGACGGATTCGGCCGTGATGGATTCGCCGCGCAGGACTTCACGGGATTCGTTTATGATCCGCCCGGCCTCGCCGCTGACTTTTCGCAGATATTTCGTTCGTGTCATGCCCGCCTTCGATTTGGAGTCATCGGACGGAACATGGAATTCCGGCACAACGCAGATCAGATAAAATTCGTTATCGTCCCGCTTCAGCAGGCGAGTGGCGGCAAGCAAAGCCGTTTTCGCATCTTTCGATCCATCGGTTGCCAGCAATGTCTTCATGGCCGCTCCTTCATTCACCATAAGTGCAAATGTAATGCCGTTTGGATGTGTGCCGTAAAGTCAAGGACGTGGAGGAAGGACGGCGTGTTCAGATCCTGAGATTTCCCTGCGTCTATGCTGCCGCCCGTCCGCGGGCTTCCATTACCTGAACGGGTTGATTGTGGCATCGCTTTCCGTCGAGAACGGAGATTGCATTTTTCGTGATCGCATTCTCCATGAGGTCGACATACGCGAAAGCGGGCGACGCGCCCGTCACAAGATCGCGGATGATGCGTATCGATCTTGTCCGGATGCCATACGATTCAATCCATTCCTGCAGTTCTTTCTCGGAGCAGTTGTACGGAACGTTGACGAAGTAAAGCATGGATACACCTCACCTACTTCGAATCCTGGATTACCCTCTGCACGTAGACCGCCCATCCGCAAGGCATTCAGAACCAAGAGGCTCCGCTTCGAGAAAGCAATGGCCGCTGCCTTTTCGGCATTCCAGACCGTGATCTTCCTGTTGCGGCTGACAACAAGGACAATTCGGCGGATTTCCCCGCGCCCACAGCCAGGCCTGATCATGGCACTGGAGATGCAAGTGTTTATGTAACCGTTTTCGAAAAGGAGCCACATCATGGCGAACATCATGCGCAAAGCAGCCTTCGCTTCGATCCTGGTTGCGATGGCGTTCATGCCTGCCCGGGCGTCAAGTCAGGAGACCCACAGTGAACCCATGTATAAGGGGAAGTCTCTGAGTTACTGGGTGGAGTCCATCCGAAATCGCGACGAAGAAGCGGGCCTTGCGTTTGATGCGATCCACGCTCTCGGGCCCGAGGCCTGGCCCGCGGTTCCAGAGCTTTCGCGAATCGTCTCCGAGCCCTTCGCGCCGGTGCGGATCGGTCTGGACAAGGCCCATGTGATCGAGGACAAACTGTTCAACGTGCAGCTTCGCACCGACGCGATCGATGCCCTTGCGGCCATTGGCCCGGCCGCATCATCTTCGGCTGTGCCGCTCATTCGGTGGGCGCTCACCGAGCGCGCCATTCCAGGCAATCTGGCCCGCACCGAGGACCGAGAGGTCTTCATCGAGATGGTTGCCGTTGATGTTCTTCAAAGAATGCGCGTCGCCGGAGTAGTTGCTTCGTTTGGCCGGGATGTGTTTCCGGTCGTGGCGGCGCTGCTGGGTTCGCCTGATGATGAAGAGCGAAAACTGGCCGTTGCGATTCTAAGCGAGAAGGTCCTGCCGGTAGCGGTGGTTCTGTTGAAGTCGCGCGACTGTGAAGATCGGGAGCTCGGGATCGAGATTCTTCACGATATGTGGCCCGTTATGCGCGATGACTATCTTGCCGAATTGAGCATCGAACTGACCTGCAGTGTGGAGTGATGGGAGGTTGTTGCAGGAAACTCCCCTCCTGGATTAGGCGGGGTGGTGTCCAATCAATTGATGCTGCGAAGCCACCCTATAGATATTCGCGCAGCGCACCAAAGTGTTGCTGTTCCGGTTGTCAGATGTTGGGATGTCCCATGTGCGATGTCCTATGTATTTGTAAAACGACCGAACGACCAAGTGGTCAGTGAGTCATGTGACAAATACATAGGACATCGCACATGGGACATCCCAACATCTGACATTTATGACGAGCAACACCGCAGTGCACCACTACCCTAAGACAGGAGGGGAGTTCGGACTCAGGTTTCGCTTGCTCAACATACGTGTGGATCAGGCCGCGGTCTATAACGGCGCCCGGTGTGATACGCGCGCGATCTTCAGAAAGGCTCCGACACCGCCCGCGGCGGACAGGGGCATTGCATCCTGCGAAGGCAGAGGGTGGATGCGGGCGCCGCTGTCGGCAGCCCGCTCGATCATTCGTTCCGACAGGTTGTTGACAACGATGAGCGGCGATCCGCAGTAGCTGCAACGCTCGCGGTCGTGGCTGAATAGTGCGGCGCATTGCGGACATTCGTAGCCTGCGGCCTGCAGGCCCTCGGTGTAAACAAGGTTGGCCACGGATCCTTCGTTCAGAAACTCCAGCGTTCGCCCCAATCCGGTTACTGCGCGGCTGGTGCCGCTTGCGGCGGAGATAAGATCGTCGACCAGTTTCGCTTCCTGTTCGTGCTCAAAAGCCTCAATGACGGGAGAGACCGCCTTGAGCACCGATTCGGGGCCCGCTTCGAGCGGCAGTTCCACGCGGCCTATGGTGATGCGTTTGAGCCGCTTGGGGACGGCGCGCAACAGTTTCGCCGTGAGCACATTTGGTCCGGCCAGGATCAGCCGATCAATATGCTCGTTGAGAATCATTCTTTCAATGCTTGGCACCGTGTCGCCGGCAGGCTTCAGGTATTCTTTGATTTCTCCGAGGACCAGTTTGAACAATCTGGCGCGGGAGTCTCCTATCAGCACGACTGCATATTGATCGAACGCCCCAATGGCCTCCGTAAGCGGTTTCAGGTATGGCCGCAGGCCCCAGTGTGCGGAGTCCTGCAACCGCACATTGAGTTCCCGTACCCAGAAAAAGCGGTCTGCCTGGTCGTAGACCAGCGCGAGCGTTCGCCGCTGAGGCTGGAAACCGGACACGAACTTCTGGATGTATTCCGCGGCCTCGACGAACCTTCGTGCTTCGGCTACGCCGTGGACCGGTGGATGTGATGCCAGCAGCAGCCGGTGAAGGGTCGACTCGAAGCCCCGGTTGGTGTTGCTCACTTTTGCCGGATCGACGCTAAGGTATACCGTCAGGACCGAATTGTTCGATTCATCCGCGCTGCCTGCCAGGTTCCTTAGTTCCCGTTTCGTAATCATAAGAACCTCGCTCTTTCAATTCGCGGCTACTTGTATCCAGCGTTCCGAACGATATCGGAAACTGCCAGTGTTCCTTTCCGCGCAAGCAGGACGTGCTTTCCGAGCATGTAGTACTCGTAGTCTCCGGATATCAGCGACAACTGGCTGCGCAGCGCCTCCGGAACCCGTTGGAGCCTCTTTTCGTATTGGAGTGGAACCCGCCCGCCCGGAGCGAGGCTTTGCTCCACGGCCAGCGGAAGCTCCGTGCGATCAATCGAGCCCGGGGCCGTGTTCGCGTGGATGGTTTTGAAATACACGTTTATAGCGGCCCGGTCCGATTCCGTGAATGCCGGTTTGGTTTGCGCCCCGCTGACCTGTGAGAGCAACAACATCAGAAGAAGCGTCAGTAAAGCGAGTTTTAGTATTTTGTGCGGCATCGCTACCTCCTTTCAAGAGACGATCAGGCGACCGACGTGTCGACGACCGCGACATCCACCGGAATCGACAACACAGGCATGTGCGCCAGGCGGACTACCTTTTCCGCAGTGGCGCCCAGCAGGACTCTTTCGAGCGCGGATTTACGCTCGAGATTCAACACAACCAGGTCGATGTTGTTTCCGTCCGCGAAGTGAAGAATGGCCTCATAGGGTTCACCCCGGAGTATGGCTGTATCGATCTTCAGACTTTTTAAATAAGGACACGTCAATGTGTGCAACTGTTCGCCCACCACCGCTGTGTCCTCACTGAAGAAAAACTCTCCCGAGACGGCCGGCGCAGTCTCCTCGAACTGGGGCCGGGCTACCACGTGAGCAACCGTGAGGGTTGCGTTGAAATGCTTTGTGAGCTGTGCCGAGGCCTCAAGCCCCTTTTCAACGCCGGCGCCAAGATCGGTCGCAAACAGGATTCGTTCGACCACGGGCGTTTTGCCCGCATCCAGCGCATGTTCCGGCGCAATGTGCGATACGGTCAGAACCGGAACCGCAAGCTTGCGGAGCAAGTGCTCCGTCACCGATCCCAGAAACCACCGGCGCAGTCCGGTTCTGCCCCGGCTGCCCATGATCACAAGGTCGATGTCTTCCTCATGGGCTATGCCGAGCAGTTCGTCCTCGACTGCGCCGATTCTTGCTACCAGTTCGTAATGCAATTGATCGTGGTTGGAAGGGAGAAGATCGAGAAGCGTGTGACGCGCGTCGGCCAGACGTTTTGCATCCATATCCACCGGATTGTCCGGAAAGACGTAACCAAAGGCCGGAATCGATGCAAGGACGTGAGCCAGATACAACTTCGCACCGGTTTTCTCCGCGATCGCCACGCCATAGGCCACAGCCTTTCTGCATGAGTCTGAAAAATCAACCGGTACAAGAACACGCTTCACGGTAACCATGAGTGGACTCCCCCTGGCCTCGAAGTGCAATTCGTGAGCCACTGCACTCCAGGGATCTAACCGCAGTGTTTTCTTCGCGCGGCATTTCATCTGAGCCGGTGCTGCTGTCCAATTGGCAATAAACGAGAGCAGGAACGTGAGCCGCGTGTCGATCCGGCAAAATCAATCAGGAGCCTGTCAGGATGTCGCGCGGAGGGGGAAGAAAAGGGGACAGACTCCGAATTCTGCAGTTCAAGAATTCGGAGTCTGTCCCCTTTTCTTGTCCTTTCCCCGGAATGGCGGGGGAGGGTCCTGGGTGGAGGCGGACTACTTCTTTTTGTATCCTTCCAGCGTCTTGTGTTCCATGTAGTACTTGCCGGTGTCGTTCAGTTCCTTTTCACCCGTCTTGACATGGCACGCTGTGCAGGCTTTCTTTTCTGCCTTCGCGAAGTCCTTCGTTGCCATGGATGGCGAAGCAAGGATCCAACCTAAGAGTACGGGTACCCCAATAAAGAATATGATTCGCTTCAACATGATCGCAGCCTCCTCGTTCAATTCTATTGCAACTGGAATCCCAATTCCGTCCGTTCATCTATGTGTTTGATTTTCAGTCACTTGATTTCGACATTGTTGGCATGTTGTACAGAATTCTGAAAAAGTGATGCCATATTGTCAAATCGTCCAATGATGTCCCGGCTCGCTAAGACAGAATGTCGGCCCGGACAAAGCTCTAGTCATGAGCGGTCATCAGTGACCAGAGATATAGAACCGTGCCGGCAAGCACGAGTGGCGAACCTATAAAGATGAATGCCAGAAACGCCAGCGGATGATTTGAAAGGAATGTGAGCAGTTGAAGCCCGAGTCCGGCTATAACCAGCGTGCTGGCGAGCCGCAATTTATTCTCGACCTTCAATTGTAACGTCTCGTTCATTGTTGCGGTTGTGGGGGCGCCCAGAATTTCTGATCCTTCAACGTTGCCACCCGATGCGCCTGATCGTGGCACCCGCTGCTCAGGCAGGACATTTCATTGGATTTGATTGCCGGCATGATTTCCGGTTCCAGCGTATGGGAGACGCCCTCCTCAAAACTTCGAGCGCCTTCGTGGCAAAACAGACACTCCCTGTTGTTGTACGGGCTGTAGAGCTTGACCTCCGAGGGTTGCGGCACCGCGCCGATGTAGTAGACGTACACGTGACGCAGGCCGCGTAATTTCGAGGCGATATCGCCGTACATCGTATAGTCGGTATGGCACGTGTAACAGGCCCGCTCCGGCGGTATGCGATGGTTCTGAAAATGAGATGCAGGAAGGAAGTTCGGATCGTCGACGCCGAGACTTCTACCGTGCTCGGTCATCACATGGCAGGACAGGCAGAACTGGGTCTGCTTGGACCGCTCCAGGTGTTCCATCCCTCCCAGCGATCCAACCACCGCAGGCAATATAAACAGTGGAAAGAATGCCAGGATCTTTCCTCCGCGCTGGCGCGTGGACGAAGGGAACAGCAGAATCACCATGGCCAGCGCCATGGTGAGCGCGATGGCGGCAGGGACCACTAGAACTCCTTGGTCCAGCGGATGCCGAGCAGGTTCGCGCTGAAATTGTCGTCGCGAATGATCTCCTCGATGTAATACGTCCGTTGCAGGTCTATCGATAGCTGTCCCAGGTTTCCAAAACTGTAAGCAACCGTTCCCGTCGCGAGCGGCCACCGCAGCGGTCCATAGGCCGGCGGCTCGAGGCTGATTTCGCCGACGCCGGTGGTCCGGTCATAATTTCCGCTGAAGGTGAGCGTCAGGTTTGCAGCCGGCTTTGCTTCGAAGCCCGCCTGCCAGACGCGATTGATGGTCTGGTCCCGCCACGTGGCGCTGAGCGGCGCCGTTCCTCGAAGGAACTGTATCGAGGCAGTTGCCAGAAAGGTGTCGTAGGTAAAACCTCCGAATACGGAAAACCGGTCCTCGGGCGTGTAGCGAACGGTTGTCGCATTCGCGCGAACCTTGTTCTTGAAGCTGGTCGTCGTGTATTCGGATTCGCGAATCTTGAAGTTGTTCTCGATGGAAATCCTGTCGGTCGGCGCGTACCGGACAACCATGCGCGTGTTGAAATCCGTCCTGGGGCTGATGCGCGTATACGGTCCGCCGTTAGTGGTGTTCTGAATGTCTGCCCTCACCGAGAAACGAGACGAAGGCGCATAGTAAATGCTGACCAGGGGCGACACGATTTTTGAAATCCGGCTTGCCTGGGGCTCCGCGATGCCTTCGTGGAGAACCGTCACGTCGCGCTTCATCAGGCGAACGCCCGGGCGGATCAGCAGATTCGGCCGGGGCGCGATTTCAATTGCGGCTTCGAGATTGTGCACGTCATGGCGCCATTCGACATGCGTCTCGCCTCGCTGGATTGCGGCCGCGCTCTGAACGCCTTCGAAGCTCCCGTGGCTGTCGATTGAGAAGCGGGAATATCTGTAATCGGTATGGAAACTGAACATGTCATTGAGTTCGACGGTGAATCCCTGGTCAATGACATGGCTGGGCTCGTGAACCTGGACCCGATTGTTCAACGATACCGAGTAGGGCGCGACCACCGCCGCGCTCGTCGTACGGGCGGTTCCCGCAAACGCGGCGTTTAGTGCAGCCGGACCCTGGTAACGGTAAAAGAGGTAACCGCCTCGGAGCCGTACCCGCGAACCGGCGGCGCCGTTGTAGGCGAATTCACTTACAGGCGTCTTCAATCGGCGAAACGCGGCCCAACTCGCGGTGTTCACCCGTTCGTTTGCAGTGGCGGCCTCATCGACGTTGAGGCTGCGCTGGCCGGCCCCGATGTTATCCATTGTGAGGCTTTCTTCATAGGTCTGGTATCCCGCCTTATAGAAGAAATTCCAGTCCCGCCACGCATAGCTCACTCCGGCCGTGAACCGGTTCGATATCTCGTTCAGTGGCGCCTGCACGACGTAAGGATTCGCTCTCAGGAAACCCGGCCATGTCGACGGCGCGCCGAAATACTCAAGCGTACGCGTGGTGTATGTCATGCCATCGCGCGATGTCCGGTGGTAGTCAAAGCTGAAGCGAAGCGTCTCGCTTGCGTAGGTCGTCAGGTTCGCGGAGCCGAACTTCCGAACGGTAGCCCAGTCGTGGTTGGTCGTCAGTCCGTTCAGACCTGTCGGATGCAAGGCCTGGTCGTTCCGGTCCCAATAGAAATAGGTCTGGCGGTAGTTCACGCGCAGGTCATAAGACCTGTCTTTTGATAACTTGAATTGACCGCCCGAAAAAGGCTCTCCGCCGATGCCGGTCGCGGTGACCGAATACAAATCGAAATACGGATTCGCGCCGGCTGCCCTTCCATAAACATTCACGTCATGCAGACGGAACCCATCGCGCAGGTTGAAGAACTCGGTAAATTTCTCCTGGCGTCCCTTCACATCCGTGAATCGATAACCCGCGGTTATCGATCCATGGGTCTCGTGTTCGGTCTCCTGTGCGAGACCCGCAAGTTGGAACGTAAAAATGAATACTGCCGCCCACAAAACGTTTTTCACGGCCTCTCCTTTTTCTTAATCGAGCAGGAACTCGCTGTGGTTGGACCCGTGCACAGACACGTGACAGCGGACGCACTCAGCCCGTGTGGTAAAGCCCAGGCGGCCGTGAGGCACGTTGGGCGCCTGCGGATTGACGTGACATTGCAGGCACAGGAAACGTCCTTCGCGGCGCAACAACAGCATGCGGCTCACCGTACCGTGGGGTGAATGGCATGCCGCGCAGCCTTCGACCTTTACCGCCGCGTGCTCGAACAGAAACGGCCCGCGTTTCTCGATGTGGCAGTTGATGCATCCTTCCCAGCTGGTCTTCTTCAGCATGGGCTGGTTTCGCGTTCCGTGCGGGCTGTGGCAGTCGGAGCACTTCATCAGGCCTTCGTTTACGCGGTGATGTGAAGGAAGCGTGAACTGTGACTGCACGACTGCGTGACAGGTGTAGCACAGATCAGGCTGTGATTTTTTCAGCAGACTGCTGGTGAGCCACCGCTGTTCCTCGGTCCGGCTCGGCGGCGTGAAGAAGTGCGCGCCAGGCAGCAGCGTCCTCGGCGGATTCGGAGTTTCGGCCGCTTCCACCAGATGAGCGGAATGGCACGAGTTGCACGCAACACCATTGAAGTGGTGTTCGGACCTGTCGAACTGCTGCTGGTCCTGGCTTGAACGGTGGCAATTGAGGCAGCGGCCCGAATTCTCCTTGGGGCTCGCATTGAATGCAAAGATCAATCTCCTTGCCGCTTCAATCCGGGCATCATTGCCCTGCGCCGCGTCCATGCCGTCAATGTGCGCCTTGCCTGGTCCGTGGCACGATTCACAGCCGGCGCCGATTGCGTTCGGAGGGTTGTTTGCATGAGGTGTCTTGGCGTGTTGCAGGCCCTCAACGACGTGACAATTCTCGCACGCCGCGGTTCCGGCAAACTGCTCGGGCGCGCCAACGGGCTGCTTCCACACCACGGTTGACGATTCATTTGCAGCCGGCTGTTTCTGCGCTGCGAGTGCGAAACCAAAAGCGGAGAAGACTAGCCCTACCTTCGCATTCCTGAGCGACAAGAAAGCAAGACAATGACCGCTGAAGCGATGAATGAAGGGAAAGTTCTGTCTTTCTGAAGAGTTTCATGCTACATGAAAGATGTGCATGTATTTGAGCGTGATGTGAATGGGCGACGT
>CAMBFR010000049.1 GCA_945865815.1 Candidatus Sulfopaludibacter sp. SbA3
CCAGGCGGCCGCCCTCAGCGAAACGGCTCGCGCGGATATAACGAGGCAGGTCGATCAGAGAACGACGCAGATGGAACGCATGAATCAGGATGCCCAGAAGGAGCTCGGCGACCTGCAGCAGCAATTGCTCTCGCCAATCGCGGCCATAACGAATCGCATTCTTCAGGCCTATGCCGTGGAAAATGGATTTGCGCTTGTCTTCGACAGGTCGAGCGAGTTCAACAGCATCCTTTACTGGGATGATGTCGTCGACGTCACGACCGAGATCATCCGCCGGGTTGACGCGGAAACCTCGAAGGCAGCCAGACCATAACATCGGGACAATTTCGGATTTGGGAATTCGGGTGACGTTGACCGAATTCTGCAGTTCATGAATTCGGTCAACGTCACCCGAATTCCCCGAATTCTCCTATGGACCTACGAATCACCGAAATAATGCGGATTCTTCCGCATCGATACCCATTCCTGCTGGTTGATCGTGTCATTGAGGTTGAACCCGACAAGCGCATCGTCGCGCTGAAAAACGTTACGATCAACGAGCCGTTTTTCATGGGCCATTTCCCGTCCTCCCCGGTAATGCCCGGAGTCCTCACCATCGAGGCGATGGCGCAGACCGGTGGAATCCTCGCGTTGCTGGAAAGAAAGCCGGAAGAACTCAAGAACGCCCTGGTTTACTTCATGGGAATCGACGAGGCGCGATTTCGCCGTCCTATCGTCCCCGGCGATCAGCTTCGCATTGAAATGGAAGTGCTCCGGAGAAAGGCCTTCGTATGGAAGATGAAGGGCCGGGTGTATGTTGGGGCGGAACTGGCCGCCGAGGCCACTCTGCTTTCATCAATAGGGCAGCAGCCATGAAAGAGATGCCGGACGCAGTTTTCCCGAGATGATTCATCCGACCGCCATCCTCAGTCCGGAGTCACAGATTGCTTCAGACGTATTTATCGGGCCGTACTGCAGGGTCGGCGATCGCGTCCGGATCGGATCGGGATGCCGGTTGGAGTCCCATGTGGTTATCGAGGGGCCAACGACCATCGGAGAGAACAACCGTTTCTTTCCGTACACCAGCATTGGCCTCGATCCTCAGGACTTGAAATTTCAGGGCGAGGAGACGTTCCTTACGATCGGATCCAACAACGTGTTTCGCGAGTACGTGAACATTCATCGCGGCACGCGGGGAGGCGGCGGTCATACGAAAGTCGGCGATCACAATTTTCTGATGGTGATGGTTCACGTCGCGCACGACTGCGTTGTCGGAGATCATGTGATCATGGCGAACGCCGCAACGCTCGCCGGCCACGTCGTTATCGAGGACCACGCGACAATCGGGGCTTACTCCGGCGTGCATCAATTCTGCCGTGTCGGCGTGCACGGATACGTCGGCGGCTACAGTGTCGTTACGAAAGACGTGCTCCCCTATTCAAGGACGGTCAGCGAGAGGAATACCCGCGCGTTTGGAGTGAATGCGATAGGACTCGAGCGAAAGGGTTTCACGCCCGATCAGATTCGAAGCATCCGGACGGCATTCAGGCTCCTGCTTCAGTCCAAGCTCAATACGGCGCAGGCCCTTGAGGCCATCCGCAAAGATGCGGACTCGCCGGAGGTTCGAGTCCTCGTCGACTTCATCGAGAAATCCGATCGTGGCGTCATCAAATAAATACGGCCTTATCGCCGGCAATGGAAGGTTTCCATTTCTCGTCCTCGAGGCGGCACGCGCTCAAGGCATCGAGATGGTTGTTGCCGCGATAAAAGAAGAGACATTTCCGGATATCGAAAAATACGCCCGGAGCGTGCACTGGATGTCGCTCGGACAACTTGGAAAGCTGATCAAGACGTTCAAGGCCGAGGGCGTCAGTCATGCCATCATGGCCGGCCAGGTAAAGCACAAACAGATCTTCAGTTCCATCGTTCCGGATCTCAAGATGCTTCAGTTACTGGCCAGTCTTGCAACCAAGAACACGGATTCGCTGATTGGAGCGGTGGCCAAGGTTCTGGAGAGCGAGGGAATTCAGCTTGTGGAATCCACTGCTTTCTTGAAGCCATTGGTGCCCGATGCCGGCACACTGACGACGCGCGGTCCAACGGACGAAGAGAGACGCGACCTGGATTACGGCTATCGCCTTGCGAGGGAACTCGGCCGCCTGGACGTCGGACAGACTGTCGTTGTAACCGGCGGCGCCTGCGTGGCGCTGGAGGCGATGGAAGGCACGGACGCCGTCATGGAGCGGTCCGCGGCCCTGGTTAATGGCCGGCCATTGCGTGTTGTGAAGCTCGCAAAACCGAACCAGGATTTGCGCTTCGATGTGCCTGTGATCGGCCCGGCAACCGTCCGGCTCATGGCGCGTCTAAACATCTCCGCATTGGCGATAGAAGCGGGAAAGACTCTGATGATCGATAGGGAAGAGCTGTTGCGCCTGGCGGATCAGCAGGGAATTTCAATCATTGCCGTGGAGTAAGCGCAGTAAGGCTCCCCTCCTGCTTCAGGAGGGGAAAGCGGCCGAAGGCCCCTGGAATGGTAAAAAGATCCAGCAGAAATTGGTTGGAGTCTCACACCCCGTCGGTTGATTGACTATGACGAGAGTAGCGGTTATCGGTGTTGGGCATTTGGGACGTCATCATGCGCGGATTTACGCCGAGCTCGATGGCGTCGAGCTTGTGGGTGTGGTCGATGTCGTCAGGCCGCGCGCGGAAGAAATCGGAACCTTGTACAACGCCCCTGTATTCACCGACTATCGCGAGTTGTATGGCAAGGTCGACGCCGTCAGCCTGGCGGTCCCCACAACCGATCATGCCCAGATCGGTGTGGAACTCCTTGAAAGCGGAATCGACGTCCTGGTTGAGAAGCCGATCGCATCAACACTGAGCCAGGCGGATGCGCTGATTGATGCAGCCCGGCGAAACAAGCGCCTGCTGCAGGTGGGCCACGTGGAGCGCTTCAATCCTGTTGTGGCGATGGCCCGGGAAGTGGCGACCAGGCCGCAGTTCTTTGAGATTCATCGGCTGGCTGCGTTTTCGCCGCGCAGTCTCGACATCGACGTCGTTCTTGATCTCATGATTCACGACATTGACATCGTTCTCAGCATCGTGCCTGCGCCCGTGCGGGAGATTCGCGCCGTGGGCATTCCGATCTTGTCCCGGAAAGCGGACATCGCCAATGCCCGCGTGGAATTTGAAGATGGGTGCGTTGCGAACTTCACGGCCAGCCGCGTCAGTTTCGAGAAGGTCCGCAAGCTCAGATTCTTTCAGCCGCACGATTATATTTCCGTGGACTATGCCAGCCAGAAGGGAACGATGGTGTCGCTGCGTATGGGACAGGTTTCGGAGCGCAAGCTCGAACCGGAAATACAGGAGCCGCTGAAGGTCGAGTTGAGGGCGTTCATGGACTGTGTCCGAGACCGGCTGCCGGTGGCGGTTTCCGGCGAGGAGGGCCGGAGGGCCCTCGAAGTTGCGAACTCTATAAACGCTGCCATCGCTGAACGACTTGTGCTACGTTGACGGGCAATAGAATGCACCTCTTAATTCAGCCGGATCCCGATATCCAGCCGCGGAGGAAGACGACCCTTCTCCTTTCGATCGGGATACATCTGCTACTCGTTGTATTCGTGCTCGTCAATCCGGATTTTCTGCGGTCCACGCCGAAACGCATCATCCGAATCGCCGGGCAAGACTACGATCTCAGCAAGAACGAGCTTCGCGAGTTGGTGATGCCGCCGGCAGGGGAACAGCCGAAGCCTCCCGCGCCTCGGGATAGTGCGCCGCTGATTCAGCCTCCGGCGCCGCCACAGCAGGCCGCTCCGCCTCCTCCTCCCCCGCCGCCACCACCCCCGGCCCCGCAGATGCCGGACGTTGTGATTGGGCCCGACGACATCCTTGCGGAAGGCGCTCGCCCGGATGCGCCACCGAGACCGTCGAGGGGGAATACGGAAGAACAGGCGCGCGCGGGTTCAGGGCCGGCCGAGACCTCCGAACCGGAACGACGCGAGGTTCGGCCCGAGCCGCGTAATGAAGCGCAACGCCAGCAGATGGCCGCAAACACGAATCCCAACGCGCTGCGCCTTCCGAATCTGCTGGACCGCGCCGGGGCTATTGTCGAGGAATCCGTAGCGGCCACACGCAGACTCGCGCCAGGCGATCGGACCGGCAACCAGCGTGGCGTTCCCGAAGATCCGAATTTTTCCACTGAGGAACCCACGATCCTGTCGGACACGCGGGGCTACGATTTTGGTCCCTATATGAACCAGGTCGTGAATCGCGTGAGGATTAATTGGTATTCCCTTATTCCCGAAGTAGCCCGGCTGGGGAAAAGGGGCCGCGTTGTGATTATCTTCACGATTGTCGAGAGCGGGAGTATAGAGGACGTGCGGCTCGTCGCCAACTCCGGCACCGACCCGCTCGATCGCGCGGCGATGGGCGCCATTACGGCATCAAATCCGTTTCCCAGACTGCCATCGAATTTCAGCGGCGATCACCTTGTTCTGCAGTTCACCTTTTTGTACAACATCAGATGAGCGGCCGCGAATGCAAGCCCGATAGGGCGCAGCCACTAAGAAGATGACGCGTAGCATTTGGATGGGCCTCGTGCTGCTGGCTATTTCGGCGGCACAAGGCACCCAAACCGAACCGATTGTCCGCATCGGCCTCGACCAGGACGCACCCAGCGTCACGATCCGATCGGCCGCGCCGTTTACCGTCGAGCAAATCGCTACGCGAAGCGCCAAGTTCTCGCCCGTCTTGTCGCTGGATACGACGCGGAACTCCCGTACGTTGCAGCGGCAGGATCTCACCTACCGGATGATGGTTGAATTGGATGGCGGAAGGCTGCTCGTCCGGCCCATGGCCTCGAAAATCCGCATCAGTTCCGGGACCGGAAGCGACACTTTGCAGATCGAGAGCCGCAGCTATCGCGGGACCATCGAACTGTTCGGTAACCGCCGAAACACTCTGACGCTTGTCAATGAACTTCCGCTCGAAACGTATCTCCTTGGAGTCGTGCCGAATGAGCTGAGCCCCACAACGTTCGGCCAAATGGAGGCGCTCAAGGCGCA
The DNA here is from genome assembly GCA_945865815.1 of Candidatus Sulfopaludibacter sp. SbA3. Lineage (GTDB taxonomy): Bacteria > Acidobacteriota > Terriglobia > 20CM-2-55-15 > 20CM-2-55-15 > CAMBFR01. Next base: position 5,043 of record CAMBFR010000049.1, read on the forward strand.
GGCTGTGGCCGCACGGACCTACATCGTGCGAAACATGGGCCAGTATAAGAACGAAGGCTACGATATTTGCGCGACCGATTCCTGCCAGGTGTATTTTGGCGCGGGAACCGAGGATCCGATGGCCTCCGCCGCTGTGGAGGAAACGCGCGGAGTAATCGCGACACACAACGGTCAGCCGATAAACGCTCTCTATAGTTCGACCTGCGGAGGAAGGACCGAAGATGCCGCAAATATTTTTGAGGAGAAGCTGCCCTACCTTGTTTCTACCGACTGCCAGTACAAACACCCGGAGCCTCGGCCGTTTACATCCTCTCGATCGTTTCCGGATTGGAAGGACGCAGTGCTGGCCGTCGCGGGTGTATCGACGTTCGCCGAGGCGCAGCGGTTCATGGGACTGAGAGAGCAGCCGGAACCAGGCGAGACGCAGTCTTCCGGCGCCGGGGCATTGGCATCGTTTATAAGGCAGGCATTCTATCCAGACGTTCGAACGTCTACTGGAGATCTGGCGTTTCTGACCGAGCAAGGCATTCTCTCGCCGAATGGACCTCTGCCCGAGAAAGAGATTCTCTATCGCTTGATTGAGAAGAAGGGCGCGTTTCAATGGCAGCAGGGTGTGCTTGTTTCATGGGATGGCCAGGTCATGAAGCTTCTCATCAACGGCCGGCCGCGCGATTTCCGGTTGGGTCCGGACGCTCCGATCTACCAGCGTATCGGCGACGAACGGGTCTCGCTGCGGGAGGGATCGTGGATTGGTGGAGAGCTTTTGGATTTTCGCGAAGTGGATGGCGAGATCCAGATGGTGGTGTTTCGAATCAATTTTGCGAATCCAGCCGCCGACAGGTTTTCACGTCTCGCCCTGTGGCAGGTGCACAAGACGCGCCAGGAGTTGGAGACGGCATTCGCGGCGTTGAATATCGGTGTAGTCCGGGATTTCCGCGTTATCGAGCGTGGCCCCTCCGAGCGTCCGTTGAGCACCGAAGTCATCGGTTCGAGGGGAACCCGCGCTGTTCGCGCGCTTCGCATCCGGAGTCTTCTCGGCCTTCGCGACAGTCTTTTCTATTTCGACAAGGAGCGTAATGCGCAGGGCGAACTGATAGGCATGACGTTCTATGGGCGAGGCTGGGGACACGGCGTCGGGATGTGCCAGGTCGGGGCGTACGGCATGGCGCTCGATGGCGCGACTTACGAACAGATTCTGAAGAAGTACTACACTGGAATTGACCTGAAGAAGCTGTATTGAAATTGCATCCCGTTCTAGCGATCGTCGGTCCAACCGCCAGTGGCAAAAGTGAACTCGCCTTGTATCTCGCCGAGCAATTTGATGGTGAGATCGTGAATTACGACTCCGTACAGATTTACCGGCATCTGGACATTGGCACTGCCAAACCATCGTTGGAAGAGCGTGCGCGTGTACCCCACCATATGATCGACGTTCGCGAACCTACCGAGGTTTTCACGGCGGGCGATTATCAGCGGGAGGCCCGCCGCGTGTTGGAGCAGCTTCGCGAACGGCGAAAGATTCCGATACTGGCCGGCGGAACCGGACTATATTTGCGCGCCCTGACGGAAGGACTGTTCAAGGGCCCGAGTCGCTCTTTATACTGGAGGAGCCGCTTGGAAACGATTGCCGAGCGGAAGGGCCGCGAGCACCTTCACCGATTGCTTGCGCGCATGGACCCAAGGGCCGCAGCGCGCATTGCTCCACGGGACAGGCCGAAAGTCATACGCGCCCTGGAGGTCCGGTTGGAGACCGGCAAGGCGCTGTCCGAACACCTCGAGGAAAAGCCCCGGCAGCCACTGACGGGTTTTAACGTTTACCTGCTCGGGTTGAATCCGCCGCGCGAGGAATTGTATCGGCGGATCGATGCCCGGGTTGTGAGGATGTTCGAGGCGGGTCTGGTTCAGGAAGTCCGGCAGTTACTCGCGCAAGGTATCCCGAAAACCGCGAAACCGTTTGAATCAATCGGCTATCGGCGCGTGCTCGCCGGCCTGGATTCGTGTAACTTAGAAGAGACAGTTCAAATGACTCAGCGTGATACACGGCAATACGCAAAACGGCAGATGACCTGGTTCCGAAAGCTGCCGAATGTGACATGGTTTGATGGACCCGGAGACAGCGATGAGATAAAAACCAAGGTCCATCCGTTCGTAAAACATTTACTTAGCGTCGGGCCCACCGGCCGGCCCATTTAGGTGCACCGCCGTAATGTAGCGGCGGCCTCCCTCGATGGGCAACGGTCGGTCCCCCCACGCTTTTTTACTTTTTAGGGGGTTCCTGACATGGAAAACAAAGCTCCTACCCAGAATATTCAGGATATTTACCTCAATACCGTGCGGCGCGAGAAACTTCCCGTCACGGTTTTCCTGATCAGCGGCGTCAAGCTTATCGGAAAGATCCGGGGATTCGACAAGTACTCGGTCATACTCGAGGCCAATAACCAGGAACAGTTGATTTTCAAACATGCCATCTCGACGGTTACCACTGCCAGATTTGCCCCGCCACCTCCGATGGGTGCTGCGGCCGAAAGGACCTGAGTCCGTTTATAAATGGAAAACGCGATCCTGGTAGGCTGTCATGAACTCGACGATGAATTGCGTGAGCTGGCCAAATCGGCCGGCGCACGCATCGTCGGCGAACTCACTCAAAACCGCGACCACCCGGATCGCGCCACGTTTATAGGGAAAGGCAAAGTCGAGGAACTCCGTGAGCAGGCCGTGGCCGATGGCGCGGATCTCGTGATTTTCGACGAGGAACTCAGCCCGAGCCAGGCCAGGAATCTCGAAGAACAGCTTCACGTCAAAGTTATTGACCGGACCGGGCTCATCCTCGATATCTTTTCGCGGCGCGCTCGAACCAAAGAAGGCAAGCTCCAGGTCGAGCTCGCGCAATTGAACTACAGGCTGACCCGGCTTGCAGGTTCAAGCGACTATCTTTCGCGTCTTGGCGGCGGCATTGGCACGCGCGGACCGGGCGAAACGAAACTCGAGACGGACCGCCGGCAGCTCCGCCATCGCATCAGCACCCTGAAGAAAGAAATTGACCAGATCTGCAAACACCGCCAGCTTCATCGCGATCGCAGGCGCCGTGACCATATGCCACTGGTTTCGCTCGTTGGCTACACGAATGCAGGTAAGTCGACGCTTTTTCGCGCGCTGTCGAGGGAAGACACCCTTGTTTCGAATCGGCTCTTTTCGACCCTCGATACACTGATCCGGCGCATTAAAGTTCCGGGCAATTCAACGGTTCTACTCTCCGATACGGTAGGTTTTATCAGAAAGCTTCCGCATCAACTGGTGTCTGCGTTCCGCGCAACCCTGGAAGAAGTGGTCGAATCGGATCTCATTCTCCACGTTATTGACGCCTCGGATCCGCACCGCGAGGACAAACGAAAAGTCGTCCTGGACGTCTTAAAGGAGATTGGAGCAGGCGATCACGCGCAGCTGACCGTATACAATAAGGCAGACTTGCTCCCGGACCCTTCACGCGAGCTTGCCGACGGCATTCTGGTTTCAGCGGTGACGGGGCAGGGCCTTGAGCGACTATTAGAAGAAATCGTGCTTCACGTCAACCCGGTGCGTGCATGAGTTTATGAACTTTGTTCTGTTCTTCTTACTGCAATCCATTCTAATGCCTCCGCGCCCCGCGCTGGAGAACCCGGCGGCGGTTTCAGAGATCCCGAAAAACCTCAAGAAGGATTACGACAAGGCGTGGGCCCGTTTCGTCACCGCCAGGGAGGACTCAAAGGTCGTTCAGGATCTTGAAAAGCTTCTCAGGAAGAAACGTGATTTTGATGCGGCGCTGACGATTCAGGCCTACCTTGATCTCTATCAGGCGAAGCCCTTTGAAGCCGAACGAAGACTGGATCTGGTTCTCTTACGACAGCCTGCCAATCGGCTGGCTCTCTATTATCTGGCCGAGCTGGCATATGCGCGTGGCGAGTACGCGCGCGCCCATGACCTTTATGGCAGGCTCATGCAGGTCGACCGCGCGCGCCCCGACATGGAGCTGAAACGGCAAAAGGCTTTCCTGCTGGCCACCGAGAACATCCTTCAAACTGCCGCCGCCGCCGAACAGGAAGGACGCTTCGCAGTGGCTGAGAGTTTTTACCGGCAGGCGCTGGTGATTGCCCCGCGCGAGCCCACGCTGCACGGCCAGCTTGCGCGGCTTCTGGCAAGACAAACGAAGTGGGAGGAAGCACTCGTCCATCTGCGGAGCCAGGTTGAATTCTCAGGTACCGATGACGAGGTTCGCCGCAGTATGGCCGAGGCGCTCATGAATCTGGGACGGACCGAAGAAGCTCGCGAAGTGCTGAGTAGTTTGCGTGAGCCCGGCAGACGAGACGAACAGCTCGAAGACAAGGTCGGCGAACTCGAAGACCTCGGACGCTGGGGAAAGGAAATCGAGTATTTTCGCCGGATACAGGCCGCCGGCGAGATTAATCGTGAACAGCTCTCGGTCATGATAGTGCGCTATTTTCCACAGGTCGTGGAGTTCCGGCAGACGCCTCAAATTGTCACCGACACGCAAAGTTCCTGGGCGAGTTCCGAGATTCAAGCCGTTGTGGGCGTCGGCTTAATCGCGCCACTACCGAATCACACGTTCCGGCCGTCGGATTCGATAACACGGACGGAGCTTGCAACATCTATCGCGCGGCTAACCCGCCTGCTGGGCCTATCCGCGAGCGCTGGTCCGTCCATTCCCGTACTGGATGTGCCTCCCGGCAACCCGATATACGGAGATGTCCAGTTGGTGCTGAGTTACCGACTCGTGGGTCTCGACGACGCAGGCAGGTTCAACGTTAACGACAGGGTCACCGGTGAAGAGGCTGTCCTGGCAATGGAAAGGCTGCTGGAGTTGGCGCGGGGAAAATAGCTTGGTTTTGCACAGTTCCTGCCGTGACCGAAATCGGTGCAAAGAGCTATAACCGATTATGTTTCAGCGAGTTTGCCTTCTGCCTGCCGTATCTTTCCACAGGATTATCCACACCTTCTGTGGATGTTTTTCCTAGAGCTGTTTCAGCCAGAGTCTTGCTTCCCGGCGCTGAGCGAAAGTCCGCTCGTCTTTTCGGAAGTCCGGGGTGTGCACGAGGAGGCGCGTATCGTGGACGCAGGATGCATGCTTCATATGCAACATCTCATGAAACATGATGTAGTCCACCACGTATGAGGGCGTGTTGGGGGAGTCGAAGACGCGGCTGATGAAAATGGCCCGGTGGACCGCATCGTATCGGCCGAGCACATAACGGGACCTCTTCGCCGACCACATCAATCTCGGCTTCTCCATCGTTCCGCCAAAGTATTGCCCGTTGAGCCTGTCGAACGCTGCATCAAGGTCTATATGCCGCCCCCGGGCGTTTCCTGACGGCGCCGGGCGGCCGCGTTCGATCTTCACGGATCGGGCGCGCGCCTGGACTTCTCCACGCAGCGTAAAGGCGCGATATGTTCTGTGATAGCTGCTGTCGACCTTCCTTCGATAAAGCTTGGCGAGCAGGATCAGGGCGATGGATTCGTACACTTCTTGGGGTGCGCCGGCGCAGATATCGCTGAGCCGCACCTGCAGGCGTCCATCACGCAGCCTGACGGTATGACTGAGCCCCGCGAAAGGGAAAAATTCGACGACGATTTCGGGAACGGGAGTGCGCGGCTTGAGGAGAAGGTGAGCAACTCTGAAGACCGGCTCTAGTGTGCCGATGATCACCGAGGGTTTGCCTTCCTTTCGGTTTTCGGAACGATTTCGAGCGCTTCCCGGGCGCCATCCAGCGCCTCAGCCGCCTTCTCGACAGCTTCTTCAGCCGCAACTCTCTCCGCCTGGTTTGCCGGCTGAAAGTTTTCAACCAGCGGACGAGTCTCGCCTGCGAATTTTTCCAGTTTCTCGAGCGGCTCGCGGACGTCCATTTTGCGCGAGTAAGCGTCATCGAGGTTGCTCATGACTTCCTCGATGGCCTGGATATAACCGCGCAGCAGCTCCGAACGGCTGAAGTCTTCAAGGTACGCAAACTCGGTTACCGGTGGTTTCGGCGGAGTTCGTTTGGCTTTTTCAGCGTCTTTCTTTTCTTTTTCCCACTTCGCGATTTCTTTCTGCTCGCGTTCTCTGTCGTCCTTGCTTTTCTCCATCAGACCCAGGACGACCAGTCTCTTCTCCGCCAGCCGCAAATAGACCGGAACCCGCCGTTCGATTTCCTGCGCGTCGCGAACCAGATCGAATTCGTCCTCAGTGATGTAATCCTGTTGGGCGGCCGCATTCGAGGGGACGGCGAGGAGCATCAGCAGGGCGAGAATCGAGGCCGCACCGGCGTAAAATCGCCTTCGCCTTTCAGACATTCTGGCCCCCAAACAGAGCCTTCAGGATGACGTCGCGGATCTCCGCAGCCTGGTTACGAGCTTTCTCGACAGGTTCCCGCAGATCTAATGTAAGCGATTCTCCCATGTCCTGAAGCTGGCGCATATGCCGGCGCAAAGCGATTTCCAGGTCCTTGAAGCCGCCGGCTCTCTTCTGGGCATCACGGCCGCTGCTCATCATTGTGTCGTGCGCATCCTGAATTGCCGCGACGTATTCGTTCAGATAGTTCCGCATCCGTTCGAAGTCGCTGTCCCTCAGAGCATCGCCGGTCAGCACAAGCAGGATGTCTGCAATTTTGATTTGTGTCTTGGTGCGGCCGACAGGATCGTTCTCCCTCTGGAGTTTCAATTTCTCTTTGCCGAGCTGCTCGATCTGTTTGTTCTGCTGTGCCCGGAGCGGCGGAGCGGAGAGTGAGTACAGGGAGAGTCCGGCAAGAAGGATCGCAGCGGGGAGGCTCTTTGTTTTCATTGTTTCCTCACCCGTTCTTCCAGAATTCGTGCCCGCTGCCGGGCCTGAAACGAGCGCGCATCGCTGGAGCCATCGTCGTATTCGAGGAACTTAGTATAGTGCAGAAGCGCGTCGTCGACGTTTGCCAATTTCTCGTAACAAATGGCGAGAACAAAGTGCGAATAGGCGTGCCGCGGTTCGAACTCGAGGAACCGGCTGAGCGACTGGATGGCGGCGGGCCAATCCTCCCTCGTGTACTGAAGATATCCGATAAGGCCCTGTGCCTCCACGTGGTCCGGCTTCATCTGCAGGACACGGTTGAACGTTGTTATTGCTTCCGGGTAACGGAGTTGCTCCATCATCGACTTTCCGAACAGGTGCAGATAGTCCACGTTTGAGGGATTGGCCTGCGAGAGCTCGGCAAAGAGGGGAGCCGCCTCTGCAAATTGCTTGTTGTCGAAGTAGGCCAGAGCCAGTTCGAGTCTTGCTTCAGGCAGTGCGTCTTTCAGGACTTCAACGGCTTTCGGAAGCGCGCCGGCTTCCCGATACAGGATTCCAAGCTGCCGCCGCAGACTCTTGTTGGCGGGATCGAGGTTATGCGCCTGTTCCAGGTACGCCAGCGATCCGGCTTCATCCTTCTTCAAATGGGCGGCCTCGCTTAACGCAATGAAGAGTTGTGGTGTCTTGAGTCCATTCTGTTCGGCCGCCGAGAGATGGCCATACGCCTTCTCGACATCGGACATCCGCATGTACAGCAATCCAATCGCAAGCCTCAGGTTCGAGTCATTGGGCCTGACCGCGGCGGCCTTCTCATACTCTTCCGCGGCAGGGCGGCTATCCCCCGCCTCGTCCAATAAAATCGCCAGATTGACCCGCGCTTCGAAGACATTGGCATCCTGATCGAGAACTTTCCGATAGAGCTCCTGCGCCCGTCTCGCGTCGCCGGTTTTCGTGTAGCAAACCGCCAGGTTGAATTGGGTTGGAATGTGAGTGGGATCGTCTTTCAGGACAAGCTCGAACCTGGCCGCGGCTTCCGTCCACCGCCCGGCGTCCATGTCCGCGTTAGCCGCCTTGTAAGTGTCCTCGATGGACTGCAGGGCCAGCACGATAATAAGAAGTGTTTTCATCAACTGGACTTGTCAGGCAAGACCCTTTGTAAGAACTGTCCCGTAATGGAGCCGCTCTTTTCGGCGACTTGCTCCGGGGTTCCGGTCACAACCACGCGTCCGCCCGCATCACCACCTTCAGGGCCGAGATCGATGATCCAGTCGGCGCACTTGATGACATCCAGGTTGTGCTCAATGATCAGCACCGTGCCCCCCGCTTCAATCAGACGTTTAAAAGCGACCAGCAGCTTATTAATGTCGTCAAAATGTAACCCGGTTGTCGGCTCATCGAAAATAAAAAGCGTCTTCTCGCTGCTGTCGCGAGCCAGGAACGAGGCGAGCTTGATGCGCTGCGCTTCTCCTCCGGACAGTGTCGTGGCCGACTGGCCGAGGCGCAGGTACCCCAGTCCAACCTCCTCCAGCACCTTCAATTTTTTTATGATCTTCGGCGCGTTGCTGAAGAAGAGCAGGGCTTCGCGCACGGTCATCTGGAGGACCTGGTAGATGTTCCTGCCCTTGTATAGGATTTCGAGCACTCCGCTTTTGTATCGCGTGCCCTTGCATTCCTCGCAGATCAGTTCCACATCGGCCAGGAACTGCATTTCAACAGTGACCGTGCCGTCGCCCTCGCAAATCTCGCAACGGCCGCCCGGAATATTGAATGAAAAACTGCCGGAGTTGTATCCGCGTGTCTGCGATTCGCGAGTCGAGGCGAACACCTCCCGAATGTGGTCGAATGCCTTGATATATGTTACCGGGTTGGACCGGGGAGTCCGTCCGATCGGACTTTGGTCCACCAGCACGATGTCCGAAATCCACTTCAAGCCGGATTCAATCGTGCCGGCGCCGGGATTGGGATCTGCTCCGTGCAGGGCGGCTTTCACGGCTTCGAACAAGCACTCGTGAACAAGAGTCGATTTCCCCGATCCTGAAACTCCCGTAATGCACGTTGTCATTCCAAGCGGAATGTCGACATCCACGTTCTTCAGGTTGTGTGTGGCCGCGTTCTTCAGCTTAAGGACTTTGGGCCCCCACGTTCGCCTCGTCTTCGGCACTGGAACTTTCAATTCTCCACTCAGATACTTGCCTGTGAGCGAGCCCGGGGCGTCCTTCAGGCCATCGAGCGTTCCCTGGTAGACAAGGTGGCCGCCGTTCTCGCCGGCGCCCGGGCCGAGGTCGAGGATGAAGTCCGCTGCCCGCATCATTTCGGCATCGTGCTCGACAACCAGGACGGTATTTCCAATGTCGCGAAGCCGCTTCAGAATTTCAATGAGCCTCTGGCCGTCGCGTGGATGCAGGCCGATCGAGGGTTCATCCAGAACGTACATCGCTCCGACAAGGGAAGATCCAAGCGAAGTTGCCAATTGAATGCGCTGTGCTTCGCCTCCCGAAAGAGTGGACGAAAGCCGCTCCAGCGTCAGGTATTGGAGGCCGACCTCATTGAGGAAGCGAAGCCGCGACTCAATCTCCAGCAATATCCGCTCCGCAATCTGGGCCTGCATCTCGTTGAGCTTGAGGTTCGAAAAAAAATCGTGAGCCTGCTGAATGGTCATCCGGCAGACGTCCGAGATATTTCTGTCCTGGATGAAGATGTCGCGCGCCTCCTGGCGAAGCCTGCCTCCGCCGCATTCCGGACAAACCGTGTATCCGCGGTAGCGGCTGAGGAATACGCGAATGTGCAATTTGTACTTCTTTGTTTCGAGATAATCAAAAAAGTCGCGAATCGCATTTATCGTGAGAGCGCGTTCTTCCGCTGAGAGATTGCGGAAAGGCTCATCGAGCCGAACGGACCGGCCGCGGGCGGACTTCCTGAACTCGTTCAGGTATGTCCGGTACCGGGGTTTCGTCCATGGCTCGATGGCGCCCTGGCTGATGGACTTGCCCTTGTCCGGTATAACCAGATCGAGATCCAGGTCGATCGTATTCCCAAAGCCCTGGCAGCGGGGACAGGCGCCAAACGGGCTGTTGAACGAGAACAGTTTGGGTTCCGGTGTTTCGTATCGAATACCACACTTCTTACACTCGTATGCTTCACTGAATCGGAATCGGCGTTCCGAATGGTCGGCGCCGTTTCCGGAAAGCCACTCGACAACCTCGAGGACGACTTCACCGTTGTTCTCCCGGAATGCGATTTCGACCGAGTCGATGAGCCGCTGCCGGATGTCCGGGCCCGTCACCAGCCGGTCGATGACCACATATGAAGATTTGGTGAAATCCACATCCAGCAGCGATTCGGGCTGGGCGTATTCAAACATCCGGTCGTCCTGATAAATCCGGCTGAACCCCCTCCGCTTCAAGTCGGACAGGTAGTTGGCAAGCTGTTCGCCGCCCTGATTCGGCGGAATCGGAAACAGAACGTAAAGGCGTGTCTCGTTCGGCCATCGCATGACAACATCGGCGATCTGGTCGACCGTATCCTTTTGAACGACTTCACCGCAGCTGCGGCACCGCGTCACCCCGACTCGAGCGAAGAGCAGGCGCAGGTAATCGTAGATTTCGGTGGAAGTGCCGACTGTTGAGCGGGGTGTTCGCGCCGTGTTTCGCTGGCGGATTGCGATGGCCGGAGCAATTCCGGTGACTTCGTCGATTTCCGGCCGTTCGATCCGTTCCAGGAATTGCCGGGCGTAAGCCGAAAGGGATTCAATGTACCGGCGCTGCCCTTCGGCATAGATGGTGTCGAAGGCCAGCGAGGACTTGCCCGAACCGCTGACGCCCGTGACGATCGTTAATGCGTTGTGCGGTATCTCGAAATCGATGTTCTTGAGGTTGTGAACCCGGACCCCGCGAACAACGATGCTCTCCCGCTCGGTGACCTTTAAGCTCATGGTAATAAACTGGCCATTATACCAGTGTGCGTAGTGGTGTCTTTGGGATTTGGCGATCAAATTCCCCTCCTGTTTTAGGAGGGGTGGCGCGAAGCGCCGGGGTGGTATTGAAGGTCCAAAGAGTCTTTCAATCTTTTTACCACTCCGCCATCGCTGCGATCGGTTTAACGATCCCTGCGGTCTCGCGTCAAAAAGGCGAGCGGCTCAGATCACGTTAACCAATCACCAGGGCTTGGAAACTATGCAAACCACCAATCGCAATCTCGTTTTGACTTTTCTGTTATCCAGTCTTCTGCTTTCCGCATGCTCGCCCTCCCCCTCCGGCAGCGTTGCGGAGAAAACCCCGCCGGCTGAACAACCTGCAACCGAAGTAAAGCCGGCCAACCCAGTTGATGCCGCGCCACCCGCCAAAACGCCGGTTAGGCAGGCGCCCAAACGTGCAGCCGCGAAACCGCCGGCTCCGCCCGCCCCAACAGTAGCGCCGGAGGAGTCCGCCACCCTGGCGCCACCGTCCCCGGAACCTGAAAAGCCCGCGCCCGCGCCGCAGCCGGTGGCACCTGTTCCGCCTCCGCCCATACATGTGGTCGATACACGCGACGTAACGATTCCGGCAGGAACAGAGTTTGTAGTCCGAATGATCGATTCCGTGGATTCGGGCAGAGCCCATGAGGGCGATACACTTCGCGGAGCACTCGATTCCGCCGTCATGATCGACAATCAAATCGTTCTGCCGAAAGGCAGCGATGTGTATCTGAAGGTGATTCACGTGGTGTCCGCCGGTGACCTGCGTGGGAAGAGCGAACTGAAACTTTCGATGGACCGCATCTTCATCGGGAAAAAATCGTATGCGGTTCAAAGCAACATCTACGAAGGCTCAGGGGCCCCTCAGGGAGAAAAAGCGGTGCGGAATGGCGTGATCGGGGCGGCGATCGGCGCGGCGATCGGCGCAATCACAGGAGGACGCAAAGGTGCGGCCATCGGCGCCGGAGTCGGCGCGGGTGGCGGCGTTGGGGCAACCGTACTCAACCGGGGTGAACAGGTGCTTGTTCCATCTGAAGCCCGGCTGGTCTTTGCGTTAGCAGATCCCGTGCAAGTGGTGGTGCCGCCCCCATCCGCGTTTACCGGTTCCACCGAACACGGCGACGCTTCATCCGGGCCTGCAAGACTGGAACCGCCGCCGGAACGGTTCCCAGGAGAGGATCCAGCCGGGGATCGCTATCCTCGCCGGCGGCGAGGAAGCCGGCCGTAATCGAACTGTTCGTCACGCAAAAAAAGCGGACGCGCTCGCGTCCGCTTTTTTTGCGTCAGGTTCGAATCGTTTTCTTGATGGCCGCGCCCTGTCGGGCTTGCACTCGCAGCCGCTCGTTTTTACCGGCGTCTACCGTGATGCCGTCCATCATGTGACCGGCGGTTGTGAAACACGCGCCCGTGGTGGCCGGGGCGGATGGCGGCCGACGCGATCCTGCCGGCTGCATTGATCGCCGCGGCTCCGAGGATCACGGATGGAGAGTATGCCCGCCGCACCCGAACCGGATATCGCGGATCGGGATAGTAAACAACCGCCGGAGCCTGCTGATAAATGATGACCGGCTGTTGCTGATATGCCGGAGGGGGCACTGGAATAGGAGTTGGCGCCGTTTGAACCTGAGCCGGCGGGAGCGCGTTCAGGAGCCACGTTCCGGTGGATTGCTCGTAACACGCCCACCCCTGGGAAGATCCTTCCGGAGTAACAAATTGCTGCGGATTATCGCAGGTAAAGTTCTGCAGCCCTCCGCCCGGCGCAGTCACGTAAGCGCCATTCGTACGTTGTCCGTTGATCACAATCTGCTGCGGTATACGGGTCGAAGGCGTTTGAGTCTGGGAAAAACCGTCGACTGCGGATAGAACAACAAACAATGTCGCGAAGCTGATCAAAAGCCATCTGTCTGCTCTCATCACAAACCTCCATTCTAGTGACTCAGACGCGGACGGTAAGATTTTGGCGCACACCGAATTGTAAAAGTTCCGGCCGAACCTGGAAGGTTCCTATCCGATGATGTCGTCCACGTTTTCGTGGGTGATGATGAACTGGCGAACCTGGCCGCTGCGCCCGAGCGGCCGCCGCACGGGCTTGTCATTCACTTTCAATGTGAGGCCGCCCGCATTTCCGATCGTTATATCGATGGATCTGTTCGCGGTGAAGCGGCGGGTCATTCCGGGTTCGAGAAGCAGCTCCGTCGCGGCACTTCCGTCCGTTGTCAGCAGAACCCAGGTTTGTTCGTGAACTGCAATTTCGATGGACAGCGGTTGAACCTCCGGAACCGCGACGGCAGGAGCTTCTGCGGGCGGCGGGGGCTGCGGGGGCTGCGGAGTTGGCGTTGTTGCGGACAACGCCGGACTCGCCGGCTCGTCAGTCGTGCCACTGCTCCTCGTTACGAGGTAGAAGATCGCGATCAGCAAAACCAGGGCTCCGACTGCGGCCGTGTAGAGATGGCGTTCGATCTTATTTGCGGGGGCATCCGCCGCTTGTACGGGTTCCGCAGGTTCGCGATACTCGGCAAGGCGCTCATAATCGGCAACAGTCTGGTCGGGATCGAGTCCCACGCGCTCGGCGTAGGTTCGGACGAACCCGCGGTTGAAGACTCCTCCCGGCAGGACGTGGAATTCTTCCTCTTCAATGGCACGAAGGAAGCGCGTGCTGATTCGCGTTTCCCCAGCGATTTTATCGAGTGAAATCCCTTTAGCTTCCCGGGCTTTCTTGAGAGACGAACCAAAATCAGCCATGTTGGAGCGGAATCCCCCGGATTCCTGTAGGTGCATTGAATCATATGGAAAGGTTTTTCGTGCAGTCAATTGCTTTTGTGCCCGACTTCTACCACACTATGCGCGAAGCGGAGGTTGTGTGCGCGAAGCATTGGGAATGATCGAGACTCGTGGGCTCGTGGGCGCGGTCGAAGCGGCGGATGCCATGGTCAAGACAGCGAACGTTGTCTTGATCGGCAAGGAGTATCTGCTTAACGGCTACGTCGCGGTCCTTGTACGCGGAGACGTCGGCTCGGTCAAGGCCGCGACCGAAGCCGGCTCGGTGGCAGCTCGCCGCGTTGGTGAACTGATCGCCGTGCATGTCATACCGTATCCTTTTAATGAAACCGAGAAGGTTCTGCGGCACTGGTCGGGCGGCACCGAGAAGCCTGGCGACTCCACGCCCGGCTAGCGAATTCAGCCGAAGATCGAGAAGATAACGAAGACAAATGGATAAAGATCTCGAATCCATTCAGGAGGCCCGCCGCCTGCTTGAATCGGCGAGCCAAGCCTTTCAGCAATTTGAAAATTTCACGGAAGACCAGGTAGAGCGAGTCCTCGCCGAGATTTCAAAGGTGGGCATCGCCAATGCCGAACCGCTGGCCCGGCTCGCTGTCGAGGAGACCGGCTATGGAACGGTCGAGCACAAAACGCTGAAGAACCTGTTTTGCGCCGATGACGTATACCGCGCCATCCGGCCGATGAAGACGGTTGGAATCGTCAATGAAGACAAAGAGAAGAAAGTGTTCGAAGTGGCCAGCCCAATCGGCGTTGTCGCCGCAATCATTCCTTCGACGAATCCCACATCGACCACCATCTACAAAGCCCTGATCGCCCTCAAAGGCCGGAATGCGATCGTCTTCAGTCCCCATCCTTCGGCAACCCGATGCATTATCGAGACCAGCCGGCTCATAGCCGACGCCGCCGAACGGGCCGGGGCTCCCAAGGGCGTGATTTCCTGCATGAAGGTGTCGACCATGGAGGGCACAGCGGAGTTAATGAAGCATTCATTGACGTCGCTGATCCTTGCAACGGGCGGGACGGGCCTGGTGAAAGCCGCATACAGCGCCGGCAAGCCCGCATTTGGCGTCGGTCCCGGCAATGTGCCTTCATACATCGAAAAAACGGCAGACGTGCCGAAGGCCGTGCGAGACATTCTCACAGGGAAGTGCTTTGACAACGGAACCTTGTGTTCCTCCGAGCAGGCCATCATTTGCGATGCGGCAGTCAAGGACGCCGTGCTCGATGAACTCCGCAAGCAGGGTGCGCACCTGTGCAGTCCGGCCGAAAAAGACCTGCTCGAAAAGACGATCCAGACACCGCGGAGAACCCTCAATACTCAGATCGTCGGAAAGTCCGCGGCGAGGATCGCCGAGTTGGCGGGCTTCCAGGTGCCGGGCGGCACGCGAGCTCTCGTTGCCCATGCAGACAAAGTCGGCCCCAATTACCCGATTTCAATGGAGAAGCTTTCTCCGACGCTCGGGTTCTATGTGGTCAGCGATTGGCGCGAGGGCTGCGCAAAGTCCATCGAGATTCTGAATTTCGGCGGGCTGGGCCATACGCTCAGCCTGCACACGCGCGACGATGAAATTGTGCGGCAGTTCGGCCTTCACAAACCGGCGTTTCGAATTTGCGTCAACACTCCGGCCGCGCTCGGCGCAGTGGGGTACACGACGAACCTTTTCCCCGCGATGACGCTCGGTTGCGGCGCCGCCGGAGGAAACATCACGTCGGATAATATTTCGCCGCTGCATTTGATCAATCTAAAGCGGGTTGCTTACGGTGTAAGAGACGTTGCCGCGCCGCCCCCGAAACCTGTGGCTGCCGTATCGGAAGCTGCCAGCCCGGCGCGAGGCACCATTGAAAAGGTGGTCGAACAGTGGCTGGGCGCCCGCTCTGCGCCGCCCGTAGCTCCTCCCTTGAGTTCCTTCAAGGAACTGGAGCCGGCTCCCCCGGCTCCGAAGGTCGAAAAGAAGCCGGAGAAGCCGGTGGGTTTTGTGTGTGAAGACGATGTGCGCTCCGCCGTCCTCGCTCACTCCAAGATTGTGGTGGGAAAGAAGACCATCATCACGCCCTCCGCGCGCGATCTCGGCGATGCCAGCGACGTGTTTGTCCTCTCGGATTGAGTGCAATTTATCCCGCTAGCTTTTCGGCCGCGCACTTGAAAAACTGATCGATGACCATTCGCGCGGCCCCGCTAATCATGCGTTGTCCCACGCTGGCGATCGGCCCGCCCGCGCTGACGTCTCCGGAATACGTCACCTGGGTGCTGCCGGCTTCGGGGCCGAGCTGGATCAGTCCTTCGCCTTTTACGAATCCCGGCGCGCCGCTTCCGGTCACGGACATCCGATATCCCGAGATTGGATTCAGATCGTGAAGGCGAATGCTGCCAGTAAAGGTCCCACGGATTGCGCCTACCCCGATCTTGAGGGTCATCTCGTAGGTATCGTCGCCAGTTTTGATCAGCTTTTCACAGCCCGGCAGGCACTGAGCAATGAGGTCCGGGCCGGTAAGGAAATTCCAGGCCGCTTGTGGAGGGATAGCGTCAAACAGGAACTGACCTTCGATGCGCATGGGATTTGCCTACCTGTGGCTGGAGTTTGGACATTTGTGAGGAAGTACTGCAAAAACTCCCCTCCTGGATTAGGAGGGGTGCCGTTCGCGCTTTTCAGCGAACGGCGGGGTGGTGTCCAATCCGTTGATGCTGCGAAGCCACCCTTTAGATATTCGCGCAGCGCACCGATTTGAATGAGCGCTACGCGGGCATCCATAACGTGGCTTCGCGTCATTCCGTACCACCCCGTCTGCGCCAATAAGGAACGGGACCATTCTTCTGGTGGCGCAGCCACCCCTCCTAACACAGGAGGGGAGTCCGGACTCACGTTTCGCTTGCTCAACATGCGTGTGGATGAAGCGTGAAGTTGAAGCCGTCCTTATCAGTTGCCCGCCCGCTCGATGGCTTTTTCAAGCGCGCGGCGCGCGAAAATCCGCACCAGGTCGAGACGGTACTCTGCCGACGCGTGAATATCGTCCAGGGCGCTGACCCCGCCGGCAGCCTTCTCGCAAGCCGCGCGAAGCAGTTCCGCTGTCGGCTTCCGGCCGTGCAGAGCCTTTTCGGTTTCGGTTGCGCGGAAGGCGCGATTTCCAACTCCGGTAACTCCGATTGCGGCGTGCGCAAGGGCTCCGGACGCATCCAATTCCACAACAGCCGAAGCTCCGCAGATCGCAAAACCCGATGCCTTCTGGGCCATCTTTACGTAAGCGCTGGCGCTGCGTCCCGTACGCGTGGGGACATTGATGGCGCGGACGATCTCATTGGGCTCAAGAGCCGTTGTCATGAGATCGAGAAAGAACTGTGAGGCTGGAATCTGTCGCTCGCCTTTTGGCCCAATTGTGATCACAACCGCATCGAAAGCCAGGATGCTTGCGGGATAGTCCGCCGCCGGATCCGCGTGCGCGATGCTGCCGCCGATGGTGCCTTTGTTTCGGACCTGAATGTCGCCGATCAACCCCGCTGCTTCGGAAAGCGCGGGGCACCGCCGCTGCACGATGACGGAGGACTCGATCGCATGATGTGTCGTCAGGGCGCCAATCTGGACGTACGAGCTTTCTTCCTTGATGTACGAGAGCTCGGTGATCCTGCCAATATCGATGAGCATCTCAGGCATGGCCAGGCGAAGTTTCATCATCGGGATCAGGCTGTGCCCGCCCGCGAGGATCCTGGCGCGATCGCCATGCTTCTGCAGTAGCGCAACAGCCTCCGCAACGGATGCCGCCACGGTGTAGTCGAATTGTTGAGCGATCATGACGCTCTCCCTAATTTCAGGATCTTCCAGATTTTTTCCGGCCGCAAAGGCATGTCGATATGCGTGACGCCCAGCGGCGCGAGCGCATCGACAACCGCATTCACAACTGAAGGTGTCGAGCCGATCGTGCCGGCCTCGCCCGCGCCCTTGATTCCCATTGGATTTACAGGCGATGGAGTCACCGTTCGCTCCAGTTCAAACATGGGGAAGTCGTGCGCTCGCGGCACGGCGTAATCCATCAGTGTCCCTGACAACAGCTGGCCGTTTTCGTCGTATACCACTTCTTCGTAGAGCGCCTGTGAAATGCCCTGCACGATCCCGCCATGGACCTGTCCTTCCACCAGCAGCGGATTGATCACGTTGCCGCAATCGTCCACCGCGACATATTTCACGACTTTCGGCTCGCCGGTCTCCTCGTCGATTTCCACGACACAGATGTGCGTGCCGAATGGAAATGTGAAGTTCGAGGGTTCGAAGAAGCGCGTCGCTTCGAGTCCCGGCTCAACTCCCGGGGGCAGTTTCTTGGCGACATATGCTGAAGTGACGACGTCCATGAAGCTCACGGAACGTGCCGTCCCCGTCATCACCAGCTTGCCGACTTCGAATTCGATGTTGCCGGGCGTGGTTTCCAGCATGTGGGCGGCGAACTTCTTCATCTTCTCTTTCAGGTCCTGCAGGGCGAGGTACATTGCCGTTCCGCCGACTGCCGTTGCACGGCTGCCGAAAGTTCCAATGCCGTATGGTGTTCTGGCGGTGTCTCCGTGCAGGACGGTAACGTTTTCCATGTCGATGCCGAGTTCGTCCGCCGCGATTTGCGCAAACGATGTCTCCTGCCCCTGGCCATGCGGCGATGCGCCGGTCGAAACCGTTACCGTTCCGGTTGGCTCAATGCGGACGGTTCCGCTTTCCCATCCTCCGGAGGCCATCGCGATGGATGGTCCCATGGCGCAGATTTCCACGTATGACGAAAAACCGATGCCCATGTACTTGCCTTGCTTGCGGAGCTCTGCCTGCTTCTTGCGCAGTCCCTTGTAGTCTGCGACTTCGAGGGCGCGATCGAGGGCCTTTTCGTAATTGGCGCTATCGTAGAAAACCCCGCCCGAGGTCTGGAATGGAAACTCCGCCGGTTTCGGGAAATTTTTGCGCCGGATATCCACCGGATCCATTCCGAGCTTCCGGGCAGCGATGTCGATAATGCGCTCGATTAAATAAGTCGCTTCAGGACGTCCGGCGCCGCGATACGCATCCGTCGCCATCTTGTTCGTAAACGCGGCGACAAGGTCGAACTTGAGCGCCGGAACCCGGTACGCGCCCGGCGCAAGCAGTCCGGTCAAAGTGGGAATGATCGCGGTCAGCAGTTGGTAGTACGCGCCGATATCCGCAATGACCTTGAGTTTCATCGCGAGAATCGTGCCGTCCTTTTTGAGCGCGAGCTCGACATCGTTGATCTGGTCTCTGCCGTGAATCGTGCCCGCCATATTCTCGCGGCGCGACTCGATCCACTTCACAGGCTGCCCGACTTTTTTTGCGAGGTAACCCACCAGGGCTTCCTCCGCATAGACGTTCAGCTTGCTGCCGAATCCGCCGCCCACTTCGGGCGCGATCACGCGCATACGGTTTTCGGGTATGCCGAGCATCAGGCCGAGCTGTGTTTTCAGCAGGTGTGGAACTTGAGTGGATGACCAGACGACCAGCTCGTTCTCCGGCATCCGGATTGCCGCAATGACGCCTCGCGGCTCCATCGAGACCGGCGCGAGCCGCTGATTGATGAAACGCTGTTTGACGACCGTGTCGGCTTTGCTGAACCCATCCTCCGTGTTCCCGTTCTCCCATCCGAAGCTGTACGCGACGTTATCCGAGAATTCCTCGTGCAAGATCGGGCTGCCCTGCTGGACCGCCTTTTCCGGGTTGGTGACCGCGGGAAGCTCTTCATAGTCGATTTGAATCAATTCGGCTGCATCTCGCGCGACATACGCATCCGTCGCCAGCACTGCTGCGATCGGCTCACCAACAAAACGTACCTTTCCGACGGCGAGCGGATGGTGAACCGGCCGTTTCATGTTTTTGATGTCGCCTGCTGCGGGCAGTTGCCCGCAGTTTGCCGCAATCTCTTCTCCGGTCACGACGGCGCGGACGCCCGGCAACTTCGATGCCCTGGACGTATCGATGCTCTTTATCCGGGCATGGGCATGGATGCTGCGCGCTACAGCCATGTGCAGCATGCCGGGCAGGACAATATCGTCCACGTAGGCGGACGCTCCGGTGACCAGGCGCGGGTCTTCTTTTCTCTTTATGGGTTGGCCGACGAATCGAGGCTTCATGATGACCTTCCTAATCGCCGGCGGCGGCGCCGCGGCGGTGTTTCATCTTGCCGGCCGCCGATTGAACGGCCTTGACGATGTTCTGATATCCCGTGCACCGGCACAAATTGCCATCGAGGGCGCCGCGGATCTGCGTTTCGTCGGGTGAAGGATTGCGTGTCAGCAATTGGTGGCACGTCATGATCATGCCGGGTGTGCAGAATCCGCATTGAAGGCCGTGCTCTTCCCAGAAACTTTCCTGTAACGGATGCATTTCCCCTTCGCGGGCCATGCCTTCGATGGTCAAGATTTCGGCGCCGTTCGCCTGGACTGCGAACATCGTGCACGATTTCACGGCCAGGCCGCCGGCAAGAACCGTACACGCGCCGCAGATGCTCGTCTCGCATCCGACATGTGTTCCGGTGAGGCCCGCGGCGTCGCGGATGAAATGAGTCAGCAGTAATCGAGGTTCGATGTCCTTCTCGTAAAGCTTTCCGTTTATGGTGATCTTTACGTCCATTGGTTCTCCTAACAAGGCAGGAAGTTTGAGGCGGTATTGTATTCTATCGATATGCCACTGAAGAGGATTTTCACGCATCGACTCGTGCGCGTGCTGCGCGCGGTCCTTCCGGTGGCCGTTCTCGTCTTTATCGCTGTTCCATCGTGGAACTACTGGGTCCGCCGCGCGGCAACCGCCATCCCGCCGATCCGCGTACCCGAGCTTCCGAAGGACCTGGCTGTTCGGACGGAAGACTTCACCTTTTCGCGAACCGAAGGCGGCAGGACGGCGTTCTCGATCCGCGCCAGGCGTTCTGTCGGCTTCAAAGACAACAGGAGCATGCTCGAAGACGTTGTGGTGACCGTTTTCGGCGAAACCGAGCAGGATCCCGAACGGCGCATCCGAAGCAGGCGAAGCGAGTACGACGAGCGCAGCGGCGATATCCGGTTTTACGAAAACGTCGAAGTAGACCTGGACGAAAAGACGCGGGCTCGAACAGAGGAGCTGATCTACAACCATCAAAATCGCGTCATCAATTCCACCCAGCCGATAACCCTCGATCGACCCGGCGGCATGACCGGCCGTGCCGACCAGTTCGAGTACGCCATGTCTTCCGGTATTCTCCAGCTGAACGGCAACGTCAGGATCCGAACTATCGAAGGCACTCTTCTTGAATCAGGTTCGGCCGTGTTTTTCGAGAATGAGAACTTTGCGACTTTTGCCGACGGCGTCCTCCTCCAGACTCAAACCGGATGGGTGCGCGGCTCATACGGCCGCGCCGACCTCGATCCGGATACTCTTTCACCCCGCCTGATTGCGCTTGAGAGCGCTGTCACGGCAGAGTCTCGATCCTTGAATGGGGACGAGTCCTGGAAGATCAGCGCCGTGCGGCTGGAGGCCACGGTTTCAGCAACGGGCATTGCCCAGCATGTGCGGGCAAGGCAGGCGGTGGAGCTTCAGAAGACGGGCGGCGGGAATAATCAAGTGATCACCGGCGAAGAGGTCGATGCAAGCATGGACGCCGCCGGCCAGGTGCAGACACTCGAAGCCCGGCAGAACGCCCGCATGCTTCTGGGCGCCGGCCAGACATTGCAGGCGGGCAGGATTTCCACGGACGCCGCGGGCCGCGTATCCACGGACGCCGAGTCCATTCTGCGGATCGGCGATTCGGTGATCGAAGGACGGAATTTCACCATCGAGAACGGCGACACGGTCACGTTCACCACGCTGTACCCGGCAAGCCTGCGCTCCGGCGCAAGGCGCACTTCCGCCGACAGGACCGAAGCCCGTTTCGATAACAGGACCAGTCAGCTGGTTGAGTTGATACAGACCGGGAACTTTCAATTTGAAGAAGGTCCCCGCAGCGGCCGCTCCGCGAGAGCTCGCATCGAGGATGGAGGGAACATCATCAGCTTCGAAGGATCACCCGTCATTCTTCTGCCCGAAATGAGACTGCAGGCCGACAGAATCCGTATCAATCAGAAGGACGGCTCGTTCGTTGCAACCACCAATGTGCGGACCACAAGACGGAATTCCGCGGAGCGGGTGCTGGTCACGGCGGACCGCGCGGAAGGCACCGCTGAGGGAATCACCTACATTAATAATGTTCAGCTATGGAGCGGGGCCACGGAAATCAAGTCCGGCCGCGTCATTGCATCAACTACGGACAACACCCTGCATGCCGAGGGCAACGTCCGCTCCAATCTCGGGTCCTTTCGAGCGGCATCCGACAAACTGGATTACGACGGCAAGCAGAACGTCGCGCACTATACCGGTAATGTACGGGCCCAAAAACAGGACGTGACGCTCGAAACCAGCGATATGAAAGTGAAGGTTCAGGACCAGACCGTTTCCGAGGTGGCCGCCCAGGGCGGCGTGGCGTTTACGCAGGGAAGCCGCCGCGGAACCGGCGAGCAGGCTGTTTATGATGTCCGGACGGAGTCCATAACGCTTACGGGCAAGAATGCCACAGTAACCGACCCCGAGCGCGGCGTTGTGCGTGGGGCGCGCCTGGTGATGAACCGGGCGTCGGACCGCGTGGTCGTCGAGAGCGAAGCGGGTTCGAAGGTCGAGTCAAGGCGCCCCATAAAATGATTTCCCTCCAGGCTGCCGGCGTCACCAAAACTTACAAGGGCCGAAAGGTTGTCAACGACGTTGACCTGATTGTCGGTCAGGGAGAGGTGGTTGGATTGCTTGGGCCGAACGGGGCGGGCAAGACGACGACGTTCTATATTATTGTTGGCCTGACTCAACCGGACACAGGCTCGGTGCTGCTGGATGGGCAGGATATTACCGAATTGCCGATGTATTTGCGCGCCAAAAACGGGATCAGTTACCTGCCGCAGGAGGCATCCGTGTTCCGCAAACTGACCGTCGAGGCCAACGTCATGGCGATCCTGGAAACCTTGCCGCTCTCAAACAAGGATCGCCGCGATCGCCTGGAGAGTCTGCTCGACGAATTCGGTATTGCCCACGTCCGGAAAAGCCTTGCCGACACGCTTTCGGGCGGCGAGCGCCGCCGGGTGGAAATTGCGCGTTCGCTGGTAATTTCCCCCAAGTTTATCCTTCTGGATGAACCCTTTTCCGGTATCGATCCCATCACTGTTCTCGAGATACAAAAAATCATAAATCACCTGAAATCCAAGCAGATCGGGGTGCTCATAACCGACCACAATGTCAGAGAAACCTTGCAGGTCACCGATCGGGCTTATATCATCAACAACGGTTCGATATTCAGGTCTGGAACGCCCAGGGAGCTTGGCAATGACATCGAGGTCAAGAGGGTATATCTGGGAGAGCATTTCACCCTGAATTAGATCTGATTTACGTATGGCTTTTCTTGAAACGAAATTAAGTCTCAGAGTTCAACAGAAGCAGGTTCTCACCCCGGGGCTGGTCCAAATGGTGAGCCTGCTGACACTGAATAAGCTTGAGCTTACGGAGATGATCCAGCAGGAGTTGGTGCAGAATCCCGTGCTGGAGGAAGGCACCGAGATCGTTGAATCACCCCAGGAGCTTTCCGAAGCCGAAGCGAAGTTGGATGCATCCGAGCCGGCCCCCACGGAGGCTGCGGAAGTCGACGACGCCGACCGGCAGTACGCGGAGGTCAGCGACCGCGAAGTCACGGTTGAGCACACTGTGGACACCGTTCCAGTCGAGGCCGAAGCCCCGGACGATCCCTACGCCGACCTCGATCTCCAGAGTTTCGACAACTATCTGAACGACGGAGCTTCCAGGCCCCGCGAAACCGAAGTCTTCGAGAAACCATCGTTCGAAAACTTCCTGGCGAAAGCCCAGACCCTGACCGATCACCTGGAGTGGCAGCTCGGCCTGGCCACAGTGGATGAGGCCGTCCGCAACGCATGCCACTCGATCATCGGGAATCTGAACGAAGATGGCTATCTGCTTGCTGTCGACGAGAACGGCCGCGAGGCTCCCATTACCCTTGAAGAGATTGCCGAAAGCGGTGAGCACCAGCTCGACGATGTTGTAAAAGCCCTCGAGGTCGTCCAGCGGTTCGATCCGCCCGGCGTCGCTGCCCGTGAGCTTCGAGAGTGCCTGATGATTCAGCTCATCGTGCTCGAGGAAGACGACACCATACCTTTCGAGGTCGTTCGCGACCACCTGCACAAGGTGCAGAACAAGCAATTCAAGGAGATCGCGAAGGCAATCAGCCAGTCGCTCGAAATAGTCATGGATGCGGTCGAGATCATAAAGGCGCTCGATCCCCGTCCCGGCCAGAAATACAACCGGACTCAGCCGCGCCTGATTGAACCCGATGTTTTCATCGTTAAATCAAGCGGTGAATACGGCGTCGTGACCAACGAAGACGAAGTGCCTCAGCTTCGGCTGAGCCCGACTTACCGGCACATGCTCGAGCGCGATTCCATCAACAAGGACGTGAAGAACTACGTCAAGGATTGCTTCAAATCGGCCGTGCAGCTTTTGAAAAACATCGAGCAGCGGAAGCACATTATTGTGAAGGTGTGCGAGGCGATCATACGGCGGCAGACGGATTTTCTCGATCGGGGAATCGATCAGCTGAAGCCGATGATGATCAAGGATGTCGCCGAAGAAGTCGGCGTCCATCCGTCCACGGTGAGCCGCGCGGTCGCAAATAAGTTCGCGCATACGCCGCAAGGCGTCTTCGAGTTGCGGTACTTCTTCTCGGAAGCCGTGAACGGTCCGATGGGCGACGGGACGTCGCTGTTGATCGTGAAGCGGAAAGTGAAAAAATACATCGAGACCGAGGATCCCCGAAGCCCGCTTACGGATGAAAAGCTCGCGCTGATGCTCAAAGACGAAGGGATCTGCGTGACGCGGAGAAGCATTACCAAGTATCGAGAAGATCTGAAAATTCCAAGCACGCATCAGCGCCGCGTGAGGTCTTAATAAATATATGACAGTGGATATTACAGGCCGGCATATCGAAATCACGGAGCCTATTCGGAAATTTGCGACCGATCGTCTGGACCGCCTGCGAGGCGTCGCCGACGAAATAATGGAAGTGCATATGGTGCTCACGGTCGAGAAGCACCAGAGGCACATCGCCGAGGTGAATATCAAGACCCGGCACGAGTTCCACCACGGCGAAGAAGAGTCGAGCGACATGTACACGTCCATCGCCGCGGTGCTGGACAAGGTCGAGAAGCAACTGCTTCGATCGAAGGGCCGGAACCAGGACAAGAAGCGCCGAAGCAGTCATGGTAATTCGGTCGTTTCCTCAACGACTGTCGTCGAGATAGAAGAAGCTCTCGGGCAGAAGCTGCCCCGCATTATTCGGAATCACCACGTTGCGGCCAAGCCCATGAGCATTGACGATGCGGCAATCGAGGTCGGAGACTCCACGGAAGACTTCCTGGTTTTTCGGAATGCGGATACCGAGAAACTCAACGTCGTGTACAAACGTAAGGACGGGAACATCGGCTGGATCGAGCCTGAAGCCTGATTGAAAACCTCTTCGCTGATCATCATTACCGGCCTGAGCGGTTCCGGAAAAGGAACCTTCCTCCGGGCACTTGAGGATCGCGGTTACTTCTGTGTCGGTAACCTGCCTGTCGGACTTCTTACCAAGTTTTCAGAGCTGATTCTCAAGACCGAGGAGCACGGCGCCAAGGCCGCCCTTGTAATCGACGTTCGCGAACGAGGCACGCTCAGCGGCTTTCCCGGCATCTATGAGGAGTTGAGAAAATCGGGCGTTGAGACTTCGCTCTGGTTCCTCGAAGCTTCCGACGCCGCCCTCGTGCGGCGCTTCAGCGAAACTCGCCGGCCGCATCCGCTCGATCCGGACCTCACGGTGCTGGAGTCCATCGCCAGCGAGCGCGATCTTCTGGCGCCGATCCGCGCCATCGCGGATCACGTTCTCGATACATCGCAATTCACGATCCATGAATTGCGGCAGCACGCCATCCGGCTGTTCGAGGAGCAGGAAGAGAAACATCTGCTCGTATCGCTGGTGAGTTTCGGATTCAAGTACGGCGTTCCCATCGATTCGGACCTGGTCTTCGATGTGCGGTTCCTGCCGAATCCGAACTTTGTTCCTCACCTGAAAGCGCTCACGGGCGCGGACGGTCCCGTCATCGAGTACATGAACGCGCAGCAGGGAACCGCGGCTTTCATGGAACATGTCACAAGATTCATCGATTTTCTTCTTCCCCAGTACGAACGCGAAGGCAAGTCGTACGTCACCATTTCAATCGGCTGCACCGGCGGCCGCCACCGTTCGGTCATGATCGCCAACGAGATCGGCAGGCGCCTGGAAGGCGGCAAATACCGCGTGAAGGTGACCCACCGCGACACGGACAAGAGCCCCAGTGTCGGTAGCAAGTAGAAATGTCCGGTTTTTGTAGCAAGTGATCTGTCCGGTTTTGTTGTTTTAAGTTCATCGCCGCCGTGCCTGTGGAAATGTGCGAAACCCAGCAGGGTTTTGCACATTTCCATCAGGCTGCCTTCTTCTTTCTT
>CAMBFR010000050.1 GCA_945865815.1 Candidatus Sulfopaludibacter sp. SbA3
GAAAGAAGAAGGCAGCCTGATGGAAATGTGCAAAACCCTGCTGGGTTTCGCACATTTCCACAGGCACGGCGGCGATGAACTTAAAACAACAAAACCGGACAGATCACTTGCTACAAAAACCGGACATTTCTACTTGCTACCGACACCAATCACCGCAATCACGCAATCCACCTAACCCGCAGCGTGGGAAAAATTCCTGGTCCGGCCGGTCATTTCCCGGACCAGGAACTTCAAACCGAGTCACTCCATATCAAAACACGTACTTCAGCGCGAACTGCATGATCCGTGGCTCCTGCGCGGTTGTGACGCGCCCGAAAGTCGGACTGCCCAGCGTGAAGAATGCATCCGTCGTGTTCGGGTTCAAATGGTTTGGCATGTTGAACGCCTCTGCCCGGAACTCGATCGATTGCCCCTCCGTCACCTGGAATCGCCGCGTAAGTCCCATGTCGATCCGGATGCTTCCCGGTCCGTGAAGACTGTTGGCGGCATTCCCATACTCACCGTTGGCCGGCCGCGCGAACGCCGCCGGATTAAGCCAGTTGTCGATGGTCTTGTTTTCCGCGTAAGGATTGGCGAGCACCTGGTGCGCTCGAGTTTCGTTCGCTGCCCCTCTCAAGGCCGTGTTGGCGCCCGATTCCACCGTGAGGTTGGTGTTGCCCGACTGGAGCCGGACGATTCCCGAGATCTGCCAGCCGCTGCCCAGAATCCGAGCCGTCCGGTTGCCGAACTGCGGCGTTTCATACACGGTCGAGACGTTGACGACATGCCGCCGGTCGGCCTGGAAATTTCCGCGCTGGTATCCCCGCGTACCGGGTTCTACACCGTTTGCACCAGGCTGCGAGACGACATTGTCGCCGAGACCGTGGGACCATGTGTAGTTTCCCTGCACGGTGAGACCATTGCTGCGCCGGCGCTGAACGGAGAGCAACATCGCGTTATAGCTGGCGGTGCCGCCCGTCTCGATTTCGCCGATGCCTTGATAGAACCTTCCCTCAACCGGGTTCGCGAGAGACAACACGCGCCGTTGATTCACATTCCCGGCCGTGGAACAGGTCGGATGCGTTACCGGAACAACCGCGCCATTGCGGTATTCATTAATGACGCAATTGGTTCCCGGCATATAGACCGCCGGATTGAGCTGGACCTGGGGACCCCACACATGCATGGAACTGTTGCCGAGGTAATTCGCCGCCAACAGCCACTCTGTCCCGACCTGCCGCTGAATGCTCAGGTTCCACTGATTGGCATACGGCGACTTCGCATCAGGCTTCTGGTTCAGATAATTCGACAACACCAAAAAATCGGTGGTCTTGTTGAACGTCAACGGGAAAGGATTGCCTCCCGGATAGTCTCTCCACGGTTCCTCCCAGCCACCGACGGGGTTTGTAATGCTGATATTCGGATTCCATGGCGCGTTCGCTCCCGCCCCGTAGTAGGTCCACAAATGCGGAAAGTCATTGTAGATTCCGTAGGCGGCGCGAACCGTCATCAGCCCGTTTCCATTGACGTCCCATGCAAACCCCAGACGAGGCGCGAACCTCAGCCAGGCGTGATTGTTGTAGTGCTCGTCCCGTCCCGGATCGCCGGGGAACATCAGGCCGATCGGCGCCTTCGGATAGGATGTGCTGCGCACGCCTTTATCGAACAATTCCCGGCTGAAGTAATTGGTCCGGTTGAGGCCATCATAGGGCGACAAGTACGGCTCCCACCGCAAACCGGCATTCAGTGTAAAGCGCGGCGTCATCTTCCAAGTGTCTTGCAGGTACGTGCCCAGGTAGTGCGACCGGGGGTAGAGTTGACTCTCCGTTCCGTGCGAAAAAGCGGACGGCAACCCGAGCATGAAATCGGCAAGCGGAAAACCCGTCTGGCGGTTGGTGCTGAAGGTGAAATTGGGCGCCGCCACGACTCCCGACATTCCATTGAAGATCGTGTGAATAAAGTTTGCGCCGAATCCGATCTGATGGTTGCCCTTTATGTGGCTGATATCCTCGGCAAACTGAAAGCCTGTTGAATTGTAATGGCCGGGCTGGACGTTCACTCCCGTCATCACAAAACCGGGAGCATTGACGGTAAAGCGCATGTGTCCCGGGAAATTGATGTACAGGCCTTTGACGCCAATGTCCTCGAAATCCAGAATGTCGGGGTTGACCCGCGGGTTGGTAGCATAAAGGGCTGTCGCGCGGAACGAACTCACGGTGCCGGAGCCGATCAAGTAGGTGTCTCCAAGCACCAGCGAGTACATCCGTTGCTGCAACGCACCCGACCGGTTCGTCAGGATGTTCTTGCCATCAAAATCGTTCGTGGGGTTCCGGGCTGCGCCCATATACCGCCAGAACATCGAGTTCTTATCCGTCCACTGGAAGTCCACGCGGCCAACGTACAGATGCTCGTCGACGGCCGCACTTCCACCCTGATAACGGATTTCTCCGCACGGATCATTTGTTTTTGGAAATAACGAATTATTCAACAGGTTCATGGTCACGCGCGAAAACGAGGACGGATCGATCCGGTTGTTCACAAACGGCGCTCTCAACGTAACCTGCCGCCCGGCATTGCACGCCGGTGAGGCGATCGTCGTGAAGTCGCCCGCCATCATTGCCGCCGTGGGTATGTATTCCCGAAAATCGCTCGGTCTCCTGCGCTCCAGCGTGCCCTGGTAGGCCCCAAAGAAAAACAGTCTGTTCCGCAGGACAGGTCCGCCGAACGTACCTCCAAACTGGTTCTTCTTGATGCCGTCGTCAACCAGGGAATACGCGTTACGCGCATTGAACATGGGGTTGCGTACAAACTCGAACAGCGAGCCATGGAACTGGTTAGTGCCCGACTTGGTCACGGCGTTCATCGTGCCGGCCGCGTGCTGGCCATATTGCGCCTGCAGACCGCTGGTTTCGACTTTGAACTCCTGCAGCGCATCCGGAAAGGGCATCGGCAGGTTCAGGCTGTTTTCCGGATCGTTGTGCGTTCCGCCATCCAGGACGTAAACCAGGCCGTTGTTCATCCCGCCCGCCACCGAAATAACAGTCGTCGGGTAATTCCGGACTCCCGAATTAAGAGAAGCGTCGGTCGTCTGTGTTGCCACGCCTGCAAGAAAGATCAGTTCGGTTACCTGCCGGCCATTCAGCGGCAGCTCCAGCACGCGCGTGTTGTCGATCATCTGACTGATTCCGGTGGCGCGTGTTTCTACCAGCGCGGCATCGGCCTGAACCTCGATCGTCTCTGCAACCTGACCTATTTCAAGAACCGCGTTGACGCTCACACTCGTACCGATCTGCAACACGATTCCGGTTTGCACGTAAGTGCGGAATCCCGGCAGGCTGACCTCCACCATGTACGGCCCAACTGGCAAATTCGTCAGCAGATAGGAGCCCGTCTCGTTCGTCAGACCGGCGCGTACGGCGCCCGTCGCTGTCTGCGTTGCTGTTACGTCCACGCCCGGTAGTACCGCCCCGGTCTGATCCCGCACCGTCCCGCTGATCTCGGCGGTCGCTTGACCGAAAACTACGTTGCAGCCAAGAACCAGCATCAGGAATCCCGCGAGAGCGCGAAGCCCGAATCTTCCGGTAAGGCCTTTATTATTCCCCATTTATACGTTTCCTCCATCTTTCTGTAGCGAAAGCACTTTCAAGACTTTTGTTCTGGTGAACAGGACTCCCTGGCCCTCGTTTCATCCACCTCTCCGGAGCAAATTATAACCATCACACGCCGAAAAAGTGCGCATAGTTTAGTCCGACCTCTTGAGCGGTGTCAATTTGTCAACTGTATCTGCGGCCGTTTCGGAACTCGGGATGGGCACAGGAGCGTTGCGGACGACATCCCGTGGAACACAGTTTTCTCTAGGGACAGGAAGACCCAGGATGCTGTCGTCCGGGACGTCGAGATGATGGGTTGAGTCTATCGGGGGTTGACGGCGCAGAGGGTGATGGCGTTTTTGAAGCGTGACTGCTGAGGAACCATCCGCCATTGCGCGACGCTTCGCATCGCGCAATGTGCTGCCCTCCTAACTTCTCCTGAACTTAGGAGGGCAGCTGCGGCACGCTTCAACCTCAGTCCTTAATTCAACTGATCACTACCAGATCAGCTTCAGACCGAACTGGATCTGCCGGGCTGTGTTTACCGTCGAGGTGACGCGTCCGGCGGCTTCATTCCGCGCAAGGTTGCCACCAAGAAAGATCACGCGCTCCGACGGAGCCGAGAAATTCGCGTGGTTCAGTATGTTGAAGAACTCCGCGCGGAACTGCACATCGACGTTCTCGCGCACGGGAAACAGTTTCTTCAAAGCCATGTCGACGTTGCTGTACCCATCGCCCCGAAGTGTGTTCCGGCCCAGGTTGCCGTAGAAGCCCGGCCGCGGAAGCAGGAACGCGCTGGAGTCAAACCACTTCGTCGGATTTCCGATGATGGGATTCGACTTGGCGCCGGGGGCCAGGTCCGGACGGCCGGCGGTGCTGTTCAGATCCCGGTCCCGGTCCGCCGCTCCGTCGACGTCCACGTTGAAAGGGTTGCCCGTCCGAAGCGCCACAATGCCGCTCAACTGCCAACCGTTAATGAGCCCGCCCACGACCCGGCCGGCATTGGCCACGACCGGCAGGTCGTACAGCATATTCGCCGTGAAGTTGTGTCTCACGTCGAAGTTCGAATGGCCTCGTTCCGATTGGGTATTCCACTTGTTCGCGACATTCGTGCCGGTCGCCCAACCCGCATTCCAGGTCCCGGAACCTGTATCGATCGAGTGACCGTAGGTGTGGGAAACCTGGAACTGCAACCCCCGCTGGAATTGCCGCCGCAGGCTGAGCGTGCCGCCCTGGAAGTAGCTTTCTCCGTTGAACGTGACCACGCCGATCGGGCCGAAGTTCGGGTTCCGCCGCCGCAGTCCCGGCTCGCGGTACTCGACGCCGTCGATGATGGCGCTCGGAAACGGCGTGTTGGCGCCGCTGGATCCCCCGCCCTCGATGTTCCCGATCAGATGCGTGCCGCGGCCGCCTACATACCCGGCGGCGAGGAGCATTCCCCCGGGGAGTTGCCGCTGCAGGCTCACGTTCCATTGATAGGTGGTGGGCTGTGGGTGCTTGAACGGGAAGTTCTCCGCCGCTGCCTGCCCCGCAGGCTGTGCATCGAAGATGGTCGGCGAGAAAGGCCACGTCAGCGTTCCTCCCCGGAGCGGTCCGAAGAACGTTGGAACGCCCCCATACGGCGGATTGAACGTTCCCGATTTGCGATACGCGTTGCCCAGAATCTGGGGATAGAATACGCCCCCGGCCACGCGCAGCGCCGTCGAGCCGTCGCCGAAGATGTCCCAGGCCAGACCGAGCCGCGGAGCGAAGTTCAGGTTCGACTCGTTCCCAAAGACCGTCTCATCCTTTGAGAGCTGCGCGTCGAAAAAGTCTTTCAGGTTCGAAATCCGGTTGTGGTGTTCGGTCGGAGCCGTCAGCGTCTCGTAACGCAGGCCGGCGTTGATTGTCAGCCGGTCCGTAGCCTTCCAGTCATCCTGGATGAACAGACCGAGAAGGGTCTGCCGGTAGCCCCGGGTGACATCGGCGGTGTTGAGAGCCGAAGTGGCTTGTTGAATGGTGCCCTGGACGAAGTCGCGCCAGCTCGCAAAGAGAGCCTCGCCGGGTGACACGTCATTGCTCGAGGTGTTGTACTGATGCCGCTCGACGTTGCCGCCAATCTTCACCGCGTGACTGCCTCTGGTCAGCGACAGCGTATCGGCGATATCGAACAGGTTGAGCGCAAAACCCCTGGGCCGCGGCCGGTCGGTGCCGATAGCGGCAAAGCCGCTGACGTTGACAGGCCCCTGGACGCCCCGAGTGTTAAAGTGGAGGTCCTTAGGGCTGTCCATCGCCGACTGCTGGTAATCCGGAAAGGACCGGTTGAACCCGCCGCGTACGGTGTTCAGCGTCGTGGGCGAGAAGAGATGCTGGAGTTGGATGTTGAGGAACTGGTTGCGCACAGTGTCGAGGAGAGTCGTCAGGGTCCCGCTGGGGTCCGTCAGTCTGCCATCGTCCATGGTGTAGCGCACCGACAGCGACGTGGCCGTGTTGAACTGGTGGTCGACGCGGGCCAGCATGTAATCGTTTCTCTGGATCTGGTTGAAAGTAGTGAAGAGTTCGCCCCGGCCGCCCGACAGACTGGCTCCGTTCGGACGGTTGGGCCAGAATCCGGCATTGATATACCGCTGAGACCACGGATGGACCGCATACTGAACGCCGTCGACAATCCCTCTGAGGGCATCTGCTGTGGGCACGATCAGACGCTGCGTTCTGCCCAGCCCCTGTCGAATCCCTTCATAGGCCGTGAAAAAAAACGTCTTGTTTTCCACGATCGGGCCGCCCAGCGTGGCGCCGAACTGGTTTCGCTTGAATTCGGGCTTCGCCCGGCCAGCTGAGTTGTCGAAGAAGTTGGCCGCATCCAGGTTGTCGTTGCGCAGGAACCAGAAACCGCTTCCGTGAATGTCGTTCGTTCCCGACTTCGTCACGGCGCTGACGATGCCGCCCGCCGCCTTCGAATACTCGGCGCCGTAATTGGCCGTCTTCACTTCGAACTCCTGCAGCGCGTCGACGCCCATCGTTTCGCCGCCCGCGCTTGCGGGCGCTCCGTTGAAGAAGTCCTGCGTGTTCTGACCGTCCAACGTGAAGCTGTTGTCCTCGAAACGACCGCCGTTGACGTTGAAGCGCATGCCGTTGCCCAAAGTTCTGTTGCTGCCGGCGCCTCCGGGACTCGCCTGCGCAGTGCTGATAACGCCAGGTTGCAGAAGCGCCAGCGCCACGTAGTTGCGCCCGTTGAGCGGTAACTCCTCCATCGTCTCCTCGGTGACCAACTCCGACACGTCGGACTGGGTCGTCTGGACCTGCTGGGCCGTAGCGGCAACCTCGACCACCTCGCCAACCTGGCCGACTCGCAGCACGACGTCCACATTACGTTCAGCGCCGACCGTCAGCACGATTCCCGAGCTCCGGAAACCCTGGAATCCAGGAAGCGCGGCGCTGACTTCGTAGTTACCCACGTTTAAGCCCGGGGCCACATACAGCCCCACTTCGTTGGTCACCAGAACACGCTCCACTCCCGTATCGGTGTTCCGAATCGTCACTTCAACACCGGGAATCACGGCGCCGGACTCATCCCGGACCACGCCCCGGATGCCGGCCGTTCCCACCTGCGCCAACGCGATATCAGGCGCCAAAAAAGCAATGACCGCCGCAACAACAACGATGGTCCATAAGCTTGAAGATCTCATGATAGTTTCCTCCTGGCTGTCTTGTTCGAACCTTGAACCCGTAGTCTTGCTTACTTCAAACCAAGCATTTGGTCTGGTCTGTAACGACGGGTCAAAAGCAACAGTGTTGAACTGGGTACAAGATCTCTCAGCACACAAACGCGTGTAGAGCGACTTATGTGTCTCGCAAAACCGAGGTGGAACGGGAACAACCGCACTGTTGCGTTAATATACTTGGAGCATACTATTGCGCGCGATCAATCGCGTCAATAGTCAATAGTCAATAGGTGAATCGTGCGCGGTCTGTGACCGCGCACGATCTTGCGGCGGGGCCTAGAAATTCAGCCGTGCATTCAGCACGAACCGCCGGTTCCCCCTCGCGGTTGTGATGCGTCCGAAGCTGGTGTTATTGATGTTCACGTTGGGATTGGCGAACTGCGGATCGTTCAGCACATTCACCGCATCAACACGAAGTTCGAACTCCTTGCTTTCGGTAATCCGCACCCGCTTGATCAGGTTCACATCAAAATTCACGAGCGCCGGCCCTTCGATCCATTTCTGTCCCAGAGTGCCAATTTGTCCGGGAGCCGGACTGACGAGAAGCAGCCGTCCGTTGGCATCCGTGATGGCCCGGTTGCTGAACGATCCGCTCAGTCCATTCAGAGTCGAGACGCCCGCGCCCGCGGGATCGAGGATCTGCAGCGTGCCGGGGAAGTAGGTCACACCATTGGCCACCTTGGTGACTTTCCCAGCGTCCTTCGGAAAGTCCCCAACAATATTCGGCGTCATATTGGTGGTTCCCTGCCAGATTGTGGAGACTGGAGCAGTGACGGTAAGAGGCGCGCCGGAACTCCAGTTGAAGACTCCGCCGAACTGCCATCGCTCCACCAGCCGCTGCACGAATCCGGGAGCGTCTGCGAGAAAACTCCGGCCGGGGCCGAACGGCAGCTCGTACATGCCATTGGTCATGAGGACATGCGTCCGATGGTACCCGAGAATTTGCTTGTCCAGCGCAAGGTTCCTTGGATTTCGCGGGTTTGTAATGGTATCCCCATCGTCGAATCCCAGGGCCCGGCTCCATGTGTACGAGGTCTGACTCGAGAAGCCGTTCGACAGGCGTTTCGTAAGCTGCGTTTGCATCGAATGGTAAGTCGAGCTGCTGGAGTTTCCGTGCGACCACACCTCAAGAAACTGGGGATTGAGCACAAAGAAAGTTTCGGGCAGGCCGCCATTGCGAACGAATCCTCCACCCTTCCCTGTAACGTTCACACTCCGGTTCAGGAAATCCGCCAGTTGACCGACATTGCCGTTGGCAATGAAGGCTCGCGTCGCCGTATAAGCGCGCAACGCCGCCGACCCTGTAACCGTGGTGCCGTTCACCACCCCCGCGCCCGGAATACTGAGCCCCCTCAGCATGCGATCGAACAGCGGCGCATTTCCGCCGGCGCGCGTGGTGTTGAACGCTTCCATGAAGCCGTTGCTGAAGATATCCACGCCATTGCGATGAATTGCGTTCCAAAGCCTCGTGCCTTTCGTGCCAACGTAGGCGACGCTGAGCGACATGCTGCCAGGCAGTTCACGCTGAATCTCAAAGTTGAAATTCTGGATGTAGGGGCTAACCCGGTTCGGCTCCGCTCCCACCAGGATATTGCCTCGATCTCCATCTACAGGGGACGACGAGAGCGGAGGGCTCACCGGAGGCAGCGGCAGCGTAACGTTGGCCAGCGACCAATAATTGGCCTGGTAGTGAAAGAGTCCCGTGTTCGTGGAACCTTCAAAAACGCCAGGAACCGCGCCCGCGATTCGATGGATTCCGTCATTGATGCCGACCATGGGATCGCCGGGATAGGTCCAGCCATAGCCGGCGCGAAGCACGGTCTTGTCTCTTCCGAACCACGGCAGCGACCAGCTTAAGCCGAATGATGGAGCGAAGTTGTTGTAGTCGTCGTTCCAAACCTTTTTGTCCGGATTGGGGGAGTTCTTGCCCACATACTCCACCGTCGTCGGGGCGCCGCACGAGAGGCCGCACAATCCCACTGGTCCGCCGACGGCTCTTCCGGCGATACCCAGCGGGGACCACGGAACGCCAAAGTAATCGTAATGGATTCCCATGTTGAGCGTTACCGCCGGACTGACCTTCCACGTATCTTTGAAGAAAACGCTGAACTGTCTGCCGTTCCAGTTGCGGATCCTGAATTTGTAGCCATCCTTGTAGCCGCGCCATACCAGATCCTTGGGATTCCGGATATCCAACGATTGGATGACCGTGTCGATCGAGCCCGAAAGGTCGGTCAACAGGTTTCGCGCTGTCGTCTGATTGTTGCCGGTCAGGCCGGGTATGGCGATGTTGTCGATACCCTGCACCGGCACGCCGCCGGCTCCAAGCCGCGCATGCGGCGTCAGACCGGTATCGTTGCCTGCCTGGGTACTGGCGAAGCGTACTTCACCTCCCAACTTGTAGGCATGGGCGCCTTTGCTGAAACTGATCGTGTCCGCATATTGGTAGAGCGGGCTTCTCTGCGTTCGAGTGCCGGCCTCCTGGCCGCTCCACAACATGAAGTTGTTCGTGAAGAGCGTGGTGTTCACCTTTAACGGGATGCCGTTGTACTTAGGAAGCAGCTCGAATGCCTCCTTCCCTTTCGCGGCGAATTCCTCGCTCTCATCAATTTTCCTTCCGGCGTAAAACGGCTCCCAACTATCTTGCGCCGACCGGCGATAGCCGATGCGCAGTTCGTTGACGACGGATGAAGACAAGGTGGATACCAGGGAGACGTTGGCTACGCGGGGAAACGTGTAGTTATCCCCGTAAAAGCCACCCGGCCACGCGGGAATGCCCGCATTTTCGGCCGTATTCAGCGTGCGCTCCCACGAGTAAACGAAGCTGAGCTTGTGATTGGCGTTGAAGTTATGGTCAACCCGCGCGTTGAAATTGTCCCGGTTGATGTCGGATCCGTTTCCCTGGTTTATCTGCAACCCGTCAATTCGGCGCGTCCACCGGTGGCCGGCCGTATTAAGGCCGTCGCCGATGGTGTAATCGTTCGCCGCCGGCATCCGCGCCAGGAAGACCCTCTGCATATAGCCGCTCGGATCGTAGCCCGACCGGAAAGCATCGCGGTTGAACACGCTGAATTGCTGCAGGTCGCCGGTTGCATTCCTGGGTCTCACGGGATTGCCGCTCCGGTCGACGGTCGGATTATTCTGAGTCGCATTCTGGCCGTCGACTCCCGGAAAGAACCTGAAGATACCCTGCCGTGCCGGCTCGGTCAGGACGTTGCCGACAAACGTCTGGCGTTTGATGTAGCGCTGCTCATCCACAAGGAAAAAGAAAAACGTCTTATTCCTGATGACCGGCCCGCCCAGACGGACACCAAACTGGTTCCGGTTTTCGTAATCCTTCTTAACGCCACTGAAGTTATTGAACCAGTTCGCCGCATCCAGCGCCGAGTTGCGGTTCGTCCAGAACGCGCTTCCGCGGAACTGATTGGTTCCCGAGCGTGTCACCATCTGGACCTGACCTGCGCCCCGGCCCGACTCGGCATCGACGGGAGCAGTGATCACGCGCACTTCCTCGACAAGATCGGGACTCGTAAACGTGGCTGAGAATGCGCCGAAGTTATACCGCCCGTCGGAAACGATGAAACCGTCTCGGGTGGTGTTCACCATGGTGAGCCGCCCGCCGGCAAAGTAGCCGTCCGTATTTCCCTCGGTAGGCCCGGCGCC
Source organism: Candidatus Sulfopaludibacter sp. SbA3 (assembly GCA_945865815.1). Classification (GTDB taxonomy): domain Bacteria; phylum Acidobacteriota; class Terriglobia; order 20CM-2-55-15; family 20CM-2-55-15; genus CAMBFR01. The sequence goes on from CAMBFR010000050.1 coordinate 10,934, forward strand.
GGCCGTCGCCCCCAGCAGATCCATCACATTGCGGCCTCCCAGCGGAAGATCGCGCACCCTGTACTCGGGCAGCACCGTGCCCACGGACGCCGACGTCGTGGCAATCGCCGTGTCGGCCGCCACGCTCACTTCCACCGCCTGCGTAACGCCCCCCACCTGCAGCGTGAAGTTCAGCCGCACCTGCTGCGAAACCCCAAGCGCAACATTGTTGTAAGCCTGGGTCTGAAAACCAGGCAACTCCGCGCTGATCGTATAGGTCCCCGTCTGCAGGCTTGCAAACTGATACGCCCCCGCTTCGTTGCTCACGACGGTGCTCACAATTCCAGTCGCAACATTCGTTGCGGTGATCGTTACACCCGGGATCAGCGCGCTCGTGGCGTCTGAGACGGTGCCGCCTACCGTGGCATTACTGGTCTGTGTAAATGCCGGTGTTGACACGAACAGGCACAGCAGCACCGCCGCTGCAGTAAATAGTTTCCTCATAGATCGCCTCCAAAATGTGAAATTGCGGTTGGAAATAGCGGGCGATCCGCGCAACCGGACACGCATACACAATGCACGAGCGATAGCCACAAAGCCGCCTCCATCCAAGTCTCCTGAGCGAACTGCTACGAACGTCCGGGGAAAAGTGGTCGGAGTCTATTACCGCGTGCAAACGGTGTCAATTTAAAGGAGTTTCAGGAAGGCGCCGCGGATGGGAGATTGGGGGGACAGATTCCGAAGTTCAGGAATTCGGAGTCCGTCCCCCTGCGGCATAGGTTAGAAATTCAGGCGGGCGTTGATCACGAACCGCCGGTTCCCCCTTGCCGTTGTGATACGCCCGAAGCTCGTGTTATTGATGTTCACGTTCGGATTGGCGAACTGCGGATCGTTCAGGATATTCACCGCATCGAGGCGCACCTCGAACTCCTTGCTTTCGGTTATCCGCACGCGCTTGATCAGGTTTACGTCAAAATTCACCAGCGCCGGTCCTTCAATCCATTTCTGTCCCAGGGTGCCGATCTGTCCGGGTCCCGGATTCACCAGCAGAAGCCGTCCGTCGGCGTCGGTGATCGCCCTGTTGCTGAACGATCCGCTGAGTCCATTCAACGTCGAGACGCCCGCACCCGCGGGATCGAGGATCTGCAGCAGGCCCGGGAAGTAAGTGACGCCGTTGGCCACCTTGGTGATCTTCCCGGAGTCCTTCGGAAATTCCCCGACAATATTCGGTGTCATACCCGCGGTACTTTCCCAGATCGTCGAGACTGGGGCGGCGACGGTCAGAGGCGCGCCGGAACTCCAGTTCAGGACTCCACCGAACTGCCATCGCTCCACCAACCGCTGGACGAATCCCGGGGCGTCGCTGAGAAACCGCCGGTTGGGGCCGAACGGCAGCTCGTACATGCCGTTGCTCATGATGACGTGCGTCCGCTGGTAAGCCAGCAATTGCTTCTCCCGCGCGAGGTTTTTGGGATCGACCGGAGTGACATTGGCGTCGCTGTCGGTCGCTCCCAGGGCGCGGCTCCACGTATACGACATCTGACTCGAGAAGCCGTTCGACAGGCGTTTCTGTAATTGCACCTGCATCGAATGGTACGTCGAGTTGCTCGGATTCCCGTGCAGCCTCACATCAATAAACTGAGGATTGAGCACGAAGAAAGTCTCGGGCAAGCCGCCATTGCGTACGAACCCGCCGCCCTTCCCTGTGACGTTCACGCTGCGGTTCAGGAAATCCGCCAACTGACCCACGTTTCCGTTGGCTATGAACGCCCGTGTGGCCGCGTACGCGCGCAGCGCGGCGGACCCGGTAACCGTGGTGCCGTTAACAACGCCGGCGCCCGGAATATTGAGACCCCTCAACATGCGATCGAACAGCGGCGCATTTCCTCCTGTGCGCGTGGTGTTGAACGCTTCCAGGAAGCCGGTGCCGAAAATATCCACGAAGTTCAGCGGCCTGGCATTCCAAAGCTTCGTGCCTTTGGTTCCGACGTAGGCGACGCTGAGCGACATGTTGCCGGGAAGCTCACGCTGAATCTCGAAGTTGACGTTTTGCACGTAGGGGCTCACCCGGTTCGGCTCCGCCCCCTGCATGACATTGCTCCGGGCGCCATCTACGGGAGGCGCCGCGAGCGGCGCGCCCTGCGTGGGTACCGGCAGCGAAATGTTGGCCAGCGACAGGTAATCCGCCTGCCGGTGGAAGATCCCGGTGTTCGTGGAACCCTGATAGGTGCCGGGAATCGAACCTGCGATGTTGTTGAGAAACGAATTGATACCGATAAACGAATCGCCTGGATAGCTCCATCCATAACCGGCGCGAAGCACGGTCTTGTCTCTTCCAAACCACGGAAGCGACCAGCTCAAGCCAAAAGAAGGAGCGAAGTTATTCCAATCGTCGTTCCAAAGTTTGGTGCCGGGATTGGGTGAGTTCTTGCCCACATACTCCAACCTCGTCGGCGAGCCGCATGAGAGCCCGCACAATCCCTCCGGTCCGCCAACGGCTCTTGCCGCAATACCCAACGGTGACCACGGAACGCCGAAGTAATCGTAATGGATTCCCATGTTGAGCGTTACGGCCGGACTGACCTTCCAGGTATCCTTGAAGAACCAGCTGAACGCCCTCGCGTTCCAATGGCGCAGCCTGAATTTATAGCCATCCTTGTAACCGCGCCATACCAGGTCCTTCGGATCCCGGATATCGAACGCCTCTGCGACTCTGTCGATCGAGCCTGAAAGATCGGTCAGGAGGTTTCGCGCCTGAGTCTGATTGTTGCCGGTCAGGCCGGGTATGGCGACGCTGTCGATATTCCGGACCGCCACGCCTCCTTCGCCGAAGATCGCCTGCGGCGTGAAATGGCTGTCGTTGCCCGCCTGGGTGCTTTGGTATCGAACCTCGCCACCGCCCTTGAATGCGTGGGTTCCCAATGTGAAACTCACCGTATCCGCGTACTGGTAGAGTGGGCTTGTTTGCGTCCGGGTCGCGCCGTCGAACGCGCCCCAAAACATGAAGTTGTTCGGGAAGAGCGTGGTTACGGGCTGGAACGGTATGCCGTTGTTCTTGGGAAGCAGCGCAAATGCCTCTTTCGCCTTCTCGCCGGTTTCCTCGCTTTCATCCGTCTTTCTTCCGGCGTAAAAGGGCGCCCAACTATCCTGCTTCGACCGGCGATACCCGACTCGAAGTTCGTTCACGACCGAGGGCGACAGAGTCGAAACCAGGGAGGAATTCGCCACCAGGGGCCATGTGTAATTGTCCCCGTAGTAGCCATTCGGCCACTGGGGAATGCCCGCGTTCTCGGCGTGGTTAAGGGAGCGCTCGTACGTGTAGACGAAGCTGAGTTTGTGATTGGCGTTGAAGTTATGATCGATCCGCGTATTGAACTGGTCGCGGTTCACATCCGATCCGTTTCCCGTGTTTTCCTGCAGCCCATCGATCCGCCGCGTCCACCGGTGACCGGCGGTATTCAGTCCGTCGCCAACCGTGTAGTCGTTCGGCTGCGGCATTCGCGAGAGCAGCACGTTCTGGACAAAGCCGGTCGGATCGTATCCGGGCCGGAATGGATCGCGATTGAACACGCTGAATTGCTGCAGATCGCCCGTTGCATTTCTGGGCCGCACGGGATTGCCGTCCCGATCTACGGTCGGATTATTCTGCGTCACGTTCTGGCTGTCGACCCCAGGGAAAAATCGGAAGTTCCCCCGCCGCGCCTGATCGGTCAGGACGGTGCCAACGAAATTCTGGCGTTTGATGAAGCGCTGTTCATCGATCAGGAAAAAGAAGAACGTCTTGTTCCTGACGATCGGACCACCCACCCGGACTCCAAACTGATTGCGGTTCTCATAATCCTTCTTAACGCCCCTGAAATTGTTGAACCAGTTCGACGCATCCAGCGCCGAGTTGCGGTTGGTCCAGAATGCGCTGCCGCGGAACTGATTGGTTCCCGAGCGCGTCACCATCTGCACCTGACCGGAACCGCGTCCCGACTCGGCATCGACAGGAGCGGTGATGACCCGCACTTCCTCTACCAGATCAGGACTCGCAAACGTGGCCGAAAATGCGCCCTGGTTGTATCGCCCGTCAGACACGATGAAACCGTCGCGCGTGGTGTTCACCATGGTGAGCCGCCCGCCGGCAAAGTTGCCATCCGTAAGCGACTCCGTGGGTCCCGCGCCCGCCGTCGTCATCATCAGTTCCAGCACATTGCGGCCTCCCAGCGGGAGATCGCGCACCCGGTACTCGGGCAGCACGGTACCCACCGAGGCCGACGTTGTGGCAATGGCCGTGTCGGCCGCAACGGTCACCTCCACCGCCTGCGCTACCGTACCCACCTGCAGCGTGAAGTTCAACCGCACCTGCTGAGATATCCCAAGCGTGACATTGTTGAAGGCCTGAGTCTGAAAGCCAGGCAGCTCCGCGCCGATCGTATAGGTTCCCGTCTGCAGGCTGGCAAACTGATATGCCCCCGCTTCATTGCTGATGACGGTATTCACGATTCCAGTGGCAACGTTCGTTGCGGTGATCGTTACACCCGGAATCAGAGCGCCCGTGGCGTCGGAAACGGTTCCGCCCACTGTGGCGTTACTGGTTTGCGCAAAGGCAGAAGTTGATGCGAGCAGGCACAGCAGCACTACCGCAAGTCCAAGTGTCTTCATAGATTTCCCCCCCCAAGATAAGAAGCTCCCGCAGCGGAAATACACGTCACGCGAGCAATTTGAGACGAACCTGTCGAGAACAAAGTGAGCGGAGTCTATTACCGGCAGCTGGTCGTGTCAATTCTCAAAGCCAACATTCGCGGTGTGTTGCGCAAGCAGAAGCCAACTTCCCGCCACGCTTCATCTGGGAAAGGAAAAACCGCCGAATACGGCAAAATCATCCCGATTCAGTGTGAGTATCGACGTGACACCGGCAGCCTGAAGCGTGGAGGCGAGCATCGTGTCCAGAAGCCGTTTGCGTCCCAACCGGTGTTCTTCCAGCCAGCCGAGAAACAGCAACGTACTTTCGGCCGTTGGAAACACATGCACGACTTCAGAAGCGTCCCACCAGATTTCCGCCCGCTCGACGGCTTCTCCCAAATTCAGCGGCGAGGAAAACCGGCGCGCATCGGTGACCACATGAATGAACTCGGCAAGAATCTGCGGCGTGAGCGCAAATACGTCCTGCGCTTTCAGAAGCTTCTGAAAGCGAGAGCAGGCGCCGGCGTGTTCCTTGTGGGAACTGACCTCGACGGCGACAAGAAAGGACGTATCGAGGCCGTGGGTCACTTCAACATTTCTCCGAGAATGTCATCGCGGCTTGTGAGTGGGCGGAGCGTCTTTCCCAGGTTGAGTGGCTTGAGCGCGGCAACGCTCGTACGCGGACGAATACGCTGGTTGCGGAACAATTCCATAGCTTCCCGAATGAGCTCAGCCGCCGTGCGGTCCGTTCGGCGGGCGTGCTCCATGAACTCCTCGTAAACCGGTTCGGATATGTTGACGGATATTGTTTTCATATATCCCACAATATACCCATCGGCCGACGCTCAGTCAAATGAACTACCGGAAATCTGTGGGAGGATAGCCCTCAGAACTGGAACCGCAGCCCAACCTCAATCTCCCGCGGATCACCGGCGCTGGTGTATCTGCCGAAAGTCGGCGAGGTCATCACACCTGACGGCGGATTGTAATTCGGCCGGTTAAACGCGTTCGTCATGTTGGCGAACACGTTGACATTCGTTCGCGTGCCGCTATTCACGTTCCGTGCCTGGCCGAAGAAAAACGCCTTCGAAATATTGAAGTTGAAATTGAGCGACGCGGGACCGATCTGACTGTTTCGGCCGACACCGGGCGGGCGATCATTCACTGCAGTGTCCCTGTTGTCGTCTCGTCCGGTCACGACTGTGTAGCCACGGCCGCTCGCTGTGGCCATCGTTCCCGCAAGAAACACTCCCAGCGGCAACTGCGCATTCACGGTCGTATTCAATGAATGCCGCGACATAGGGGTAAGGCTCCAGTCCGTCCGCAGGTCGTGGGGATCCGAGCCCAGTCCCTCCGTGCTGAAGCCGCTCGCGATATTTCCGGTGCCCAGGTTCGGGTTGTTCGGAAAGTCGGCCCAGGTAAACACCATGGCGTAATTGGCGGTCACGCTGAAGATGCTGAATCTCTGCCGCAGACTCATCCGGATATTGTTTGCGCTTTCGAACGCCGTCGACTCCAGGTTCAGGATGTTTCCGCGCTCCGGCTGGGGGCGCAGGCATGTCTGGCTCGTTTGCTCCGGTCTGCAGGAACGCGGAACCGGTGACGTCGTATCCCGCGGCGCATTCATATCGCGCACTCGCAGGCGCCGAATCTCGCGATTAAAGTCGTATGCCGCGCTGAAAAACAGGTTGCGGAAGAAGGTTCGTTCATAGGACACGAGCGCAACAGCACTGTATGGCGTCGCCAGATCCGGATCGGTAACCCTCAGGGATGGGAATGTGTTTCGAATGGTTCCTGACTGGAGCGGATCGTCCGAATACAACGGATTGTCCACAATGATTTCATACTGGCGTATCCCGTCCAGACGGCGCTGCGCTTCCATCGTTCCGATCGCTATCCGATGATGGAAAATTCCGGCGCCCGCGCGGATAACCGCGGCCCGGCCCACGGCATAGGCGATTCCAACGCGTCCATCAAGGTTGTTGGGGTCTCTGACGTTGGTCTGAATTTCGTAGCGGGAACCGAACATGAGCGTGAACTTGGGAGTGACTCTCAGGTCATTCTGCACAAAGAATGCAAGCTCCAGTTGACCGGTGTCCATCGCCGGATTACCGCGATTCACGCGAAAATTCAGCGCGCGGCCCTGCAGAAAGGCTGCCAGGCTCGAAAACGTAAACGTGCCGGTGAAGTTATTTTCCGAAAGCGAACTATTCTGTCCATACGCGCCCTGCACGCCGGTCTTCAGCGTGAGAGTTTCGCCGAACCGGGTGTAGAGATTGCTGAACTCGTAGGTGCGGCCGGTATTTTCGGCGCGGTTCTGCGCCCCACCGCTGCTGAACGCGTCGAGCACGTTGATTCGGAGTCCTTCGGTTGCCGGAGTGGTCTTGTTGTGCGCGGAGATGAAATTGAAGCGTGTTTCGTAAAGACTCCGCGCAGACAATGACGAGAATTGGCTGACCTCGAGGTTCCAGTCCCTTTTGTTGGAGCTCGAAGCGCGGTCCGGCATCACGAACCCGCCGACACCCTGATTCTCGCTCGATTCGGTCTTATAACCTGCGTTGAGGCTCAGCGAGTGGCCCTCAGCCAATTGATACACATTCCGCGCCGCGACGGACCGGCTGACGACAGGCCGCGTGATCCCCAGCGCGAACACTCTGTCAGGCAACGTGGCGCGGATGGTATCCACGTTTTCGGCGCGATTCTGGCTGAAAGCGAAGATCGTGGTCAGGCGCCCGGGAATCACGGGACCGCTGATGTCGAAACTTATTTGCCGCTCCTGATACGGCGGCTTGTTCGCCGCAAATCGCCGTCCCGCATTCAGCGATTCATCCTTCATCAACAGCTGAGCGTTTCCATGGTACGCGCCCGAGCCGCCACGCTGTATGACCTCGGGCGCGCGGGCGCCGCCGCCTCGCTGGCCAAAGCGGTAGATGTTGTCCTGGGAAGTAAAAGGATTGTTCTCGATTCGAACAAACTGGGTCTGGCTCGGCGCCGGCTCGGCGCGCTCTCCGGCTGTATCCAGGAGCCCTCCCGGGTTCTCGGAGCGGGCCCATTCGGCGGCCTGTTCCGGCGTCAGATACTGCTGAAGGCGGGTCAGGAATTCGTTTCGCAGCCACTCAATGGCGGACTTGAGGCGGTCGGCCTCCTGGCCCTGCGTCGGACCTGAACGAAAGTCCATGAGATTCCCGAACAGTTCTTCGGAAGCCCTGCGGCGATCCTCCATCATCAAGGTAATCGCGGCTTCCTGTTCGGGCGTGAATGGGAAATGGGCCTCGGCAAGCACGCGCGTGACGTGATCTTTCAATTCGGCGAGGGGGTTTTGGGCGACAAAGGACGGCTCCTGCGCTCCCAGATGAGCGGCCGACAGCGCCAAAACAAGAGCCATGACTCTTAACCGGATACTCACTTCTGTTGGATTCCCTGAGGAACATTGTGGGCGCTGGGCTTCAGCCCCGTGCAAAGTTCCAAAGGGAAGATTCTTGTTGGAACTTTGCACGGGGCTGAAGCCCCGCGCCCACAGGTAGAACGAAGACTGCGTCTGTCCGGAAATCAGCCCGGCCCTAGTCGAACTCGTCTTCTTCCCAGCGGATGTTACAAACCGAGCAGGTCCACCAGCTCTTCATCCAATGTCCGATGTTGGAAACGGTGTGCTCTCCGCCGCATCTCATACATTTCGGCTTGGGGGTGAACTCGATATTTTTGACTTCAGTTTCCGGCATTCCGGGATCGCTCCTTATTAATGATTCGGCTATCTACTATATAAGGAAGCGATACCGAACCTGCACAATAAACTCGCGCGGATCGTTGTAGTGCGTCCCGGCAAGAACCGCGTATTCGCGACATTTTCGTCCGCTACGTCAGTTGGTTCGCCTTGCGCCGCGCCAGATAGAGGCGAATGTCGTGCTGGATGACGAACAGGCAGGGAGTCATAAAGAGTACGTGGATTGTTGACGTAACCATTCCTCCGATGCTCGGAGTGGCGATGGGTTGAAGGATTTCCATCCCTGTTCCCTGGGAAAACGGGATCGGCAAAAGAGAAAACAGCGTGGTTGCGACTGTCATCAATTTCGGCCGAAGGCGTGAAGCTGAACCCTCGACCACGGCATCGATATAAGTCTGATCTTCCGTCTTCCTGTCGATGGCCTCCCGAATGAACGCAACCATCATGATGCCGGTCTGGATGGCAACCGCGAAAAGGGAGATGTAACCGATGATCACGGCAGTTGTCATCGAGTAGCCCAGAATCCACTGCAAAAACACTCCGCCAATCAAAGCAAACGGCACCGAGAGCATGATGAGAGAACTCTCGGTGAACGATTTAAACGCCATCATCAGCAGTGCAAAGATAATGATGAGCGTTATTGGAACCACGAATCGAAGCCGCGCGCGCGCGTCCTCCGTATATCGATAGAGTCCGGTCCACTCGATGGAATAGCCGGCAGGAAGCGTCACGCTCCGGGCCACGAAGTCCCGGGCGCCGTCTACGTAATCGGGCGCTGTAACGTTTTCAAGGTCAATATAGATGTAACCCGAAAGCTCGCCGTTGTCGTTGCGGATCATCTCGGGCAATTTGCGCACGGAAACATCGGCGATCGAGCCCAGGGAAACGGAACGTCCGTCGGCCGTCACCACTGGAACGGTTTTCAGCTTCTCGATCGTGTCGAGATACTCGGGCGAATACTGCACGCCCAGCGGCACGATGGTGTTGGCTTCCTTTATGCCAACGATGTTGTCTCCTCCAATCGCGTATCGCACGGTCATCATCGCCTCGTCCACGGTTACGCCCTGGCCCGCCATGCGTTCCAGGTCCTGCTGGACATCCACGTAATAACCTTCCGATATACGCTCGGCGATTACGGATTTCGTGCCCGGGAACATGCGCAGCGCTCCCTCGATCTGCTGTGAGACGTCCTCTATCGTCGCGATTTCAGGCCCCCGCACCTTGATTCCGACCGGTGTCTGGATTCCGGTAGCCTGCATCATGGCGCGAGCGCGAATCGGCTGGACCCATGTATTGACATAGCCCACGGTCTGCATCGCGTTGTCCATCTCGGCGACGAGCGCGTCCTTCGTCATGCCATCCCGCCACTCGGATTTCGGTTTCAGAATGATCGTTGTTTCGATCATGGTCAGGGGCGCCGGGTCCGTCGAAGTGTCCGCTCTGCCGAGCTTCCCGAAAACCCTCTCCACTTCGGGAAAGTCTTTCAGCTTCTTGTCCATCTGCTGCAATATCCAACCGGCCTCGCGCGCGGGCAGGCCAGGCAGAGTCGTTGGCATGTAGAGCAAGGATCCTTCATCCGTTTCAGGCATGAAGTCTTTTCCAATGCCCGCCACCATCCATACCGCCGAAATCAAAAACAGAAAGCCCACGGCGGTAAACGCATACCGGTGACGAATCATCGCGACGAGTGACGAGCGATACATTCGCACAAAAACGCTGTCGCGAAAGCTCTTCGGCGCGGTTGAGCTGCCTTCGTGCGCCGAGCCGGACCTGAAAATCCACATGACGATAATCGGCAACAGAGCCAGCGTCAGGACCGTGGAGAAAGCCATACCGAACGTCTTGCTGTACGCCAGTGGATTGAACAAACGAGCTTCCCGCGCTTCAAGAAAGAAAACAGGAATGAACGACGCGAGGATAATCAGCAGAGAAAACAGCAACGGCCGGGCGACTGTGGATATCGCCTGAATAATGACTTCACTCTTCTCCGCGAAAGCGAGCCTGCCCCGCCTGGACAGCTCCGTCGCGCAGTTCTCGACGATTACGATCGTTGCATCCGCGATCTCGCCGATCGCCAGGCAGAGGCCCGCAAGCGAGAACAGGTTAATCGTCTGCCTGAAAAGAGCCATTGGCAATACGGTGAACAAAACGCTGAATAACAGGACCGCGATGGGACCGACAGCCGCGCGAACATTTCTCAGGGCGAACACAATGACCAGACTGACCACCACAAGCTCCGTGACCAGTGTCGAGAAGAACTCCCTGAGCGTTGCCCAGATCCATGTCGATCGATCGTATGTGGTTACGATTTCGATACCGGCAGGCAGGGAAGCACGTACTTCAGCAAACTTCTGGTCGAGTAATCGCGTTATGGACAGGACATTCTGGTCCTGTTCCATGATCGCGATTCCTCCGACAACTTCCCCGGCGCCATCCAGATCGGCTATGACGCGCCGCTGGTCGTAGCCGATCTGCACATAGCCGATGTCCTTGAGGTGTACAGGTTTTCCATCCGGCGCGCGGCCAAGAACCAGGAATTCCAGCTTATCGATATCGGCGCTGTTGACGACTCCGCGAAGCTGGTAATCCCGATTCGTAACTTCAATAGCCCGGCCGCCGGCTTCCTGGAACACTTCCTGGACGGATGTGATGACTTGTCTTAAGGAAATGCCCGCCTTGGCGAGCAACGGAGGGAAGATTTTGAGCTGGTATTGCTTTTCGAGGCCTCCGACTGACGCTACTTCCGCGATGCCGGGAACACTCTGGAGAGCCGGTTTGATCCGGCTTTCGTTGAGCAGCCGCAATTCGCGCAGGTCGCGCAGTTTCTCATGATCCACAATCGCATACTGATAGATCCAGCCTACGCTGCTGGCGTTGGGACCCAGTGTGATGACGGCATCCGGAGGAAGTTGCGGCCGAACTGTATTGATCCGGTCGATCACGAGCTGCTGCACTCGTTCCCGCTCGCCCGCGGCCGTGAGGATCACATAGATAAACGAGTACCCCATGTGCGAGGCGCCCCTTATCGTTTCAATTCCAGACGCGCCGGCAAGGGCACGGATGAGAGGCTCGGTCACTTCGGTTTCCAGCAGTTGCGGGCTGCGCGGCCACTTTGCGTAGATTACGATCTGGGGATCGGAGATATCCGGAATGGCATCGAGCGGGGCCTGCTGGATGGCGTAAATGCTGGCCAGAATTCCCAAAGCCACCAGCAGGATAACGATGGACCGAAAGCGAATGATCTGTCTAATGACGGTGCTGATCATTACTCATTGCGCTTTGTCCGCCGGCCTTCAGCTTGAAATCAGAATCAATAAAAAAGCTGCCGAACGTGACGACCTGAGCGCCCTCATCCAGGCCGTGCATAACATGCGTATAGAGTTCGCCTTGAACGCCCGTATGAATCTCCTGCGGAACGTAGTGTCCCGGATGCTGCTGAATGTAGACGACACGCTTGTCGCCCTCTTCGATGATGGCTTCGTTGGGCACCGACAGGAACATGCCACGCTCGGCAATGATTTCCAGTACGTAATGCGGGCTGTTCTCCCGCCCGGGCCCGACCAGCGTTGCTTCCACCATCACCTTGCCGGGCTGGTTGACGACGCGAGTCACCTTTGCCTGGTAAACGGAAGATTTTGCATTTGGAGGGAACGCACGCACGCGCTGTCCGACCTTCACCCACTCGGTCTCGGGAGGATACAGGTAAGCCGTCAGTACCTTATTACCACTATCGATTGTTCCTGCAGTGCGCAACCACGTCTGAACGGGGCGTATCGAAGCTTCGGTAAGCGTCAGTGTCAAATCCACTGCCTGCGATTCGGTGACCGCCGTGCCCGTCGAGTAACTGGGCCGGGTACGGTCGCGAATGCTCTGCGCACGCGCGACGCCGGCTATCAGAAGAGAACAGACGAGAAACACTCCTATGGAATTACCGCGCATATTGCCTTTAATGATCAATGGCAGTAGTTGTCTTTGCTTTCCATGATGTGTGTCCCCCATGGAAAGAGCCCGACATTGCTCACTCGTTCGAAGGCATTGGTCCTTGCATCGATCACGATAATCTGATGATTCGTCGACTCCGCCAGATACAGCTTCTGATCCGCCGTGTCCGTTGTGGCCGTTTCCAGCGCAATGTTTGTGCCGATCTTGATGCGCCCGGCCGGTTTCAGGCTCGACATATTGTAAACGTAAACGAAACCACTGCTTGCGCTGATGACAAATGCCTTGCCGGCCGCGAAGTTCACGCCCGTCATATCCGGCCCCGCCTCCAGCGTTGCCGCGACTTTATTGGAGGCCGTGTCGATAATGGAAATGGTCTCATCTCCATTGTTGACCGTAACCGCGTACTTGCCATCATGACTCATGTAGGCGCGCCATGGTTTCGCGCCAACCCGGATAACCTTAATCACCTTGTCGTCGCGCGTATCGATGATGCCGACTACCCCCAGGTCGCTGTCGGCGGTGTACAGAAAACGTCCGTCATTGCTGATGGTCGCGTTTGAAATGCCGTTAATCTCGCTCAAGTACCGGTCGGGATCGAGCTTGGACACTCCCGGAACGTCGGCGATCTGAATCTTCTTCAGGAGTTCGTGCCGCCTTACATCAATGACGCCGACCCAATGCGCGCCATAATTGCCGACATAAGCCTTCGATCCATCCGGTGTGAACGTAATATTGAGCGGTTCCACGAAACCAGGGATCGTCTTGATCTTGGTAAGCGAAGTCATATCGATCACCGAAATGGAGTCCCCGTCCGGGTTACCCTGATAGTAGTAACGGCCATCGGGCGAAAAGGCCAGGTGCTCCGGGGCAAGGTCGACGGGAATGGTTTTTACGAGTTTCAACGTTCGGACGTCGATGATAAACGCCTTGTTGGCTCGAGTCCCGCCGGTAACAACGTACCGGCCGTCATGTGTCATCATCGCCATGTGCGGGTTGACGTTATTACCAAGAAAGACGCTGCCGATCATCTTGTTGGTTTTGATATCCATGAAACCTATATCGTTGGAGTCCCGATTGACGATCAGAACTACCGAAGTGGGATCGGTTATCTTGACGTCGCTCTGCGCAAGCAATCGAGCGCTGGCTGAAGTCCCGCAGATAACCAATGCAAGGCCACAGATTCCCGTAAGATGTCTTAACCTGAACATGTTTCCTCCTGACGTCCAAACAAACTGATATTAGCTTAGAAACTTGCCTGCAGACGTATACCGGAGACAAGGAAACCCAACTTGCTCGCCGCGCCGGGCTGCGTCTCAAGCACGTGCTGCACATTGAACGACAGCCGTAGCCGCTCGGTTAAAGCGAAGTTGTAATAGCCTTCCGTCAACCTTTCCTTCTCCCCGGTAATGAGGTCCAGATGGGCATATCCCAGTCCCCAGGTATCTCCGGGGTAAAATCCGAGACCGTTTGAAAAACTCAGACCGCCGCTGTAAAAGTGATCCCTTTTGACGTCTGCCTGCGCGGCGCCATAACGGCCAAACAGTGTGACCTGCGCCGCCAGCTTCTGATCGAAGCTCAAGCCGTAACCGGTGCGATAGCGCCCGGAATTGTTGTCGGTGCGGTACCACGCCCGGTAATTCCCTTCCCCCAGCGAAAACGGCGTCATCAGATAGCCGACTTCTGCCAGCGAATAGATAGAGTCCGACAGGCTGGTCGCCTCCGTCTTGCTCTGCTGGAAACCAATCTTGAAATTCAAACCGTTTTTTGGATCGACGACCAGGGAAACTCCCGCGCCGTTGGTAGCCAGACCCAACATCGGGTTGTTCACGAGCGCATCGCTCAGGAACTGCGTGGTCTCGTCGTTGGCGGCATTGTTGTGGTCAAAATAGTTCGTTAAATCCAGACGGCCGGCAGTGACCTGCAATCTCTGGCCGAAAATTTCCGTCCTGAGCCAGGCTTCCCTGAGATTCAGTTCGTTCTGGCGCACCAGACGAGCCGAATAACCGTTCAGAAGGGTCAGTGAGGGGATTTCCAGATCCGGAGGCGGACCACTAAGACCGACAATATCGGCAAAGAACAGCGTATTCTGCGCGATGCCGGCGGTGAAAAACAGGTCGGCGTTCGCAAGCTGATACGCGTGACCGTCGGCGTCGATCTTGTCCCCCCTGGTCTGCTGGGCGAACTGCGCGACGATGCTGGCGTCAACGCCGACTGCGATGCTCCGCCGGCCCGCGTCTTCCAGCGCCTCTTCGATCTTTTCATTGATCGTCTGCCGCCGATATACCCTTTCCCTCTGATAGGTAGCGGTTCGCCGGGAACCAGCCACCGGCGTTTCCGATAAGTTCCCGTTCGCATCGACATAAACGTCGATGCGGCGAACGCGCGTTTCAGGCTCGGATAATACCGTGGTCGATTCGAGATCGGTGATTCGCTGTTCCAATTGCTTTATGCACTCGAGCAAGGCCTGAGGGTTGGCGTTCTGCGCTTCGCAGGCGCCGGGATCCTGGGCGGGCGGCGCCTCGCCGGCCGGCATCGGCATGTTCGCGGGCATCTGGGGCTGCTGGCCCTGCTGGCCCTGCGCACTCACTTCCGCTGTCTCGATCACCGCATCGGCTTCAACGGAACTATCTACGTTCAGGACTAATCCGTTCTTTCTCCCCAGCCTGAATCCCTGCCCTTCAACGGTCAGGTCATACCGGCCGTCGGGCAGGCTGGGAAACGAATACTGCCCCTGCTCGTCGGTCCTGGTTTTGAATACATCCTTGCTGACTGCATTCGTCGCGGTGACCATCGCGTCCGGAATGATTGCTCCGAGATGATTCCTGACAACTCCTGAAATCGCGCCACCTGCAGCCATAGACGCCGCTGACGCCAATGACGCAAAGGTCACAATCACCGCAAAAAACAAAATAAAGCCACCTATAAAGCGCCGATTCGTAGACAGCGTAACGCCCATCGTGTTCCTCCTCTGATTACCCGGTCCGGCCAAATCGCCCCCGCTTGCACAAGTGTAGTTAGAATAGGGGTTTACAATCCTTAAGACTTTCTGAAGTTTTGTTAAGAGTTCGATTTAGCGAGCCGATCCGCGCCGGCTTGGTTGGTTTAGGCCATGGCGTGCCAGGAACTGGAAACCGCTGACGGTCTTCCGCTATCTCCACCTGAACACTGATTGCTTACCCGGTTTTATCCGGCTCCGCCACGCAGGAATCCCCTGCCTGCCAGCGGACCTTAGAGATGCCGACTCTTTAGCGTAACAACCCACGCAGTCCTTTGTTTCCCTTTTGCGACCCCGTCATCACGTTAAGGCGGCTAGCCAGAACGCCCGGAACTAATCCGACTTCGAATCTGTCGCTGTTATAATCCGCTCACTATAGGAGCGCTTAATGGCAAAAACCGTAGCAGACATGACCACAACTGAGCTGCGCCAATTGGTGAGCTCTGTGGTCGAAGAGAAGCTAATGCAGCTTTTGGGTGACCCGGATGAGGGTCTAGCTCTTCGGGAGAACGTACGTAAGCGATTACTGCGACAGAAGCGAGCCGTTGCAAAAGGCGATCGCGGAGAGTCGCTGGAAACCGTTGTTCGTCGACTCAAACTGGTTTAGGCGTGTTCACTCCTCGCATTCTGAAGAACGCGAGCCGGCAACTTAAGAAGCTTGATCCTCCCGTAGCGAAACGAATCGTCGACCAGATAAGTTGGCTCGCTCAGCATTTTGAGAAAATCAAGCCGGAACCGTTGAAAGGTGACCTCGCCGGATTTTTCAAATATCGGGAGGGGGATTACCGCATCATTTACGAACCACTCCAGAAGGAGAAGGTGATCCTGGTTCACGAAGTCGGTCACCGCAGCGACATCTACAGGAAGGCAAAACCCTGAAAAGCTGGCTGAAAAGCGTATCTGGACCCCTTCGCCTTCTAACCATCCTCGGCGCCATCCTGGCAGTGGTCAGTGCCAGCAGCAAAATGATCACGAGCGACCTTGCGAAAGGCGACATGGAGGCGTACCTCCACGCCGCCCGCCTGATCCTCGCCGGACAGGACATCTACGCCGTCCCGAGCCGGCCGATCGAAATGGGCGGCCTTTACTACATCTATCCGCCGGTCCTGGCCGTGCTGTTCATCCCGTTCACGTTTTTCCCGGTCGAAGTGGCCATCATCGTCTGGTCGATCATCAACGTCGCGCTCGCCGGTTGGGTGATAAAGGCCTTCTACGAGGCCATGACCGGCATCCCATGGTCCAACCTTCCAAGCGAGGACCGCTGGACCATCGTCTTCTTTTCGCTTCTGCCTCCGTCGCGTTTCCTCCTGCACCACCTGTTCTATGGCCAGTCCAACATTCTGATAATGGCGCTGGCCGTGCTGGGGTTGACCGCAATTCGCAAGAACTCGTTCACTGGAGGGATCGCCTGCGGACTATCCATCGCAATCAAGACGCTGACTTTCCCATTAGGACTCTGGTTCCTGCTTCGAAGGAATCTGCGAGCCGTGGCAGGCGTGATTACCGGCATTGCCGCAGGTCTGCTGCTGCCGGCCCTGGTCCTGGGCTTTTCGAGAAACTGGAACTACCTGGTTTTCTGGTTCAGGGACATTGTCCTGTACCCGGACCTCACACGCGCGAAGGTCCCGTTGAGCGTCAACGTCTCCGTGCAGGCCCAGCTCTATCGCTTCTTCGGCAATGAAGCCGCATATACATATAACGGTGAGCCGCGCTACCTCACCATTGTTCAGATTCCAGAGACGGCTCTTCGCATGGCGGAGCAGGCGCTCATACTGGTTATGCTTCTGACGATCGCAGCCTACTGGTACCGGTTCCGAAACAACAGCGAACTGGTTTCCAACTGGGGCGGCGTGGCGTTGACTTTCAGCCTGCTGTCCGTGTTCACACCCTTCGCCCAGAAACACTACCTTGTCTTCCTGCTGCCGGCATTTGTGTACATCGTGCATGTGTGGCACCGGCTCCAACTGAAGGATCGATGGTTTCGCGGGCTGGTTATTGCATCGTTCGTCCTCCTGTTTTTTACGAACGAGGAATTCTGCGGCGAACTGCTCGGTGGTATCTTTACCGGCGCGGGATGCATGGCATGGGGAACGCTTCTCGCATCGTCGGCGATCTTCAGGGCTGGCGATCGCCTGATCCGCCAGAGGCAGAATGCATGAAACAGTTGCTGCGAAAGATACTCAAGACTCCGATTGCCACCGAGCCAGTTCCCCCACTTATGGATGCGGGAATGGATCCCGGAGTCGAGATGCTGGGCGGCGCAATCAGCAAGGAACTGCAGAAACTGTTTGGCCGCTCGCTGCACATCCGTGAAGTCGATGCGGGTTCCTGTAACGGGTGCGAGATCGAAATCACAGGCTTGAACAACCCCTATTGCGATTTCGAGCGCTTCGGCCTTCAGTTTGTCGCCTCGCCGCGCCACGCCGATTGTCTTCTCGTGACGGGTCCCGTCACTCGAAATATGGCCGACCCGTTGAGGCGCACTTACGAGGCTACTCCCGACCCGAAAATCGTGATCGCAATCGGCGATTGCGCGAAGGACTGCGGAATCTTTGCGGGAGGTTACGGGGTAGCGGGCCCCGTGTCGGATTTTATCCCCGTCGACGTGCTGGTGCCCGGCTGTCCCCCGAGCCCCACGCAGATTCTGACAGGCATTCTGACGGCATTGCGTTCCCGTCAGCCGCTTCAGGCGCGCAACGCGGGATCGGCGCCCTGAGATGCTCAACTCCCGGCTACTGATCGTCCTGCTCTATGCCTCGGTGATATTTTTTGCCGCAGGTTGCGCGAGCGCGCTCATTTTTGCCCGCAATCATGATCAAAGCCGGAAGGTCACGCACGCCCTCGCATCAGCCGGAGCTTTCCTCATTCTCGTTCTCAGCATTCTCGGACTCGCGGGCGGCTCATTCCGAATCCTCGTGCCGTTCATTCTCCCGATAGGCGGAGGACTCGCACTGGGACTCGATCGATTGTCGGCATTCTTCCTTCTGATCATCGCAGTTGGCGTCATTCCCTCCACGCTGTACGCGATCAGCTACACGCGGCACTACAAGAACAGTCAACTCCTGCTCGGATTCGCGCTGAATGTCCTCGTCCCGGCCATGATGTTCGTTGTTCTCGCCCGCAATGCGCTGACGTTCCTGATTTTCTGGGAAATCATGTCGCTGGCGTCATATTTCCTGGTCATGACCGAAAGCGAGCGCGACGACACACGAAGCGCAGGCTGGCTTTATTTCGTGATGACGCACGCCGGACTGGGTTGCCTGCTGATCGGATTCCTGGCAATGGCGCAGGCGACGGGCACGTTCGTCATGGCGGACTGGGCTAAAGCCGCCGCGAATCTGTCACCTGAAACGCGAAACCTCATCTTCCTGGCGCTTGCTGCCGGCTTTCTTTCAAAGGCCGGCGCGATTCCGTTCCATGTTTGGCTGCCTCGCGCTCACCCGGCCGCGCCAAGCCACGTTTCCGCCATCATGTCGGGCGTGATGATCAAACTCGGAATCTACGGCCTGATTCGGATTGGTTTCGACTGGCTTGGCGCGGGTCCGGCCTGGTGGGGAGTTTTTATTCTGATGATCGGGGCGATGTCGGCGCTGCTGGGCGTTCTCTACGCCATCATCGATTCCGATTTGAAGCGGCTTCTCGCCTATTCGAGCGTTGAGAACATCGGCATCATTCTGCTCGGCGTCGGCGCGGGCCTCCTGTTCCGCAGTTACGGCCTGGGCTCTCTTGTGTCGCTGGCGCTTCTGGCGTCCTTATATCACTGCCTGAACCATGCCGCTTTCAAGAGCCTGTTGTTCCTGGGCGCCGGCTCCATTCTTCATGCCACCGGAACCCGGAACATGGAAGAGATGGGCGGGCTTCTCGGCCGAATGCCGCAGACCGGAGCATTGTTTCTGATCGGCTCGCTGGCGATTTCCGGAATGCCGCCGCTCAACGGGTTCGTCAGCGAGTGGCTGATGTTTCAGTCCCTGTTGCTGAGCTTCCGCGTACCGGAGCAGATTTTCAATCTCGTATTCGCCCTGTCGATCGCAGCGCTTGCCCTTACCGCCGGGCTGACCGCAGCATGTTTCGTCCGCGCATTTGGAATCACGTTCCTGGCGCTCCCCCGCGGCGAAAAGGCGCCGCAGGCCGTGGAGGTGGACCGGATCATGCTGGGTTCAATGGCGGCGCTTGCGGTGTTGTGCCTCGCTCTGGGCGTTGCGCCGGTCATGGTGCTCGGCCCGCTCAGCGGAACCGTCAGCGAACTCGCCGGTGAACGCCCGGATTTGTCTTTCAGCTTCACGAACATGGCGGCGGCCGGTAGTTTTGCGACGATTTCGCCGTTCTGGATCGCCCTGGCGTTCGGCTTTTTTCTGGCGGCGGTATGGGCCGGAATGCGGCTTGGCGGCGTCAATCTCAGCCGGCGGTACTACGAAACCTGGGGTTGCGGGCGCGCCTTGCAGACCGCGCAATTCGAGTACTCCGCATCAGCGTTTTCAAATCCGTTCAGGCGTGTGTTTGCGTTTCTTTACCGCCCCGACGAGCAGACCACAATTGAAGCGCATCCGGAATCCCGGCTGTTTGTAAAGACGATCGCTTACCACAGCCAGTCTCATTCGATCGTTGAAGAATCCATTTATGCGCCAATCGGCCGAGCGATTCGGCGCGCGGCAATGAAGGTGCGTGGACTCCAGTCCGGAAACGTCCACAGCTACCTCTTATATATATTGCTCGCGCTCCTGGTGTTGCTGTTGTTTGCGAGGTGAGCCGGATGTTTTCTCAGTTGCGCTGTGGGCGCGGGGCTTCAGCCCCGTGCCAGGATCAAACAGAAAGTTTCTGGAACTTTG
>CAMBFR010000051.1 GCA_945865815.1 Candidatus Sulfopaludibacter sp. SbA3
CTGTCATCCATGGCTCGTGATTCTCTCACGAGCGTTTTCTTTTTAAACCCGCCGCCGGCATTGTGGAAAGTGTGGAAAAGCCACGCGTCGTTTGCGCGGCTTTTCCACACTTTCCACATTGCTTGACCCACTTAAAACCCGGAATACCCCCTAAAACAGGAGGGGAGTTCGGACTCACGTTTCGCTTGCTCGGCATACGTGTTGAAGAAGGTGGCCCGAAGGGCCGGATGAGGGTTAGCGATTTTCGTTAATGCGTATCAACTCGAATACGGGATGGCGATCGGCAATCGTGCGGAAGGCTTCCGGCGGCGAACCGGCCTGAACGGTAAAGAACTTCTGAACGGTGCTGGCGTATTCATCGAGGTAGCCTTTTAGGATTTCCGGCTTGTCGTTATCCGCGATCGGGCGAACGTTGTATCGGCGGAGACTGCGGCCTCGCCGCAGCGTTACGCCTCCGCCGGCGAGTGCATTCCTCGACCAGCCGGTATGGCCCCGCCCTCCGACGAGATAGTCCTGGCCCTTGAAGTGGAACAGGTTCACGGGCGTCGAGTACGTGCGGCCGGTCGTCTTGCCCTGCACCTCGAGAAGGCGAAGATAGCCCGGCCCCAGGCCCAGGCGGGCAAGCATGCCGATGGTCTTGTTCATGGCGCGCTCGAGCGGCGTCGGTTTCATGAAGTGCGGTGAAGTGGCCATTACTCCTCCGGTTTGGAAACGTTCTGAACGAACTCAAATCCGAAGCGGCCCTTGATGCAGAGATGGCCGTTGGTGATATCGGCGTCGAGAGGCGAGGTGACCTTCACGATCCGATTGTCCTGGCAGTGCAGCGTCAGGGTGCAGCCGACACCGCAGTAAGGGCAGATCGTTTCAGTTCGGGTTTGCCGCGGTTCGTTCCAGGTTCCGGCCTGCCGCATATCGTATTCGGTCTTGAACATCAGGGCGCCGGTCGGACAAACGCCGATGCAATTGCCACAGTACACGCAGGCCGAATCCGGAAGCGGGACGTCCGCCTCGGTCGAGATTCCCGCCTCAAACCCCCGGCCCGCGACGGCGATCGCAAATGTGTTTTGGGCGTCGGTTCCGCAGGCTTCCACGCACTTATAGCAAAGGATGCAGCGGGAGTAGTCGCGGACATAAAGATCGTTGTCGATCTTTACCGGCTGCTTCACGGTCTCCGCATCGGGTCCGAATCTATCGGGCCGCGCGCCGTACCGCTGCATATAACGTTGCGCCTCAGGCGCCGCCGAAAGATCCACCGACGAGCCGAGGAATTCCATGACCATTTTTCGAGACAGCCGGACTCGTTCCGAGTCGGTTCGAATATCCATGCCGGGCTCGACTTTCCGGGAGCACGCCGGCGCGAGAGTTCTGGCGCCGGCGATCTCGACGACACAGACGCGGCAGGCATTGACGGGTGTCAGATTCTCCAGGAAACACAGCGTTGGCGTGTCGATGTTCAGCGAGCGGCATGCCTCCAGAATCGTCCAGGATTCGGGCACTTGAACGGTCTCGCCGTCAATGATGATGCCGACTTTCCTCGGCTCCGGCTTCCGGGGAGCTTCCGGCGGCCGTGTTGGACGAGGAGGAGGTGTCCGCCAGATTGGATCTGAAGTGCTCATGTGCTCTGTCCCTTCGACGTCATCAAACCCGGATTGGCAAACACCGACTCGATCGCGTTCGAAGCTGTCTGCCCGAGCCCGCAGATCGATGCATCGCGCATCGCCTGCCCGATTTCCCTGAGCAGGACAAGTTCGTCGGCATGCGATCCGATCGTCCGGCCTGCTTTCAGGCGGGCCACCAGTTCCTCCTGCCGAACCGTGCCTACGCGGCACGGCACGCACTGTCCGCAGGACTCGTCGCGGAAGAATGCGGCGATGCGCGTGAGAATATCGGCCATCACCACCGTCTCGTCGAACACCATCACCACACCGGAACCGAGCGCGGCGCCGATGGCGCGCGTTCCTTCGAACGTCAGTGGAACGTCCAGATGTTCGGGTCCCAGAAACGTTCCCGACGCGCCGCCAAGAAGGACGGCACGGATGCCTTTGTCCTGAGCGACGCCGCCTGCCATTCGGATGACTTCGCGGAGTGTTGTACCGAAGGGCGCTTCGTAGAGCCCTGGCATCGCGATATGTCCGGAAACGCAGAACAGTTTCGGTCCGCTCGATCCGGAAGTGCCGATGCCTGCGTACGCTTCGCCGCCTTCGGATAGGATCACCGGAATATTCGCGAAGGTCTCGACGTTGTTGATCGCGGTCGGCTTGCCGAAGAGACCCGCCTGAACGGGAAACGGCGGCTTGTTCCGCGGCTCGCCACGCTTTCCTTCAATGGAGTTGAAGAGCGCTGTCTCTTCGCCGCATATGTAAGCGCCGGCTCCCCGCCTCAGCTCGATGTCGAAATTCAGGCCGGCGCCCAGAATGTTTTTGCCCAGCAGGCCGGCAGTGCGAGCGGCCTGGATTGCAAGCTCAACGCGGCCGGCTGCGAGCGGATACTCGCCCCGGATGTAGAAGTACCCGTGCTCGCTGCCGGTAGCGAGTGCGGCTATCGTCATGCCCTCGATCACGGCGAATGGATCGCCTTCCATCAGGAGCCGGTCCTTGAATGTTCCGGGTTCCGACTCGTCGGCATTGCAGACCACATAGTGTGGACGGGCCTGCGCCTTGGCGACGGCTTCCCATTTTCGTCCTGTTGGAAAGGCCGCGCCGCCGCGTCCAGCGAGACGGGAAGCACGGACTTCGCCGATGACTCCGTCCGGGCCAAGCTGAACCGCGCGGCCGAGCGCCGCGTATCCGCCGCTGGACCGATACGCATCGAGACTTTCAGGGTCTATCCTGCCGATTCTTTTTATAAGGCGCAGTCCCGGCTTGCCGGCCTGCGGCACGGATCGTAGTAGCGATTCGAACGTTGTGCGAACAGGAGGAGTGGTCAAAGCCGAAACCACCTCGTCAACGGTTGCGGCCGGATTCCGGTTGGACTGATTGGACAGGTTGAAGAGCCGAGGCAACTCGCCGGCCTGGCTGACAAGCACCGCAGGCGCCTGTTCGCATTGCCCGAGGCACGGACTGCGTTTCCATTGACCTCCCTGCGGGCCAAGCGCTGCCTTCAATTCCGAGCAGAGACGTTCGGCGCCGCTGAGCCTGCATGCGATGTCGTCGCAGACATAGGCCAGTTCGGGTGGTCGCGGGTTGAGAGAAAACATGTGGTAGAAGGTCGCCACGCCGAATACTTCCGATGGCGGCAGCATCAGCCGGCGGCAGATGTAATTCAGGGCTCCGGGTGGAAGCCATCCAAAACGGGATTGCACGGCGTGCAGTGCAGGCAGGAGCAAATCGCGGCGTTCGGTGGCCTCCCCGAGAACGGCGTCGATGGTGGCGCGTTCGGAGGCGTTGGCTTCAGGGCCGTGAATGCGAATGTCCATCGCTTACATCTCTACAGTTTTTCAATGCGAATAGCGGTGGCTTTAAACTCCGCCGTGCCGGACTTCGGGTCCGTCGCATCGATCGTCAGAAGATTTGTGGCCACGTCGTCCGGAAAGTGCAGGGTCATAAACGTCAAGCCGGGGCGCAGCGAGTCCACGAGTTGAACCGGCGCCGTGACACTCCCCCGGCGCGATTGCACCCGGACAACTTCACCGTCCCGCACGCCAAGGCGTTCGGCATCCTCGGGCGAAAGGTCGAGCGTTTCGCCGCGGCGCATCGGAGACCTGTAGCCGGAAGACTGGACGCCGGTGTTGTATTCATCCAGCCGCCGGCCCGTCGTCAGCCGCAGTGGAAACTCAGGCGTCAGGCGGTCCACCGGCGGATCGTGGTGTACCGGCATGAATTCAGCCCGCGGTCCATTCACCGGCCGTTCCCACAGCCGGCTGTGAAGGAAGATCTCACCCGGATGGCTTTCGTCATAACACGGCCAATGAAGACCGCGGTTCGCTTCCAGGCGCGTGTAGCTCATGCCGGCGTGGACGGGACTGAGGGCGCGCACTTCATTCCATATTGTCTCGGCGGCGGGCTTGCCCCAGTCGTGGCCCAGCCGCCGGGCGATATCGAAAAGGATTTCGACGTCATCGCGCGCGCCCGCGGGCGGCTCTAAAGCCTTGCGAACGCGCTGGACGCGCCGCTCGCTGTTGGTCACCGTGCCTTCGGTTTCACACCACGCCGCCGTGGCGGGAAGGACGACGTCGGCAAGTTCGGCCGTCCTGGTCATGAAGATATCCTGGACGACGAGGAAATCGAGGTCTTCGAGAAGGCGCCGGGCGTGATTCTGATCCGCTTCCGACTGGAGCGGGTTCTCGCCGATCACATAAAGAGCCCGGAGATCCTTGCGTTCCATGGCTTCGAACATCTGCGACAGATGCCACCCGCGGACCGGCGGAATGGAAACGCCCCAGTGCTTCTCGAATCGGGCGCGGCGCTCCGCGTTTTCCACATGCTGGAATCCGGGCAAACGGTCCGGGATCGCGCCCATATCGCCGCCGCCCTGCACGTTGTTCTGTCCGCGCAGCGGATTGAGGCCGGAGCCGTAACGGCCGACGTGACCGGTTAATAGTGACAGGTTGATAAGCGCCAGCACGTTGTCTACGGCGTTGTGGTGTTCGGTAATGCCCAGCGTCCAGCAGATCATCGCTTTCTCGGCGCGGGCATATCCATGGGCCATTTCGCGAATGACTTCGGCCGGGACGCCGGACTCGCGCTCGGCATAATCCAGCGTGTAAGGCTCTACGGCATTGCGATAGTCATCGAATCCCCGGGTGGCATTCTCGATGAACTCCCGGCATTCAAGCCCGGCGGCAATAATTTCGTGGCCCATCGCGTTGGCGAGAACGATATCGGCGCCGACATCGAGCCCGGCCCACGCATGGGCCCACCGAACCGAACTCGTCCGGCGCGGATCGATGGCGTAAAGACGCGCGCCGTTCCTTACTCCTTTGAGCAGGTGGTGGAAGAAAATCGGATGCGTTTCGCGGGCGTTCGAACCCCAGAGCAGAATCACATCGGTCTCTTCGATCTCTTTGAACGAGCTGGTCCCGCCGCCCGCTCCAAAAACCATCGCCAGACCGGCGACGCTCGGTGCGTGTCAAGTGCGGTTGCAACTGTCGACGTTGTTACTGCCCATCACCACGCGCGCGAACTTCTGCGCAATGAAGTTCATTTCGTTCGTGGCCTTGGAACAACTGAAGAGGCCGAAGGCCTTGCTGCCATGTCTGCCGGCTATGGATTTCAGGCCGCTTGCCGTTCGATCCAACGCCTCATCCCACGTGGCCGGACGGAAACTGCCCTGGCGCGTGTCGCGAACCACAGGCCCGGTGAGACGCGTATACAGCTTGGGTTTCGACATGGAGCTCTCCTGCCCGCGCATGCTACCAAAATTTGGGGAATTGTGGGGACAGACTCCGAATCAAGTCGTGATCAATTTTCGTAAACCTCTCGGCGGTGTCCAATCTTGACTATCAGAATGACGTCACTGGGCTCGATCGTGTAAATCACCCTGTAATCGCCGACTCTGAGGCGTCTGGCTCCTTTTAAGCTGTAGCGAAGGGGTTTGCCGAATTCCATGGGATGGGAGGACAATTTTGTTTCGATGGCCTGCTTGATTCGGCGTTGCACCGTCGAGGAAAGGCGGGGAATGTCATCTGCAACGACACTCTCCAGATATTCGATTCGATAGCTCAATCCCAGGCCTTGCTGTGCGGAATTCGCTTCTGCCTGCCCTTCAACCGCTCGTCGGCGATTCGCGAGAAATGGAGGTCCTCCTGGTACTCCAAAGCCTGTTCGATCAGACTCAATCCGACTCCCGCCACAGATTCACCTCGCTTGTCCGACAAGCGGCCCAGGGCCTCATAGGTATCGTCATCCACCGTGATGTGGATACGCTTCTTCTCCGTTGGCATAAGTCACCTCCTGCAGAAAGTGTGCCACGAGAGCAGCACCTGTTCCAATGATGAACTTCCTGCAATACCAAACCGGAAACTCTCAGAAGGAGAGGGATGCTTGTATCATCTCTGGCCGTATGCTTCGCCACACTCTTCCCGAGGAGATCGACGAATACCGCGACCTGCACTGGCAGCGCGAAGGCGGCGGACGAATCGAAACCGCCGTGCAGGCGGAACGCTTTGTCGAGCACGTGGGATTCGCGGCATGCCTGACGGATTCGCGTCAACCGGGGCCATCGCTGTACGTCGCGGTTTGTGGACGGCGCGATGCGATCATGCCGCGCAATGTGCAGAAGGATCCGGAAAGCTCACACACCTGGTTGCTGAAAGATGAAATTCTTCGCCGCGGCCGCGTTTACTACGGAAAGCTGCGCCGCGGGAAGGCAACCTTCATCGCTCCCCGCATGATTCCTTACTTCAAAGCGCTTCACGGCATGCCGCGGCGCGAAGAGAAGAAACGCTTGAGCAAGCCGGCGCTGGCAGTGCTGCGCGTTCTTCGCAAGGAATGGGAAATGGCCACAGCAGACCTGCGAAGTGAATCCGGCGTTTCGGATCGCGCCGCGTTTACACGGGCCGTCGACGAGCTTCAGGCCGCGATGATCGTCGTGCCCAGTGAAGTGCTCTACGAACCCCGGTTCACGTATCTCTGGGGGTTGGCTGAGGAGCGTTTTGCCGCGCAACTGTCCCTCGCGCGAAAGGTCAGCCGCGAAACTGCGCTTTGTGAGGTTGCCCGATGCTTTTTGAATGGCGCCGGATTGACCGTTCCGGGCGAACTGGCCCGCGTTACAGGCCTCTCGCGTCCCGATGCCGGATTGGGCAATCGCGCGCTGGTAGAGGACGGTCACGCCGTAAGGATCGCGCCGGGAGTTTATCGGCTCGCCAGGATTTGAAAGACCTCTATGGTGTTCCCGGCAATCCGGATCGGAACCGCGCGGCTGCCGAGTGAGCGAAGACCCGCCCGAGATCGTCTTCTGTGAAACCAAACACATTCTGCAGGAGGGCGTACTCCGACTCCATGCTGTTGCCAAATGGGCCGGGATCATCTGTGTTGACGCTGAAACGGAGTCCCAGTTCGATCGCCTTTCGGATGGGGTGTTCCTCGATGCGGCCGATGCTTCCCGTCTTCAGGTTGCTTGTGGGACACATCTCGATATGTATGCCCTTTTCGCGCACCGCGTCGACCAGCGCCGGATCTGCAAAGAGGCTGACTCCGTGACCGATGCGCTTTGGGAAACCGTAGCGCAGCACGTCCCAGATCGACTCCGGACCGCACCACTCTCCCGCATGGATCTCGATCGGGACCCCGGCGTCATGGTAGCGGGCAAAGGTGCGGTGGTGAGGTTGGACGCGATACCCTTCTTCCGGCCCCGCGAGGGCGACACCGGCGATGAGGCCGGCCTCGTAAAGCGCGATATTTCGCGCGACTTTCGCTTCGAGCGACTCGGGGGGCTTATTCCGGCCAAAGCAGGCCAGGAATTCCACCTGGATTCTGCCGGCCGTCTGCGGCTTCAGCCACGCTCTCACCTCAGACAACTTATCGATCGCTTCGGAAGTATCCACGGGAATCTCGCTGCCGCCGATCATGAGTTCGGCGTAGATCACGTCCTCGGCGGCAAGCCGCTTCAGATGGCGCTTCAACACCGGCCGGAAACGATCCAGGTCTCCCTGCAACGCAGCGGGGAAGCGCCACCAGTCGCTGAACCGCTGGAAGCTGTCCACAGGATAGGCCCCGGCTAACAGCTCCGGATCCACCGGAAAACCGGGATCTTCCGCGCGGATGTCGCGGGCCATCTCCGGATCCAGAATGCCGTCCAGGTGGCAGTGAAGTTCGATCTTCGGAGGCATCGTCCGGAATTCTGCCACAGAACGGCGCGAACATCGATGCACTGGCGTGTCGTCCGCCGCAGACAGGCCCGCCGAAGCGGCGGCCACTTGGGCTGTATCGACAGTGTCCACACAAATTCGTAGATTGTGTAGGCGGAGAAGATCAAGGAGAAGATCCATGCCTGGTGCATGGAGGGCATGAGCGGAGCGAATGCAAGCCCGATAGGGCGCAGCCATCAAGAAACGGAACGAACGCTGTCATTTTCGAGCGGCAGGATTTCATTTCCAAACTTGCGGTACTAGGGTAATGGTCGGTTTTGTGTAGAAACCGACCATTACCCTTCATTCGGGGCGAGAGGATTTGAACCTCCGGCCTCCGGGTCCCGAAGCGGATCAGAGTTGATAGGTTAATATCTTGAGAAATCGCGGCTTACTCGATGTTCCCTTCCGCGTGTAGCCGGTTCATCATAACCCGACTCTGGCCTGGGTTTGATCGCGGACTGAATGATCGCTAAACGTCAGATGGACTTTCGAGGAGCAATCAGGTTTCGGATGCCTCCGGTGCTGTACAATGTCTAAAAAGGAGCGCACAAATGGATGCCATCGCGGAAAAATTGGATAAAAAGCTTCAGCGATGGGAAGCCGCGACCTCTGAAGAAGTTCGGCGGAGAGTGGCGGAGATCATTGAATTGGCCGATGACAACGCACTCGACCTGATCCGGTCCAGAGCCATCGAGCAAGAAGTGATGGACATACTCGATGACCCCACAACCCGGTGAAGTCTGGTTAGCCGATCTCGGGTTGGCTGCAAAGACTCGGTCTGTCGTTGTCGTTTCCCGATCGGATTCTGATCCACCTCGCGCTCTGGTGATTTATGTTCCACTGACCACTCAGAATCGGCAAAGCAATTACGAAATCCCGATTCCGAGGTTGCCATTCCTCCACGAAGTATCCGTCGCCAACGTACAGGGCATTGCTTCGATTCCCACAGTTCGTTTGGAACGAAAACCCGGCATCATACCCCGGCCCGTCATGGATCAAATCCGCGCAGCACTTCGTTTTACTCTCGATCTTTAGAGTCTCTATCCGGTCTCCAATTCCACGCTTCTACCAGGTGCATTGGAATGCGCCCCGTGAACTGGAGAGTTTATCTCACAGATTGAGTACGGGCCGATCAGCGGGTTTCAGTTTCAAGACGCTGGCTTCAAACTCGGTCGGCGGAACGTAGCCGATCGAAGAGTGAAGTCGCTTCCGGTTATAAACTTCCTCGATGAAAAACGAAAGTCTTTCGATCACATCCTCATAGGTTTCGTAATTCCAGAGATGCACCTCCTCATACTTGAGCGTTTTGTAGAACGACTCCATGAAAGCGTTGTCGTAAGGATTACCCTTGGCCGACATGCTGATCTGGAGACCGTGGTGGCGAAGCAGGGCAACGTAGTTGGCCGAGGCGTATTGAACCACACGGTCCGATCTGTCCCCCTACCGCCAGCAGGCGGTTTAGTCCAATCGGCCTTATATATCGCTTCGGATACGCCGGAATGGCAATCCTGTTTTAGAAATTGAAAAGATTTGTGAGCTTAACGATGAATGCGCGCTCGATGAGTTGACCGCCAAGCGTGTCGCGGCGGTCGTTGTAAACGAGGTAGAGATCGCTCAGCGGATGGTGAATGATGTTGAAGCGGATGTTGGAACTGACCTGATGCGTGTCGGCGTTGTATTGAAAGTACGCATTCAGGAATGCGCGGGGTGTAAATCCGTAAAGAAACCGCGCGCCAACCAGAGTCGTCCGGAACGAGCCATTTGGCAGGTCCACTCGGTTGTGGTTGTAATCCAGGTCGATGTTCAGATGATGATCCACTCTCCAGCCCAGACCGCCGCCGAATGACTTGCGATGGCCGTTCCAGAACTCGCCCACGTTGATATTGCCGTTTCCGCCGATCCTCCGGCCTTGATTAGTCTGGAATCTCAACAGATATTCGCGGTACTTGTAATCGCCTGCGGCGATTGGAAGATCCGAAGCGTGGCCCTGGCGCCTCGACCGGATGAGAAATGTGTTCACCAGCCGGTCAAAATGTTCGTTAAGAGAAAAGTTGACGCTTCCATTGTTCAGGAACTGGGCTCCGAGATTGATGCCCTGGGTCCGCGTCTCCACCTTTCCATTGGCGCCTTCGTAGTAGTCCAGATTGGTCGTAAAGATCAGGTTCCGAACTGTGCTTCTCCGTAACCGGGGAAGCCATGAAAAATCCCCGGAGTACTGCGTCATGTCTCTGCGGCGGATGAATCCCATCTCGGGATTGAAATTCGTCTGGACCGAGTTGTATTCCGCTGCAATGACCAACTCATTGTCGCGCCACGATGGTGCAAACCTCCGCGCCTGGTTCTTACCGGATTTGCCGGGAGTGTCACTCCGCAGGAGGAAAGAATCGAATTCCAGCCTGTCATAGAACTGGAAGTGCGCGTCGGCGCCATACACACGGTTGTAGTCGCCGGCAACGTTCGAATCGCGATTGGTGACAAGCGCACCAATCCAGGAACTCGTCGAAAAATTTCGTTTGAGCCTGCCAACGAGATAGTTCTTGGATGGTATCAAGCGCACGCCATCGGTAAAGCTCCCGGTTTTCATCGTCAGAAACCCGGCGTCGTACGACCGTACCTTTCCTGAGACGCGTGCTCCCCCAATGATTGGGATCGGAGTTCCACCGCTCAGACCAATCGTACGGCTGAAGAACGGGACCAGATTGGCGCCACCCCCACCCTGGAAGCTGCTCCCGCCAAAATTGAAAGTGCCGGCGTTTTCAAGAAAGAAGTCGCGTTTCTCCGGAAAGAACAGATTGAACCGGGTCAGATTCACCTGCTGCTGATCGACCTCGACTTGCGCGAAATCGGTACGATAAGTGGTATCGAGGGTGAGCGACGGCGTCAAACTGTACTTTGCATCGACTCCGCCATCGTAGTCTTTCAGGGTTCTGATCTGACCGTTCGTGCCCCGAACCTGCGTGACGCCGGCTGTCGCGAACGGCTTGACCTTCAGATTGCGGCCCTGACGGATGCCCTCAAGGCCAACCAGCGTGCCGGCCTGGGAAATCCTGCTCATTCTGTATCGAATGGGAATGGGCGACCACTCGCTCTCTTCGTTTTTGCGAACAACGAGCCGGCTCAGGTTCACTCCCCATTCCTGCGACGGCGACTGCGAGAACCGGAGCGTTCTAAAAGGAATCACGAATTCTGCAATCCAGCCTTCATCGTTGGTGCTGGTCTTCGCGTCCCATACGCCATCCCAATCGTTATTGAACTGGCTGTTGTTGGTGACCTGAGAGTCGCGCTTTGCCCCTGCTGGATTCACACCGAACTGGAACGCGGAACGCCGGTCGTGAAGGCTGTCCAGCACCATCGCGACGTTGTCGGATTCCGCGAACGTGAAGTCTTCCTTCAGTCCACTAACAACAAGGCGTGTGGGCTCCGAATCGAAGCAAATGGCGCCGACGTAAAGATTTTCGTCGTCATACAGGAAACGGACCTCCGTTCTTTCGGATGCAGGCTCTCCCGGCCGCGGACCCCACTGGATGAAGTCTGTGGCGGGACTCGCCAGCGCCCAGGCCGGCTCGTCCAAATGTCCATCGATAGAGAGCTTTTCGGTGATTCGAACCGCCGATACCACTCTTTCCAGACGGATCGCCTCGTAGTTAATCGTCACAGCGGGCGCGCCCCTCCCGCTCGCAGCGGGGCGCGCTTGAGGAAATGCCGGCCCGACGGATGTGACGAGCGCCAGTAAGGGCCAGAACAGCTTCATGCGCCGCGCATCTTAACAGAGTCCATGAGGTTAGGAAATGACAGCGCAGATTCACCGATGCTCTCCACCAACGACGCCGCGCCATCCGCTAAGCAGGTGGTCGATCGTTTCAAAGCGGTACTGGTGCCCGATCCAGATTCACGATTCGTGACCGACGGCGGAGATCCCAGGCAGATGAAGAAACTGCCCTGGGTTTCGTGCGCCGATCTCAGCCGTCTCACCAGCACTTATCGCGAATGTCTGGACCTGTTTCGCGAGGCTCTTGCCTTCCTTTCCACTGAGGATAAGGACTGGATCTTGGGAAAAGCGCCGGCCGACGTATTCAGATGGCCGGAGGCGCCAGTTCCAGCAAAGTAGTCTATACTCGGGAGCCGTAACTCCATGAAGACGTTGTCCGATAGCGCCTTGTTAGTGTTCGATGTGAATACAACATCATTCAATAACAATTCGCTATTGGACAACCTTAGGCCATGGTAAGAAGATCGGGATACTGATCACGAAAACGTGCAAGCGAACCAAGGCTGCGGAAACAGATGATACTGCGGCGGCTCTCATGCCTGTTCGCGAATGGAGCTATCGATGAAAAGCAGAATATTGTTTGGCGGCCTGGCAATCCTTTGTGCCGTCCTCGGCTATGGGCAGGCGGCTGGGCCGCAACGGCAATCTCCTGCTTTGGCGGCGCCGGCCAGGTCGCAACGAGCGCTCCTCGATCAGTACTGCGTGACTTGCCACAACGATCAAACGAAAAGAGCGAATCTTTCGCTTCAGAACATAGATCCCGCGACGGTTGGTGATAACCCGGAATTGTGGGAGAAAGTGGTGCGCAAGTTACGCGCGGGCGTGATGCCCCCGCCGGGAATGCAGCGGCCGGATTTTGCTGCCTCCAGCGCGCTCACGCAGTGGCTTGAAGGGGAAATCGATCGCAAGGCAGCTGGGAAAGTCAATCCCGGAACCAAAGTACTCCATCGTCTGAACCGCGCGGAATACGCCAACGCCATCCGCGACCTTCTGGATATCGAAATAGATCCCGCGACACTTTTGCCGCCAGATGAATCGAGTAGAGGCTTTGACAACATAGCAGGTTCGTTGGCGCTCTCGCAGCCTGTGCTGGAAGCCTATACGTCGGCGGCGGGGAAGGTCGCGCGCATGGCGGTTGGTTTTTGGGAGACGCCGACGGTATCGACCTATGTTTTACCGAGCGATACCACACAGGATTACCAGATTGAAGGTCTGGTTTTCGGCACTCGCGGGGGCATGCTCATTCGCCATACGTTTCCGGCCGATGGCGAATACCAGTTTTCGATCAAGAGCCTTCGTAACGGTCCCTTTGTTGCAGACGAAAAAGTCGAGGTCAGCATTGACGGCGAGCGAGTACACGTATTCGACTACAATGATTACAAGACCGCAAACTCAATATACCAGGGCACCGATGCCCTGCGGCTTACCGTTCCAGTAAAAGCCGGCACGCATGCAGTGGGAGCTACGTTCCTTGCAACGAACTACCGGCCCAGCCTCGATCTAGCGAGGCACTATGCGCGAAGCACGCTCCAGAATGTAAGGATCCCCGGCTTCACGAGCTATCCCGTGATCGGTTATTTGAGGGTCGAAGGACCCTTCAATGCCCAACGTCCGTTCGAGTCGCGCAGCATTCGCAAGGTCTTCACGTGCCAGCCGATGAGCCCGACAGGGCGCAGCAATCAAGGGGCGAGCGCTGGTAACGAGGAGGTATGCGCAAAGGAGATCATTTCGACGCTTGCTGGGCGCGCCTACCGGCGTCCTACAACTGCGCAGGATCTTGAAGGGTTGATGGATTTTTACCAGGAGGGCCGCCAGCTCGGCACGTTTGAGGACGGCATCGAGCTGGCGCTTCGGCGAATCTTGGCGAGCCCGCAATTTCTGGTGCGTCTGGAAAAGGTACCGGCAAATCTGGCGCCCAATCAAAGCTATCGGATTAGTGACCTGGAATTGGCCTCTCGTTTGTCGTTTTTCTTATGGAGCAGTATTCCGGACGACGAACTGATAAGCCTGGCCACCAGGGGGAGATTGAGCAATCCGACTGTACTCGAGCAGCAGGTGCGGCGCATGCTCGCCGATCCTCGATCCGATGCCCTGGTGAAAAACTTCGCTGCCCAATGGCTCTACTTGCGGAATTTGCCAAACAAGGCGCCGGTTCAAACAAAGTTTCCAGACTGGGACGATTCGCTTCGGCAGGGTTTCCGGCGTGAAACGGAACTGCTGTTTGAAAGCGTGATGCACGAAGACCGTAACGTCCTGGATTTCCTGACCGCAGACTATACGTTCCTCAATGACAGGCTCGCCAAACATTATGGCATTCCCAATATTTATGGATCGCAATTCCGGCGGGTGACGCTCGGACCGGAGCTGGACTACCGTCGGGGTTTGTTGGGTCAGGGAAGCATCCTGGCGA
Source organism: Candidatus Sulfopaludibacter sp. SbA3 (assembly GCA_945865815.1). Lineage (GTDB taxonomy): Bacteria > Acidobacteriota > Terriglobia > 20CM-2-55-15 > 20CM-2-55-15 > CAMBFR01. The sequence goes on from CAMBFR010000051.1 coordinate 13,969, forward strand.
TCACCTCACTGGGCGAGAGGACTTCACCGGTAAAGCGCGGCGTGTGGGTGCTTGAAAATATCCTCGGTACCGCTCCTCCGGAACCCCCACCGAACGTTCCGGCCTTGGAGCAGACGGAGAATCCGGACCCCGCAAGAATGCCGACACTACGCGAGAAAATGACACTGCACCGCGCCAATGAGCCTTGTGCAGGTTGCCACAAGATCATGGACCCGATCGGTTTCGCGCTCGAAAACTTTGACGCCGATGCCAAGTGGCGCACCAGGGATGGAGGCGATGGAGGCACTCCCATCGACGCGGCCGGTCAACTCTTTGACGGAACCTCGATCATGGGGCCCGGCAGCCTGAGACAGGCGCTTCTGCGTTATTCCCCGCAATTTGTCCGTATGGTGACGGAGAAGCTGATGACCTATGGCTTGGGCCGTGGGGTCGAATACTTCGATATGCCCGTGATCCGCTCGATCGTGCGGGATGCAGGCGCAAAGAACAACCGGTTCTCTGAAATCGTGTTAGGAATTGTCAAGAGCGCTCCATTCCAGATGAGAACGAAAGTGGAAGAACGGGCTGCAAATGATTAAGAAAATAGTTGTCGTATCCCCTCGATCAGGAGGCTAGACCATGTTTATTACGAAGAAGCATATTCCTCGCCGCACGTTTCTGCGCGGATGTGGCGTGACACTTGCGTTGCCGCTGCTCGAGTCCATGTTGCCCGCTCAAACACCTCTGCGCGAGACGGCCGCAAGCCCCGTGAGACGCTTTGTGGGAGTATGGCACCCGCATGGTGCGGCGCCCGGGTATTGGAGCCCCGTGCAGGAGGGTTCCAACTTCGAATTTTCGTATATCACCAAGCCGCTGGAGCCATTCCGTGATCGCGTGGTTCTCATCACGGGACTTGACGCCACGGGGTGTTTCTCGACTCCCGAAGAGCCCGGCGGAAACCATGCGCGCGGCGCGAACGTATTTTCCGGCGCCCGTCCCCGAAGGGACTCGGTGTTTCCCTATCTGGATGTGACGGTCGATCAATTGATCGCCAAGAAGTACGGCCAGGACACGTTATTGGAATCCATTCAACTCGGGATTGAAGACCCCGGTAACAATACCGGGAACTGCAACTGGGGTTACAGCTGCGCCTATTCGAATTCGATGTCGTGGTCGACGCCCACGACGCCGCTTCCGACAGAAGTGAATCCGCGTATGGCCTTCGAGCGCTTGTTCGGCGACGGTACCAGCTCCGAAGAGCGGCTTGCGGATCGAAAGCTGAACGGCAGCATCCTGGATTCGATAACCCGCGAACTTTCTCTTTTCAAGAAAAACGTCGAGGCCGGCGACGGGGCCAAGCTCGACGACTATGTCGAGAACGTCCGTGAGATTGAACGGCGGATTCAAAATGTGACCAGCAAACCGGAATCGTCAGGTGCGTCTTTTGAAGTCCCATTCGGCATACCGGAAGACGTGGACGTCCATATCAAGTTGATGTATGACTTGATGGCAGTGGCTTTCCAGGCAGATATCACGCGCGCCGCCACATTGATGTTAGGCCGCGATCTCACCGACCACAGCTTCCCCGCATCCGGCTTTAATGGAGCCTGGCATTCATCGTCTCACCACGGCGACATTCCGGCGAACAAGGCCGCCTATGCCAAGATCAACCGGTATCACGTACAGAACCTGGCGTACTTCGTCCAGAAACTGAAGAATATGCCCGATGGCGACGGTAACGTTCTGGATCACGTGCTGATCTACAAGGCAACCAACATGGGTAATTCGCATCGGCACGCGCATCAGAAAATACCGGTTGAGCTCATCGGTGGAATCGATGGCACTTTCAAGGGAAACCGTCACCTGGTCTTCCCGGACAACACGCAGAGGAACTCCAATATGTTACTGAGCATCCTCGATCTGTACGGCATCCACCGAGAAAGTATCGGTGACAGCTCGGGACGTCTGCCTGGATTGGGCTGACTCGGCCTTGAGCCAGTGCGACCTGACGAAGCGAACAAAGAGGAGAATTTTCAGTGAAATGGCGGTTTGGAAAAGTCGGACTGTGGTTGGTCGTTGCCGGTATGGTGGCGATGGCGACGCCGATGAGCGCGCAACGCAGAAGACCCAATCGGCCTCCTCCAGTGGATCTGCCCCGGGGCCCGGTGAGGCAAGTCATACTCAGGAACTGCACCGCATGCCACGGCATAGATGATTATGCCTTTTTTGCCCTGGACAAGTCCGGATGGCAGTCGCTGCTCGAAACCAGGCATCAGGCAGGAGGGGCTGTTCTTTCGGACCAGGATCGGAACACTCTCCTCGATTATCTCGTTGCCAAATTCGGAGCGGATTCCAAGCCTTTCAATCCACCTCAGGGGCAGGCCCGGCCCGAAGCCGCTGTTAACGATGAAGCTGTCGGTACAGCCAGCGCCGACATCGCAACCAGGAGAATTCTCGAAACCGCCTGCAACACGTGTCACTCGTTAGAACAAGTCTATGCCGCGAGGTATACCAACGATAAATGGCGAGCGCTCGTGGCCGACATGAGGGGTAAGGGCGCAAGAGTTTCCGACGGGGATGTTGACGCTCTGGTCGAGTACTTCGCCCGGACGCAGGTTACGAATCCGAATTGAGCGGAGGCAAAACATGGGTATGAGATGTCTGGTCGGATGCTGTGTGGTCACATTACTATCGGCCGCCAGTCTCGGCGCGGCCGGCAGTGAACTGGCGGACGCGGCCATGCAGGGGAATAAGCCGGCGATACGGTCCTTGCTGCAGAAAAAGGCAGACGTCAATGCGCCACAAAAGGATGGCACCACGGCACTTCACTGGGCGGTCCGCCTGGATGACCTGGAAACTGCAGAACTGCTTATCCGCGCGGGCGCCAGTGTATCGGCCGATACGCGGGCCGGCGCTACGCCGCTGCAGCTCGCCGTCATTAACGGTAACGCGGCCATGATCGAAAAACTCGTCAAGGCCGGAGCGGACCCCAACGCTGCGTTGACGCAATACGGAGATACGGCGCTGATGATGGCCGCACGCACCGGGAAGACTGATGCGATCCAGGTGTTGTTAGACCATAAGGCGCAGGTCAACGCGAAGGAGACCTGGGGCGATACGACTGCTTTAATGTGGGCCGTTTCAGACAGCCATACCGATGCTGTAAAAATGCTCATCGGCCATGGCGCGAATGTCAATGCACGTTCCAAGATTGTATCGGAAACCACGGAAGATACGGTAAGGCCAAGGGATCCCAAGCCTGGTGAAGGGCCACGGAAAGATTATTATGGCGGGTTCACGCCGCTCATGTTTGCGGCGCGTCAGGGAGATCTGGTATCGGCGCGTTTTCTGGTCGCGGCTGGAGCGGATGTGAATGCGATCGCAGGCGATGGGAAAGGTCCATTAGGGTTGGCGATCTATAATGGCAGTTACGAACTGGCATCGTTTCTAATCGACAACAAGGCGGATGTGAATCATGCCGACGCCGAAAGGTTTACGCCGCTGTTCTGGGCGGTGGACCGCCGCAATATGGAAACGAACCCCAGCCTGCCATGGGTTGTGACCCTGGATCCGCTTTTCCTGATCAAGAAACTTCTGGAAGCCGGAGCAGATCCGAATGCGTTCGTTGATAACATTCCAACGTCTCGTCGAACATCGCTGGAAATGACGCCGCGGATCATGTTCGCTACAGCACTGAATCGAGCGGCATATTCCGGCGATCTGGAACTGGTTCAACTTCTGCTGGCCTACGGCGCTGATCCGAACATGGTTTCCACCGCCAACGAGACAGCGCTCATGGCAGCCTCAGGACACGCCTGGATCGATGGCTATAGCAATGGCAAGTCGTACGCCGAAAGGCTGAAGGTCGTCAAACTGCTCGTGGAGCTCGGAGGCGACGTGAATGCTGCCGATGACTTTGGTATTACGGCGCTGATGGGCGCTGCAAACCTCGGGGATCCCGACATCATACAGTTCCTGGTGGGCGCGGGCGCGGACCTGGGTGCGCACGATTTAGGTAAAAAGAATGATGGGTCCTTCGGTTCCAGCATCGAGCCGCTGATGGCAATCGACTATGCGATCGGTGTGGGAAGCTTTCGGCCTAACAACGCGATTGTCTTCATGGACAAGGCGGTAGAAATCCTGACCCGCCTGATGAAGGAAAAAGGAATCAAACACACGACTTCAGAATGCACGTTGCGAGGTTTTACTTGTGGCGACGTCGATCCCACGGGCGCCAGGCCGGCAGAGATCGCAAAGATCCGGGCGATCCTAACCGGATACGTGGAAGAGGGCATTACTGGAGGTCTGGGAACGGAGAATCCGATCCCCCAGAAGTAACACAGAACGATGAAACCAATGCAGATGGAGGAGAAATGAAAAGACTCGTTGCAGCGGCATTGATGCTGCCCGTGATTTTCCTGACCAACGCTTTTTCGCAAACCTCAAACGCAACATTGGGTGGAACCGTGTCCGATGCATCCCGCGCGCTGATTCCAGGCGTCACCGTGACAGCGACGAACACGCAGACCGGTATTGTATCGACCAGCCTGACGAATGAAACGGGATCGTACAACTTTCCATCGCTTCAGAGTGGAAACTATACGGTGTCGGCGGAGTTGCCCGGCTTTCAGACGCAGGCGTATAGCGATGTCGCACTTGGTCTTTCGCAGCAAGTGCGGCTGAATTTCACGCTGCAGGTCGGCGGGCAGGCACAAACCATTGAAGTCAGTGTTGCAGCCGACACATTGATCGCAACGACATCCTCATCGATAGGGAATGTCCTTCCCGAATACAAAATTCGCGATCTGCCGCTTGGGACGCGCAACGTTCTGGACCTTATCGGAACATCGTCGGGAACGCAGGGCAGCAACTTCGCCGGCGGACGCCTGACGCAACTCAACACGACGCGCGATGGCATTCCCGTCAGCGATGGACGCTATGACCTCGGCGCCGCCACATCGACCTATGTCAGTCCGGACCTGGTCGACGAAGTTCGCGTGATTGTCGCGCCCGTGGATGCGGAAATGGGACGTGGCTCCGGTCAAATCCAGATGTCCACGCGCTCCGGAACAAACGAATTTCGTGGGAGCCTCTTTTGGGTGAACCGCAATTCAAAGTTGAGCGCCAACTCCTGGAACAACAACTTCCTGGGCGTTGGAAAGGATTACTACAACGGAAACCAATATGGAGGACGCCTCGGCGGACCGGTCTTCAAGAACAAGACATTCTTCTTCTTCCTGTTTGACGGCCAGCGGTACATAACAAAGAGCAGTTTTATCGGCACGGTGCTGACGGACCAGGCGCGCCAGGGCATCTTCCGTTATTTTCCGGGCGTGCAGAACGGCAACATTCTGACAAATACTCCCACGGTGGATCGCAACGGCAATCCCGTGAGACCCGCGGCGGCGACAGGGGATCTGACATCCTTCAATGTGTTTGCGCGGCCCGAGGGAACGCCCTGGGATGCCAATCGGACCCGATTCGACACGTCCGGGTGGGTCGGGAAACTGCTTAGCCGGATGGCCTCGCCCAACGATTTTTCGGTCGGCGATGGCTTGAATACGGCAGGTATCCGTTGGCTCAGGCGGATCGAGGGGCAGGACGGCAACAACGGAGATGGCAACGATACCGATCGCGACCAGTACAACGTTCGGTTCGATCACAATTTCAACTCCAGTCACAAAGCGTCTTTCAGCGGAACCTGGGAACGGAACACGGCTCAAACCGCTCAATCGGGTATCTCCAATTGGCCCGGCGGCTACAACGGCGTAGTCCGGCGCAAGCCGCGAGTGCTTACCGGATCGTTTGTCTCCACCATATCCCCGACGGTGGTTAATGAGTTTCGTGCCGGAATGCGCAAGAACTGGTTCTACACGTGGGCATCATTCTGGCGGCCCGATAAAGAAGGTGACGAAGCACGCGCGGCGCTTCCGACCCGCAATGGGCACCCGTTTATCCCGCAGCACGCTCTTCTCTTGAACAACATCATCACCGGTTTCGGCGGCCCGTCCACGCGTGGGCAATTCAGTCCGCTCTCGAACTACAGCGATACACTGAGCTGGACACAGGGAAAACATGCGTTTAAAGCGGGCTTTGAAGCACGCTTTACGTCCTCAAACGGTTTTAATGGCAGCGACATCCCCGAGTTTTACGCTTTTCCGCTCGTGACGGTCAGCAATCCCGCCGTGCCGGTGACGGGCATCAATACGATTGCCGGACTTGTCGGCTCGAACATCACGACCGCTCAAAACCTCCTGCTGGACCTGTCGGGTTCGGTTTCCGGCGCCAGCCTCTCGAATGGATTCAACGTAAAGGGCGCACGGGACCTGACCTTCGAAGCGAAGAACAGACTCAAGGAATTTCATCAGAACGAATTGGGCGCATTCTTCAAAGACGATTGGAAGATTCGCCCGGATCTCACGCTGAACCTGGGAGTCCGCTACGACTTTTACGGAGTGCCCTGGGAATCGGAGGGCCGCAACCCCCAGCCGGTTGGCGGATCGGCGGGTCTATTCGGGATTTCGGGAACGAGCTTTGCCGACATGTGGCAACCGGGACGTATGGCGGGCCAGCCGACTGTCCTTCAACTTGTCGGCAAGAACTCGGACCATTCAGACGTGCTGTTCTATAACAATGACTTGAACAACATCTCTCCGGCGGTTGGGTTGAGCTGGTCATTACCTTGGGGTGGAGCGGACAAAACAGTCCTCCGTGCCGGATATGGGATCAACTATCAGGGAGCGGCCTCGTTCAACGGCGGCCTGAGCCTGTTCACCGGCAACAATGCGGGGCTCTCTTATGCTCAAAATTTCACAACATTGGGAGTTGGCTCCCAGTATTTCAACTTCGCGTCTCCGAATCTTCCAGTTCCCATGCCGGCGCCCACCAATGTGAAGGTCCTGGCCGTCGAACCGTTTGATGTTCGGGCGACCTCGCTATCCAGCTTTGATGACAATCGAGTCAATCCGTACATTCAGAACTTCAATTTCGAAATCCAGCGTGAATTGGCCAGGAACCTCACGCTGGAAGCCCGTTATGTCGGCAGCAAAGGCACACGTCTATACACCGGAATCTCGATCAACGACGTCAACGTTTTCGAAAACGGAATACTGAACGCGTTCAACATTACGCGCGCCGGTGGCAATGCGGAATTGTTCGATCGCATTCTCAACGGCATTGCGCTCAACGCGGGGACGAACCCTGCTCTCGGGCAAGGAACGGTCAACGGAACGACGGTGACCGGGTCGGCGGCATTGAGGCAGAACACGATTTTCAGGACCTTCCTGGCCAATGGCAATGTGGGTCAATTTGCCAGCGCTCTCAATTCGTCTACAACGGTGACGGGGAGAGCTGGCGGTTTGCTCGCACGAAACGGGTTCCCGGATAACTTTGTGGTCGCCAATCCGCAATATGCTTCAGTCGTCATGGCCACCAATCCCGGTAGTTCCACTTATCACTCCATGACCTTGCAGGTGACCAAACGCATGTCACATGGTTTCACACATTACTTCGCATACAACTGGAGCCGTAGCCTCGGTGAGAGTACCAGCGACCTCAGCATGGAGTACCTCGATCCCAGAAATCGCCGGCTCAACAAAACGCTGCTCGACTTCCACCGTACGCATGACTTCCGCAGCAACGGGACCGTCGAGTTGCCATTCGGTCCCGGCCGAAAATTCCTGAATGCCGCGCCGGGCTTCCTGTCGCGTATTGTGGAGCGATGGCAGTTTGGCGCAATTTTCGGCTGGAGCTCGGGCGCGCCAATTACGCTTACGGCGGCGAATGCGGAGCTTACCTGGACGCTAGCCCCGCAGACTATCAATCTTACCCGTACGCCGAACACGCCCAATATCGTGGGGACGTTCCCAAAAAGCTCCGGTAAGCTCACCTACGCCGCAAACGGCGCTTACTATTTCGATGGACTCCGGCAGGCCGTGGATCCGTCCGTTAACGACTTGACCACCTTACAGACGCTACGGAGTGCCTCCAGCAGTAGGGCTCTTGCGGATGCTAATGGAAATATCATCCTCGCCAATCCTGCTCCCGGCGCCGTCGGCACACTCGGCCGGGCCTGGATCGAAGGTCCGACGCGTGCCAATTTTGATGTAAACCTCGTAAAACGGATCAGACTGGGTGAACAGAAGGAATTTGAAATTCGTATGGATGCGCTAAACGTCATGAACAATCCACGATGGAATCTAAGCTCCCCAGACATCAACAACGTGGATTTCGGCCGGCTGACCGCAAGCGGCGACGGCGCCAACCGCAGATTTACATTCACCGCGCGATTGAACTTCTGAAAGTGGCAGGAAGTCGTCACCTGGCGCCGATGGGGAGCTCGGCGCCAGGGATGGGGTAGCCCGGGTTATTCCCAGGCTCGATTATGGAAGGTGTTTTCGTAGTGCAGATGCTTCTGGGCGACCGGATTCCTGACGCCGCTCCACACAGTCTTCTTGTCTTTGACCAACGTGTCGAAGTTGTAGTTCGACGGTTCTTCCTTAAACAACCAGCTCATTTCACGCCTTCTTCATGAACTCCGAAACCGCCGCGACCACCTTGTCGACCTGTTCGAGGCTGTTATAGATGTGCGGCGAGATCCGCAACCCCGCCGTGTCTCCGCCCCGGGCTGCGCAGGCGATGCCGTAGGTCTGGTAAAGCCACGCGTAGAGTTTCGGAACATCGGCAGTTCCCGGCTTGAACGTCACTACCGCGCACGACAGTTCCGGCGTTGTCGGCGAGTACATTTTCAAGGTGGGGATCTTCATCAGACCCTTCTTCAACGCGTCGCCCAGGGCGATAGCCTGCTGCTGGATCTGCTTTTTCCCGATGCGATTGTGAAAATCGATCGCTTCGCCGAGCGCCATAAAACAGGCGTCGTCGCGCTGGCCAAGACGTTCAAACACCCGTGAAGCTCCGACCGCGCCGCCGATCACGCCAACTTCGCTCGGATTCAGCTTCGCCTGGGCGTCCGCCCTTATATAAAGGATGCCGGCTTCCTTTGGCCCCATCAGCCACTTGTGGGAACTGGCAGTAAAGAAGTCGCAGCCCATTTCCTTCAGGTCGAGATCGAAAGCTCCGAAGGACTGCGCACCGTCGACCAGGGAAATCACGCCGCGTTCGCGCGCGATCCTGCAGAGTTCCTTCGCCGGAAACACGGTCCCGAAGGTGCTCGTCACGTGCGTGAACGAGAGGACCTTTGTCCTCGATGTCATCGCATCGGTCATCGCCTTCACAATCGCCTGGGGCGATTCCGGCGGGGTTGGAATGGACACCGGCTTGACCGTGAAGCCAAAGCGCTTGGCCTTTTCCTTCCAGGAGTCGTTGTTTGTTGGATGATTCTCGTCGAAGATCACAACTTCATCGCCCGCCTTCAACTCGATGCCGCTGCTGATGAAGTTGTTTCCCTCGCTGGTATTCCTCGTGATGACGATCTCTTCCGGTGTGACATTCAGGAACGATGCGATCTTCTTTCGTGTGTCTTCACGACCGGTATTGAACTTCGCGCGATTCTGCGCCGACGGGTTCGCATCCAGGTCGCGGGTGTATTTGAACAGCACTTCGTTCACGTTTCGGGTGGCAGGACAGAGGTTTGCCGCATTCATCACGATGATTTTTTCGTCCAGCGTGAACTCGGAACGAACCGCGGCCCAGTTGTTTCCCTGAGGCATGGCAGCCGAAACCGGAATGGCTCCGGTCATCGCGGCGGCGGCAAAGACCTTGCCAAAGTCGCGTCTCGACAAGCGATCGATGCTCATGGTCGTTTCTCCATTCTAAGGGTTGCTTAATTGTTCAAGGCGGTCGCCTCGCGCGAGGTTTACATAATACCGATACCATGACATTCTCATCGCCGCCATAGTTGGCAGTCCCTGTTTATGCCGCTTATTCGCTGACACCTGCGTCTGGCTTGCGGATCGCATTCCCGCCGAGTTTGTCGGAGAAGCAGACCTCAAAGGCAAGGAATCGCGTGTCGGGGTGTATCGCGTCGTGTGGAAGGAGCATGGTAAGTAAAGGCGGGCCCAGTGCGGCATTTCAGAAATAGGCTCGCGCAACGCCGCAAAGCCGCGACGCCCGAATCGGTGATGAGATCTCCGGCGAGCCGACTTTTCGGGACTTGAGATTGATAAACACTGCGGCGTTCATGGAGAGACATCCTGAAGACCACCAGCAGGCACGTCTGTGGCTTAGCGGTTAATGTGACAAATCGACTCGACCGTTGGAAGTTTCAGTCCGGCCGAAGGCACTGCAATCGTATCGATTCGCGCAGCCCGCGAGCGAGATGTATCTGCCGGAGGGCCGACGCCATGATTTGGCTTGCTCGAAGTTTGACAAGATCCACAGTTTTTCTGCGCAGTCTATGACAACAGTCGTTTTCGCCGTTTTCACGGGCATCATCGTATTGCTGGCCGGCAGCCTGCCGTGGGGTGCGCTTCTTGCCGCCGCGAACATGCGTATCGCCCCGGTGGCGCCGTGGGCGATCTTGCCGATGGCGGCTTATCTATTCTGCTACTGGAAATTCGTTGGCGGTCGGTGGGGATCGAAAAGTACAGCGAATTTGCGGCGCGCGAACCTACGCGCCAACTCGCTATCCGCAGACTTGTGGGGCGCATCGCTCGCGGCGGGCATGCTGGGTTTTGCCGCGATTGTGGCAATGCTCATCCTTATGTCGCGGCTTGTGAACCTCCCCGGATCGGCGGCGCTCACGGCACCACCAGGCATGCCGCCCATAACGTTTTTCGTACTGCTCGTTATGTCATCCATCGTCGCTGGTATCACTGAAGAGGCGGCATTCCGTGGCTATATGCAAGGACCAATCGAGCGCGGATATGGTCTTGTCGCCGCTATTCTCGTCAACGGCACCGCGTTTGGGTTGCTGCATTTTCCGAATCATCCAACTGAAGTTTTGATGATGTTGCCGTATTACATCGCAGTGGCGGCGGTGTACAGTGGCCTGACCTGGGCCACGAACTCGATCCTCCCTGCTCTCGTCCTTCATTCCGGAGGGGACGTCTGGTCGCTCGGTCGTTTGTGGCTGTCGGGCCGGCCCGAGTGGCAGCTCCAATCAGAGCCTGTGGCCGTCATATGGCAAACGGGCGTTGACGAAGGATTCGTGATATCAGCGGTCGTGTTCGTCGCCCTCGCCGCATTGACTGCCTGGGCCTATGCTGGAGTCCGCCGGCTCCGCAGTCAGCAACATGAGTAGTTCCGCGTAGTCGCTGCCGAGCAGGACTTATTCAGTCGCCGCCCACGTATCCTGCTGAGGATATTACGTCGGGACTAAAGTGCCAGCTTTGCCCACTTTGCCTCCGTTTCATCCGGCTCGCCGTGCTTTGCGATCAAGTCCCGAACAAGGCCGCTCAGAGACTCCTCGCGTTCCTGAGTTTCGAGAACACCTGCGATGTAGCCGGACAAGGGTTCCGCCCGGTAGGCAATTTCCTTGCGGCGTTCGGGCGGTGTGACTAACATGTGCCTCACAACGTTAAATCAACAAACAAACTCGGGAGGACCGACTATGCGCCGGATGCTGATCGCAATCGCAGTGGCCCTGTTTCTTTCGGGGCCGTTATTCGCGCAGGATTGGATCGAGTATGCGAGCCAGAGAGATTTCTTCACCATCAACTTCCCCGGGCAGCCGGCCGTGCAGGAAATCAAATACACGAGCGAACACGGCATTGACCTGCCGGCGCGCGTCTACAGCGCCGCGTCCGGCCAGAGCCGCTATTCCGTGACAGCGGTTGATTTCAATCCGGCGGCTCAACTTCACCAGGAAAAAAGCAAGACGTGCGTGGCCAGCGGCGCCTATCCCGACGTGTGCGGTGACCGGTCGCAGAATGACCTTCGCGGAGCGATGGACCATGCGATATTCGGATTTCTGAAACGAAATGCCAAGGTCACCCTCTACGGTTACTACAACGCCGACCTGGTGGAAGGAAAGAGTCTGCAGTTGGAAAATCCCGATGGATCTCGCACCTTCGCCGTGGTGAATATGCACCAGAACCGTCTCTACATTGTCGAAGGAACAGTGCCCAGGGGATTCCCTCCGCCGGCCTTGTTCCAGCAGTCCCTTGGATTCATCGATAACGAAGGAAAGAGAATTCGCTATGCGACGGTCTATCACAATTTGTACCCGGCCCCGCCTCGCAGCCGTTAGTGAATAGCAAAGAGTAAGGAGGATAACCATGCGGTTTACATCGGGTGTTGCTCTTGCGTTGCTTTGTGCAGTGGTGTTCGTTGTGCCGGCGGCATCGCACCATTCTCACAGCAACTACATCACCGAAAAATTTGTCGATCTCCAGGGCGTCGTGAAGGAAGTGCACCTGGTGCTTCCCCATTCCTGGGTTTACGTCGAAGTAAAAAACGACAAGGGCGAAGCTGAGGTGTGGGCCCTCGAAGCCACTGGACGCGTTCAACTCAACGATATGGGCGTGAACCGCGAGTACATTAAGGCCGGCGATACGATCAAGGCGCGTTGCCATCCGCTGCGCGACAGTTCAACCGGCTGTCTTCTCGGATTCCTGAAAGCGCGTGATGGGTCCGTGAAAGACTGGGACGGCGGCAATGCCAAGGTCCCGAGCGATTTCTAAGCGAGAGTAGGTTCTCGAAGTGAAGAACGCCCAGGGCGTGGCAGAGTTGTGGGCGCTGGAAGCCACAGATCGTCCCGGCAGACCCCGAATTAGACCACTGAGGCCAATTCCATGCTCGCTGCTCCGTTTCTCGTGAAAGTGGCGAACGCTGAAGTCGAAGTATTGATCTCGGTACAATCCCAAAATATTCTCGATCGTTTCTACAGCGACTTTCTTCTCACTCGCCCATATCGCTGATCCAGCACATACCCATATTTCTCATGCCGATGCTTCCATCGACGCATTGTCCGGTCTGTCACCCCATGATCTCGGCTGCTTGCATCCAGCTGATCTTCTTTGCCATCGCCCGCATAAACACTTCCTGCACTTTCATTGCTCGCTCCATTGCGATCGCCGGATATTGCCTCATCCCTGACTCCTTGGGATTGAAGCTTCCTCCCTCGATTCGCGAAAGCGGACAATTGATGCGCTAACTACAGTCGGGTTCGGTCGCGCTTGACAGGTCTGGCGACGAATTTGTAGTCTCTGTACAATTCGTTCGACTCCAACAATCGTGAGTGCTCAGTGGTTTGAATCTGCTCTAGGGGAATATGCATGAAGAACTGGACGGGATGCCTGTTTGCCGCATTTGTGTGCCTGGTCGGCTGGCCGGCGGTGGTCGCTGGGCAGGCGCCGGACTTATCTGGAAACTGGATACGCAATGGGGGTACCACAGCCTTCGAAGAGTGGCACTTCACCGAGGAAGGGCAGCGTCGGCTCGATGCCTATGATTTCAAGACAGACGATCCTGCCTTGCATTGTATTGGCGCCAGCTGGACTCGTGTCTGGCTGAATCCCAACGTGGTCGTTCAGATCACTCAAGCTAGAGATAACGTGCGTCTTCGATATGAGTGGATGGACATTGATCGAAGGATTCCGCTTGTCGATCCTACAACGGCCAATCCGCCTCGCGCACATGTCGAAGGCCACCCGGCGCTGGGGCGTTTCATGGCATGGTATGACGGCGACACTTTGGTGATCGACACGATTGATGTTACGCCAGGATACGTGTCGACCATGGAAAAGTGGGCGGGTTTGCCGCAAAGCAGAACGATGCGAACTGTCGAACGGATCAGACGTTCGGGAGACTTGCTGACGATAGAAATTACACACGTAGACCCGGCCATGTACCGGAAGCCTCTTGTGGTCACGGTAACGTATCCCAGAACGCAGTTCGAGCTGATGAAATATGGCTGTGACCCTAAGGAGGCCGCAGTCGTTGCGCCAAGGTAGCGCGTTGTTATTTTGAGGAGAGATCCCAATGATTATGAAACCCGCTGTCACTCTGGCCTATCTGATGCTGAGTGCGTCTCTGCTGGCGCATCATTCAGTGCCGATCAACTTCGATCAGTCCCGCGAGATCACCATAAAAGGCGTGCTTACTGAGGTCGTTTGGATAAATCCGCATTCGCGCTTTCGGGTCGATGTGAAGAGTGAGAATGGCTCAAGTGCCGAATGGCTGGTCGAGATGGGAGCAGTCAACACCATGAATCGGGCCGGTTTTAAGACGGAGTTGTTCAAAGTGGGTGACACCATAACCATAATGGGTTGGCCCGGCCGGCGCGACCGTGCTGTGCACTTGACAACGGCCATTTTTAGCGACGGTACCCGCCTCGCCCACCCTTGAGGTAACGGACCGCGCCAAACCGTATCGATGCATGGAAGATCGGGTAGGCCGACCTGTCACCAAGTCGGCCCCACCACAGAACCGTACGTGCGGGTTTCCCGCATGCGGCTCTTCGAAAAGAGTCGGATTACAGCCGGGCATACCCCGCAAGCGGCGAGTAGCTGATCCGGATTCGCGGCGGCGCCACCGGGTGTTTTTCCAAGAGGGCCGTGAGGTCCTCCCAAGTCAGCCTCCCCTTTTGGCTCCGCTTCGAGAGAGAGTGTTTCCACTCTCGCCGGGTGAAGTGCCAGAACGCATTAATCGCGCGAGCCTGGTCGCGTTGTTCCGAACGCTGCTCGATGGAGTAGTCGACCAATGTGCCAGTGAGGTGCAAGACCGCTGAATCGAGAAGCTCACCGCTAGAAGTATTCGCGGCCAGGCATTGTCGCGCCGCCTCAGTTACGCGCGTTGGGACGACTGAGGGCGCTATGACTTTCGAAATGAGGCAGCCATGACGACCATGCGCGCGATAGTGTTGGACGCTCCGGGGTCGCCCGAGGCCCTGCAGATTCGGGACCGACCAGTGCCGACCCCCCAAGCGGGGCAGGTCCTGATAAAGGTGCGTGCGTTCGGGCTGAATCGTTCCGAACTCCATACACGCCTCGGCTTGTCGCAAGGTGTCTCGTTTCCTCGGGTGCTCGGAATCGAAGCGACGGGAACAGTGGTCGCGTGTCCCGGGGGAGAGTACTCAACGGGACAGCAGGTGGCCGCCCTGATGGGCGGCATGGGTCGAACCTTCGACGGCGGGTACGCCGAGTTCACTTGCGTCCCCGTCCGACAGGTCGTGCCCTTCTCGAGTGCGCTCGATTGGGCGGTACTCGGGGCGGTTCCGGAGATGCTGCAGACGGCGCACGGCTCGCTGACGGTCGGCCTCGACGCCCAGCGCGGGCAATCGCTCCTGATTCGAGGGGGCACGTCGTCGGTCGGGATGGCCACCGCCGTGCTGGCCAAGCGGCTGGGAATGACCGTGCTTTCGACGACGCGCAGCTCGGCAAAGGAGGATGCGCTGTGCAGGCTGGGAGTGGACCACGTTGTGGTCGATGATGGCGGCAATGTCGCGCGGCAGGCGCGCGCGATTGTCCCAGACGGGGTGGACGCGGCTCTCGAACTGATTGGCACGCCGACCTTGCCCGACACCCTTCGCGCCGTTCGCGTCCACGGAGTCGTCTGCTTCACCGGCATGCTGTCGAATGAGTGGACGGTGCGGGATTTCTACCCGATTGAGTACTTGCCTCGCGGCGTGCGGCTCACTGCCTATGGTGGCGACGCGACCGACCTGACGAGCGCGGTGCTACAAGAGTTCCTCGACGCAGTCGCCGCCGGACAGGCTGTGGTGCCGATTCATCGAGTCTACAGACTCGACCAAATTGCAGAAGCACACGCCGATATGGAAGCCGGCCGCGCCGCCGGCAAGCTGGTCGTCGTTCCGTGGAAAGACGACGGAGCAGCCGGTCCGTGACGATTCGTTCCTGATTCGCACACGACGCGAACTGCCCTGGGAACCGGATCCTTTTGCCCTGCGAGCAATGGCCGGCAAGGCGCGACGGCAACGCTCGTTTCCCTGAAAGTAGCCGTCGAGCACCGCAGCGTGGACCCGGAAACCTCACGCGTGGGACACTCGACGTGGCGCTGAATGTTTCGAGTGAATCTCACCGTCGCCATCTGAAGCTGGCAAGTGTAACAAAAGAATTTTTCCTGTCGCCGCGCTAGCGCTCAACCAGGAAAACGTCTGCGGAACTGCGCGCCTGGATGGGCGTTTGGCGGCGGCGGTTGGTCCCCACATCGACGATCGTCAGCATGCCATCTTCGGCGAGAAGAGTGGGGGCGGCCTGCAATTCGATAGGACGCTCCACCGGACTGTCGGACCACACGGATACGTTCTTCCTGAACAGAAAGCTCTCATGAAACTCGGGCGTTCGGAATCCCGGGGTCCAGTAGGTGAGGAGGAACGAGTCATCGATCACGCGGCCCGCCGCGGAAAGGAGACCCTGGGGGCAGGTGTCGGCGCAAACGCCCGTGGTGCATTCGCATTGCCGGAACTCATCGTCCACGATCGTTTCGAGCTCTCTGCCTGTGAGGTCCGTGCGCGCGACCTGAAATCGCGTGAACGCATAGTGTTCGACGCCGGCATTGAGAACGCGGCGAAAGATGTTTCGAGCCACAAACAGATGTGTGCCATCGCCGCTCAGCAGCCAGGTTGGTGATACCTCGGTAACGATAACGCTGGCCTCCAACTCTTCCAGGCGGCTCCGGCCTGAGTTGAACGTCTGGACCGGCTTGCCGGCGTCCCACAACCAAACGGTGTCTTCCAGCTGAGCCAGGATTTGCCCGCGGCGATTGATCGTCAGTCTTCGCGGCTCACTAACCGCTTCGGGCGGGATCTTCACCGAGCGGATTCTTGCGAAGTTGTTGAAGTCGTATTCCACAACTTCATCGGGAGGCTGAATTGCCCACAGTCTTGCCGGATCCCGGGTCTGGCCGAGAGCGGCAATTGCCGTGATGGTGAGGACGGCGGCGGTGAGGAATTTCATCGCTCGAGCCATAATCGCGATTCTATTCGCCACCCTCCGAAAACGACGAGTGGATTCCGCAGAAAAGTATCTCTGTCGGTAGCAAGTAGAAATGTCCGGTTTTTGTAGCAAGTGATCTGTCCGGTTTTGTTGTTTTAAGTTCATCGCCGCCGTGCCTGTGGAAATGTGCGAAACCCAGCAGGGTTTTGCACATTTCCATCAGGCTGCCTTCTTCTTTCT